>NZ_CP136514.1:0-300000 GCF_032813545.1 Nodosilinea sp. E11
ACCCGCACACTATCCTCGAACCCAGCGATCGCACTGGCTCACTCACCACGATCGCACCCTCTCCAGCAGCAGAACCCTACCAATGGCTCTGCACAACGTTGCGGGGGCCATGACTCAAGCGATCGCACCCATCGCAGCCCACTATGACGACGATGGGTGCGATCGCAGCAAGGCACAACAGAGCGATCGCACCAACTCCCCCTGAAGGCTGCCAGGTACGCGCAGTAGACCCTTTGGTAGCCAGTCTGGCATGAGGGATACGGCATCACTCCTATCATGATGAGCGACAAAATTCTTTAGGCCATCAATGACCAGAACCACGGCTGAGCCTAGCGATGTAATTGATCAAATGGTGGCGCTCCGGATTCAGTTAGCTCAACTCGAAACCCAAATTGAAGCTCTAAAACCAGCTTTCTTTGACGCCTGCGCGACTCAAGCAGCATCCCAACTCCAGCGCGAGTCAGCGGTCATCTTTCGTCGGCTCACGCCGGGCCAATGGAACTACCCGAGCGACATTACCGAACAGGAACAACGCTTGAAGCAGCTGAAGCAGCGGTTCCAACAAACCCACGAGCCAGTAGCTGGACGCGAAGTTAGCTGGTCAATTAAGTTGACACCTCAACCCTAGAGCGGGTACGTGGCAGTTCGCTAAAACCGCATCTGCGCGAACGGGAGTTGGCAATGAGCACACTGGCCGCTGACCCAATGGCTCGGCAGTGGAAACGCATGATGACAGCGGGGACATTGAGCTAATAGGGATGCCCTTCCAGGACGGCTGCGCCGCCGCTGATGGATTTCGCAATCGGGTTGGGCACTCAATTGCCAGGTGAGTCTGTGCCAGGGGGCTTCGGCGTAACAGTCAGGACACAACCGCGTGGGCCAATGCAATCGGGTGTCGGAGGGTGACCACATCCCATGGAGGCGGGCGATCGCAACACCGCTCATCTGGGAGAGCTGCTGAAGAGAACCGGGGGTCGGTCGCCGCTGGCGAGAGGGGCTTTCCCAATAGGAGACGACATAGGATCGCTGTCCCAGCATGGCCGATAACTGGGCACTACTGAGGCGATTGGCTCGACGAAATCGCCCCAAAAAGTGACCAAAGCTCTCGTCAGCATGAGGCTCGACCTGGAACAGCCAAGGGGTAACGGAGGCTGGTGCTGCTGCTGGTGCTGGTGAAGACGGGTCTCCGGCCATTACTTGATCGCCAGTGAACATTCTTTGACCACTTGTCGCAGTAAGGGCAACTCAATGCGTGGCTGACCGCGTTGCAAGGCCCGAATGGCGGCTTCACAGAGGATTTGATTCAGGACGCCAATATAGCCTCGGCTGGCCTGGAGCAGCAGGCTCTGGGCTTTCGGGTTGGCCAGGTTGGAGGGTTTGGGTAATTGCAGCACATGCTCTTCCCAGAGGGCGGTCATCTCCTGAAGTTCTTCACTGCTGAGTCGAGAAAAGCGATAGGCCGATAGAAATCGATAGAGGACTTGTTCATCACGTTGAATGACGGCGTTGAGCCGATCGGTGCCCACTAGCACGACGGCAATCTCTAAGAGGTCGGATATGTCTCTAATTTCAGACATCGCTTGAGCGGTTACCCGTTGGGCTTCGTCGAAGATGATCATCTCAACCTGGCAACTCCGGAGCACGTGGTAGACCCGCTCCCGGAGTTCAGGGATGCGCCCTCGCGTGGCTTGATACTGAAGGCTTTCTAGCAGGCCGACCAACAGGTTGCTCACGGAGAGGTTCTCACGACAGTGCCAGTACATCACTGGTATCAGGGGGGCTTCACCGGGTCGCTGGGTCACTTTGGATTTGAGGTGGTAGGTATCACAGCTCACGGTCTTGCCGGTACGCGATTCCCCGATGACTCGGCAGGATTGTCTGGCTAAGCGTTTACCGTCTAGCCAGGTATGAAATTCCAACATCTGGGGCAGTTCCAGGACGCGACGACGGCCCAGGTCTCGAATTCGCTCATTCACGTCGGCGATCGCAGGATTGGGGTCGGCAGCAGGGGAGGGAGACATGGGATAGGAGGCTCCGGAAGGGGGGGTTGATGTTGAGGGCGCTTAAAGGCCGTGCGATTGACGCAGTTGCTCGTAGTCGTAGACGCGTATGGCGGGTAGGGGCTTAGGGGCCGGGGACGATTCAGGCTCGCTTGCTTCGTCGGACGGTAGGTCTTCGTGGTTGGCGGGCAGCGGGGGCGCTGACAGCAGCTCGTCAATGAATTGCACGCGAGATTGAATCTCGCTGAGGATGGACTGATTGGTAATCTCGGTGCGAGCTTCGCGCAAACGACGACTGATGGCTTTGGCTTCGGCTAGCGAGAGGCGTTCTGTTTCGAGGTTTTGGGCGTGGGCACGGGCTAAAAAGACGTCGGTCGTACCCTGGGGTTGGTACACCAGGACGGTGGTGATGTCTCGGGGGTCATAGCGGAGGACGACGTCGGCTCCGGCATGGCCTGATAGGTATTCGCCGCGATAAATCAGGTTGGCAAAGCGCAGGTACCCGCCCTGGTAAATGCGGCGGCGCTGTTGGCGCATCAGCAGTAAGTCCAGTTCTCGTTCGTCTGGGGGTTTCCCTTGGGCCATCTGTCCGGCGCGCCACCGCTCTATCCGACTGTGTTGGCGATCGCGGGCGTCCGGTTGCTGGTTGTAGTTATCCACGATGTAGCGGATGAGCAGGCCCTCTAGTTGCTCTAGGCTCAGGCAGGCGTCTGCGTTGATCGACGCTAGATGGGGCTTGGCGTTGGCGGTGGTATAGCCCGGTAGGGTGGAGAAGAATTCACGGTTGAGGGTGCCGAAGGGCCGTTCGACGATGCCGCCTTCGGCGGGACGGCGACGCAGGCACAGCACGATGCCTAATCGGCTGGCGACTTGATCGATGTGGGCTGAGGTGAAGTCGGAACCGGCGTCGGTGTACAGGTACTTCGGGACGCCGTAGCTCTCCCACAGGGCTTCGGGTTCGTAGCCCCGTTGATACTGTTTCGGCAGGATCGCGTGGCGCAGGGCTAAGCCGGTGACGGCGGCACTGGGGGGTTCCAGGCCCAGGTGTATCCCCATGATGCATCGCGAGTAGGTGTCGATGACGGTGGTCAAGGTCGGTCGACCCAAAACGTCGCCTTGGCTATCGACGACCACAATATCGGCTGGTGTGTGGTCGCATTGCCATACCTGGTTGCTGTATTCAACGGCGATCTCAATCCCTGATTTTGCGGTCAGCGTCAGGGTATCTCCCTGCCAGCCGATGGAGCGTTGCTTCTGCTTTTGCTCGGCTTGCCTAATCTCACCCGACAGGATGCGGTATACCGTGCGACGGCTCGGATAATTGGGGCTACCGATGGCGGCGGCGTGGCTGGCGACTTGTTTGGCGATTTGGGCACGGCTCGTTTTACGGGTGCCTCGGTTCCCGTTGCGGTAGCGCTCAAGGATGAATTCCCGCCAGCTATCGTCCACTCTCACATTGCCTTCGTCGAAGCGTACTTGGCGCTTCAAGCCCTCAATGCCCCGTTCGCGATAGTGACGCACTAACCGCTTCAGATTGCGCACGCTCAAGCTCAGAGTGGCGGCTGCCGCAGCCTCCACCTCTCGGTACGTGGATTGACCGCGATAGCGTTCTAGGCCTTGAATGACCTCCAGGCGGCGGCGTTCGTCTAAGGACAGTGTCTCTAGGTGCGGCAATGTCACCGGTTCACTTTTTTCACCTTTCTCACGTGCCACGATATTTGTCATTCTCTGCACTTTTAATTCTGCTACTCTAAACCCTCTCAAAGCATTGCAGCACAACCGTTTTACCGTTCTTTACCAGCACCTTTTTTGTGCCACGATATTTGTCATCAAATTCGTGCCACAATATTTGTCATCAAATCCCCAAACCCTTATAGGACAAGCACTCCAGGCGCAATCGCAACCTCGAACAGCGGCCCCGATCACGGCGCTGAATCAGCCCCAAAATCGCTGGAAGCCCCAGCAGGCAACTGTTCTAGCCGCCATGACAATTATCGTGGCACAACGATGACAAATATCGTGGCACGCGACAAATTCCAAAAAACTCTAGACTGCACCCTCTATACCCCTATAAACCATTCTTATATCTTTATTTCTTATATTTCTGTACCTTTTGCCGTGATCCCCATTATGCGATCGCAACCCTCTTAAACCCCCAAAGTCCCTATGGATAAAGGCTTTTGGCCCTTTCAACCCCTGCGCCGATCCCCAGTGATCCCCGACTCCTATAAAATATTCCTATCCTTTATGCTATTTCTATACCTGTATTCAATATATAAAACCTCATATTCTATGGCGACATAAGGAATCTGTATCAATCAATTTCTACGAGATTCCAATGCTTTCAGCCCCTAAGACGTGCGATCGCACCCCTGCATCATCGCTTACAACTTCTAGACTGCAACGTAACTCGCTAAACTTTATCCTGACTACTATTCTGTATTTATTGCAGTCTTGTCGTCGTGTGTAGTCAGCCAAACAGGAGCAACACTCCATGACCATCGCCACCCCCAAACCCGATGTAAAGCGGCTCCTCACCCTAGGGTTAGACCCCAGGGACGTGCAATACCTCAGCAACCACCAGCAGCCCCTCCAACCCCCTGCTGAAGCCTTCTACAGCTTCTCTATCAAATAGCTCGAACCGCCAGTCCTCAGCGCAGGGAGGTACCCCCACACCATCCTTGAGCGCAGCGATCGCACGCCACGATCGCACCCTCTCCAGCAGCAGAACCCTACCCATGGCCCTGCACAGCGTTACGGGGGCCACCACTCAAGAGATTGGCGATCGCGCTGGCATGGGTCTACTACACCGATGCTCTGGCTGTTCGTCGTCACAGTGGGCGATCGCAGCCCACTATGACAACGATGAATGCAATCGCCCGCTAGCATCCTTGTCTCTGCCACCCGCAACACCTGGCAGGCCTTGGGCATAACGATCGCGCCATCGACTTCTACCGCACTCTCTGAATCATGCTCCAGAGCACGGGCTGACTGGCTTTCCCCCCCTGCTTATAGGGTGTCCAGGCAGGGCGGGCCGCACGACGCTACGACACCGAATGTGACGCTGAGGCAGCAGCCACTGGCTCTAAGAATCGATCGCGTCATCTACCCCGTCAATGTCGTCGCAACCTATGCGCCTAAGGCTACATCCCAAGTCTCTGCCAACAACCATCCCTCTGCCGAAACTATCTATCGTCGTCGCGATCTTCGGTAACGACAAGGAAGCGCGACGGGATGAGGATGGGCGATCGCCGCTTCAATTTCCTTTTTTTCGTCGTTCTCATGTGCCACGATATTTGGCCGTTGACCACCGTTGCCCCTGGTTTCAGGCAAAGCCTTGAAACCCTTATCTCACAAGGGTTTCGGCCACGTCTAATCGCCTCTATCTCGTGCCACAATAAATATGCAAAGACCTATAGACTGCAATGGATTTAGCTATAAATAACCCTAGCTGCTATTGAATACTGGTTTAAGTCAGGATGTTGATGTTATGGAGTAGAATGCCTCCTCGCCCTAGGGCTAGCTCCCAGGGACATGCAATCCCTCAGCAGCCCCTCCAACCCCCTGCTGTAACCTTTCACCATGTCTCGCCCGCCACCTGCCCCCAGCGCAGAGAGGGTATCCACACGCTCTCCTTGAGCGCGGCGATCGCATTAGATCACCTTTTCCAGTGAAGGACAAAGACTCTCGCTCTAGTGGCGGCAGAGCCAGGGGTTCACGTTTTTCGCCAGTCTCACGTGCCACGATATTTGTCATTCTCTGCAATTTTAATTCGAGTTCTCTAAAGGCTCTCAAATCACCGCAGCACAACCGTTTTGCCGATCTTACTAGCCTCTTTCACGTGCCACATTATTTGTCATCAATTTTGTGCCACGTTATTTGTCATCAAATCCCCAAACCCCTGCGGGACAAGCATTACGGACGCGATCGCAACCTTGAACGTCGGCTCATCATCATGTCGCTGGCTCAGACCCAAGATCGATAGATGTCCCAGCAGGCAACCGTTCTAGCACCCATGACAATTATCGTGGCACAACGATGACATTTATCGTGGCACGCGACAGATTTACTAAGACCCACAAACTGCAATAGATTTAGCTATAAACAATTTGACTGCTATTGCATATTTATTGCAGTTAAGATATTATGTAGTAGTCAGCCAAATGGGGAAACACCCCATGACCACTGCCATCGCCACCCCCCAACCCGAGATCAAACGGCACCTCGCCCTAGGGCTAGACCCCAGAGATGTGCAATACCTCAGCCGCTACCAGCAGCCCCTCCAACCCCCTGCTGAATCCGTCCACGGCTTCTCCCCAACGCTTGCCCTCAGCGCTATGAGGGCACCCCACCCCTCACGTTCAGGCAATCCCCCATGAACCCTACTCAAGCTCTCGTTTCCCCCCTGCTGGCCCCCTACGCGATCGCCCCTTCCATCCTGGCCAACGCCTCCCGACACACCTGGCAAGTACTGCGAAGCGATCGCGCCCTCGACGTCTACCACACTCTCTCAATCCTGCTCCAGATCGCTGGTTGGCTGGCTTTCCTCGCCTGCCTCTATACCCTCCAAGCAGGCAAGGCCGCTCGTCGCTTCTACGAGGCCCAATGGGCCACCGAAGCCTACGCACTGGCTCTACGCATTGACAATGCGATCGACCCCCTCGATGGCGGCGCTGCCCTGCCCCAGGCCGATGTCAATTCCGCTGCTACCCTGCTTGACCTCCCCTCCACTAGCAGCACCACCATCCACCCCGACCAGGTGCAGGCCATCCTCAACAGCACCGGCACCGCTACCAACAAACTCCGCGCTCTCGCCAACCTCGTCAACCTCCAATGGCGGCACTCTAGAGGTCACAAAAAACACATGCGTAACGGCGACATCCGCTCAGCCCTAGCATCCGTCCTCCCCGCTGACCTTCTCGCATAACTCTCCTAGCCGTCTCGCCCTGGGGGTAGGGCAATACACACCCCAAAGGCGATTGCGATCGCATCCCCCTCGACTCGCTACAGCACCTTGCGATCGCAGCCTCCCCAACCGCTACAGAGACAGCAGATACCCCTATCACCGAAACACCATGAACACCACCTTTGAAGCAACGAACAGCCAATACTACGCCCTGGAAAAGGCCAGAGAGAGCTTTGGGCGGCAGTGGAAGGCCAAGCTGAGAGTCTGTTGGGAAACCGGTGTGTACCCCCGTTCCCTGAGCCCGTACAAGCCCGAACTACAACACGTCAGGAATGGCGGCGGGCCTAACTGGTTGACCCAGTTCAGATTCGACGGCTAATCCCCGGAGGGCTCCTGTAAACCCCTCCGGCAGGGTGCGATCGCTGCTCCCCTCTCTGTGGGAATACGCTTCGAGCAGCCGCTACAGCACCAAAACAACGTTGCAAAGGAGGGCTAAGCCGACAAGACGTTGCGATCGCACTCTCCCCAGAGGCCACTACATTCATCTAAGCTTGATATTTATATTTACAAGTGCAACTTTGATTGATATGGGCTACGCTTGCCCTGTACCGTAATGGAGTTGTCCTATGAGCGCGGGTTTGATGCCGACAATGTGGCGGCTGAATGAGTTAATGGCCCGGCATCGGGTTTCGGGAAAGGCGCTGGCTGATGAGCTGGGCATTAGCACCAATGCTGTGTCGGCACTGCGCACGGCTGAAACAATGCCCAAAATCAACGGCCATCGCCTTGACCAGATTGCTGCGGCGCTCACTACGTTGTCTAAATTTGGGGGAACAGTACGAGGCGTTGACCTCCTCGAAGATAGGGAGTCGGGCGCATGAGCAAGTCGCAGAGCGATCGCTCCCAGGAGAACATCCATGCCGCCACTGACCCGGAACAGTGCCGTGAGATGGGCAGGCGCAATGGGTGGGATTAAAAAATGTGAGGCGGAACAAAGACCCTATACTCCAAGGTCGATTGTGTGTTTTAGAGTGAACAAACCAGATTTGAGGACACCCGTTATGGCGACTAACGAAACCTGGATCATCTACAAAGCAGACTCCAGTAGCGCCCCAGGGTGGGAGGATCGCCACCTTTCGCCTAACGGTGGACTGACGGCCATCCTGGCTGAGGAATGGAACTGGTCAGAGCAGATCCCCAAGGTGGGCGATCGCACTCGGGATTATGCCAACCTGACAGACCCCGGCAACGGTGTCACCCATGGCAAGGATGGAGACTGGGTCGTGGCTGAGGTGCAGCAATTCAACAGCCCCGACACCGACATGACAATTATGATTTGTGTGTGCAGCTACCAGCCCATCGAGGCCCAATGGCAGGAACTACGACGCGGTGCCCCCATCACTGCTGAGTCCCTGGCTGGGGTGGCCCGATAGCGCGATCAGGCCGCCTCTCTCTTCCCCATAAAGCCCCCCATGGGCCAGCGGTGCCCTGCCCCGATCGACAGCAATGGCCCTGCCCTATCGGTACGGTGCTACAAGTGTGCCCTGGGGTGAGCGGTGGAAATGGGAGCGGTGGCAAAGAGAAACCTAGTCAGGAGGATTCTGGCAATGGCACTGGTAGAGGACAGGTAGGAGACTTGCGATTGTACCTGCATTCGCCCAAAAGAATTAGTCGAGGAGTTCTGCGATCGCATTCGCACCACCGGTATCCCTGACGAGTGCCCTGTGATGGCTGACTTCAAAGCATTCCCCCCACGCTGGTTAATGACGGTTGCCCACCTGAACCACGTTTCATCAGACTACGATCACACCAACCTGAAAGCGCTCTGCAACCCGTGCCACTGTCGCTATGATCTACAGCAGATGGGCTAAAAGATCATGCTCAAGCAAGAGCGCCACCGCCAGATCAGGATTGAAAGAGTGTAATGGCAACGCTCAAAGGAATACAGCTAGCCCTGCTGCCGGAGATAAAACCCTACTGGCTGGAGAACCCAGGGCCACCCCAACCGGAACGTCTTTGTTCTGGGGGAAATGAGGCGCGGCCACCTAGCCCCGCTCAAATGGCCCTGGAACGGCCGGAAGCTGTCCCGAACGCTTACAGCGTTTTCCACTCTAGTGAGGTACGAATCAAGATCTGAGATTCCTACATAGCAAGTGTTTCGGGTCTTTTGCTGTACCTCAACAGGCTGAGAAATGCTGTATACCCTGGTCAACGTCGCCACAGCCCCAGCGGCAAGGCCAGTGAGAAATTCGGGATATACTAGAAACTTTTCTGGCAAATAAAATCTTAATTTGAGATATTCAGATGAAAAAACTGCCTTTCTTAAACAATTACGGCAACGTCACTGATGTCTCTTTCAGGCGGGGAATCATTAACAATGTGCCTCAATCTACCAATCGAGTAGCACTATTGGTTACCTCTGAGTATGAGGGCATTTTTAGGAATGGCGGCATTGGTACTTATTACTGCACGCTTAGTAAGAACCTGGCTACGGAAGGGTTCTATGTGGTGCTATTACTATGCCAAAGCCAGGGAATAATCGTGAGTAAGTCAACTATCCCTACTGTGGGACAGGTTTTTTTGACTAGCGAGTGCAATCAAGTGCTGGATCTACAACCCACTCACCAGGCTTTGTTGTCTCAGCTTAAGCCATGGGAATGGGTAACTTATGAAAGCTATTGCGCACTATTTTTTACTCAGGCGATCGCCAAAACTTTCCCGCATGCCTATATATACGTTGAGTTCCCAGAGATGCTGGGTTTTGGATACCAAACCATACAAGCAAAACAGGCAGGAATTCTAGGGAAAAATTGTGCGATCGCAGTTACCCTGCATAGCGGCCAGGAGTGGCTTACTGAAGCTCATGAACACTATAATCAAGCTAGTCCTCAATGGTTTTGGCAAACAAGCCATTATGAGCAGTATTCTTTTGAGCACGCTGATTTAGCCTTTTTTCTTTCTCACTATTTAAAGGAAAAAGTAGAAAAATACGGCTGGAAAACTGACCACGCCTTGCATTTGCCCTATTGCTTTCCAGTAATTGAAGCAACGTCAGAACCTGCCACCTCTGGAAGCAATTTTCAACTGCCGATTAAAGATTCTTCTGTCCCACTAGTCTTTTTTGGTCGACTAGAGGAGAGAAAGGGACTATTAACTTTTCTAGAATCACTTCGGCTGCTTGATCGCAGCATCATAGAAAAAATTCATATCATTTTCTTAGGCAAAAATGTTGAACTTCATACGACGGATTTACAAGGATTAGACAGCCAAGACTACATTCAGCAAGTATTAGACAAAGAGTACCAATATAACATTATTATTGATTTGTTTAGTCAAGATGCAATTCAGCTAATTAGCAGCCTAGATAATCCAATTGTCTGTCTAACTAGCCACCAAGAAAATTTCCCTAATGCTGCCTTAGAAATGGGGCAATTGCCAATTAGTCTAGTCGTTGCTGACACAGGTGGATTTCGAGAGACACTGAGTTTGATTGGGCATACTCAGGGAGTACATTGGTTTAGCCCGAAAAATTCAAATTCACTAGCAAAGACTATCACTCAAGTATTAGCAGTGCATCCAGAAAAAATCAGCGCACCCTATAGAGAGTTTCTTCATTTTGTCAATCGGCGCTTGCTGAATCAAAGGCTTGAGTACATGAGGCAAGCTTTCCCTTTAGAACTTTTAGAAGATGGGCACGAAGGCAGCAGTCAAACCAGGCGATGGGTACTAGGTATGACATCTATGGAAGAGCAACTTTTCTTAGAAAATTATGCTCAAAATGAATATTCAGGCCGAGGAGAGATTGTAGAACTCGGCTGCTGGTTTGGTTCATCTACGATTTCTTTGGCAATGGGCCTTGAGAACAATGCTTCTGTCATCAATAAAGACCAACGAATTCATGCTTATGATCTCTTTGTTTGGCAGACAACAGCAAACATGGAGCAAAGCGTTCTGGGTACTTCACTGCAAGGCAAATATAGTGACGGAGATAGTTTCTTAGATGAGTATCTAGAGCGAATTAGTCCCTGGAAGCATTTTGTCGAAGTCTATCCTGGTGATCTGACAGAAATCGGTTGGGGGCAGGGCGAAATTGAGTGCTTATTTATTGATGCGATGAAATCTTGGGAATTAGCAAACAGTATTTTGAAAAACTTCTTTCCTCGTCTGATTCCAGGGTTGTCATTCATCATCCATCAGGATTTCGCTCACTTTTATACTGTTTGGATTCATCTGCTGATGTATCGGTTAAGGGACTATCTAGTTCCAATTGAGCATCCTTTTATTTATTCCTCTAGAGTATTTCAGCTTGTTAAACCGATCTCAAATAGAGTTCTACAAGAAGTTTATTCATTTAGTAGCTTTACAGAGGCGGAAGTTGAAGCAACCTTTGCCTATTCGCTGAATATTACGGCTGAGAAAATGAGACCGAATATTTTAGCGGCTAAAGTGATGTACTTTGTTCATATCAGAAACTTTGAAAGAGCAAAAATAGAGTTTAAGGACGCGATCGCAAATCTTGATCCTTGTGACTGGTTAGAGTTGGCTGATGTTCAAAAAGCGGCAAGTGCATACTTTGGGGTTGATCTCTTAAGCTAAGGTTGTTTGAATGGTCTGCCTTATCACCTTTTTACGATTTTTTTCAATAAAAGCTTGGTTAGTTGGCGAATGGTCGGTTCTGTCAATAATTCAGTTGGAACGGCTGTAGGTTGGCTGGCTGTTGTCGGTTCTGCTGTCATTAATGTTTGCAAGTCTTCGAGTAATTCCCAAACAGCCTGCTCCCTATTGGGCATCGTTGTCGGTTGAGCAAAACCCTGACGCCTTTGGATGGCTTTTGCCAAAGCGGCTTCTACATCGGGATAAGACCGACAAACTTTCGTTTTGGTGGGAGAGTTGGGATGAGACGCTGTATAGCTTCTAGCCTGCCGATAAGATGCAGCTAAGTAGTAGTCCAGGTAAGGGTCGTGGTCCTGCATGGCTGAATGATGTCCATGCTGGTTATGCTGCTGGTTGTTGAGATGGGTATAGATCAGCAGAGCAACCTGTGGAAACTCGGCGCGGATTATCGGCAGAAACGACTCGGCAATGGTTGAGCCAGATACAAAAACAGCATCCGCTCGCCGTGCTTTCAGCAAGTAACGGATACAAGCTAACCAATAGGCTTGATTGAATAGGTTAGGTAGATGAAAAATATCAGCGGTGGCTGGGTAGAAATATTCTTGGCAGGCGTGGTCTGACGTTGAAGTTGTTATAATCACAACTTCGTAGCCACACTCTGTTAACCAACTAACTAGATCACAATTCCATTTAGCCATCTCACTCGTATCTAGTGCGTCACTGAGCAGCATGACCCGTTTGCTCGGCTTAATTGCTGGACGTTGGTTAGCTATCTGAAACCGCTCATTTAGTGTATCCAGGATCAACGGAGGTGGTACTAACGACACAATGGGCTGATTAGAAAGCTTATTGTGATAGCGAGATCGGATAGCTGAGAGGGTGTGTTGAAATTCTGCCGTGGGAGAAGGCGAGAGTGCGGGCGCAGTATGTGGTGTGGCTCGGTAGCCATCTAAATACTCAGGAATTGTCCAACCGAGATGATGAGTAGAACTCTGTGCCATGATCTTGAGGCAGTAATCCCACTCAGCGCAGCACAATAACGATTCATCAAATCCACCCGCTTCGTCAACAGCTACCTTGCGATAAACCGGATGACAGAAGAGCCCTGATTCATTTATAAGAACGTGGAGATAGTTAAGTTCAGTTTGCCACCAGTGTTCTTGGGATTGAAACACAACGGAGTAGCTATTCACAACCGCCACTGGAGGATGACTTTCTAGAAAGAGAACACATTTTTCTAAGTAGGTCGGGTCGAGTACAGCGCCAATATCAACGAAGCAGAGGTACTGACCTTGAGCCTGCGAGATTGCCTGGTTGTAGTGGGCTGCAACATTGCTAGAGCTTTCCTGGGCAAGAAGACGAATCTTCGGTGTTCTCTGCGATAAAGAAGTGAGTAAGCCGTTGTACTCCGGCGTAGTCGAACTGTCTTTAACCAGCAACCATTCAAAGCTTTGTAAGGTCTGATTGGTAATGCTACGGTAGGTAGTTTCCAGGTATTCATAGCCTTGGACGCAAGAGGAAATAACTGTTACAACTGGGAGCGAAGTAGCTTCTGGCTGAAAGAAGCGAACTTTTTGCCCTGCCATGCGGGCGATAAAAGCCTGTACGCCGGGTGTATAGGTATGAGCAGGTGGCAGTAGAGGATCGCTTTGAAACTGGCCAAGATGGCGTTTCAGCTTAAGCCAGCCTCGGCGGAGTCGCCAAAATTTGCTGGCCTGCATTTCATGAATTAGTGATTGCAGTTGTGAGCTTTCAGCTTCTGCTTTTTGAGCCTTCAGCATCCAGCTTTGCCACTGGGATTCTAACCAGGCTTTACCCGCTTGCAATTCTTGATTCCAGGGTTCGAAGCGCTGAAGACGTGCTTGGGCCTGAACAAGCTCTGATTGCAGCTGCTGAGCTGTGATTTGCCACGCCTGATCTTGGGGAGAAGAAGGAGTAGGCAACGATTGCTGAGGGGTAACACGTTGAGTGATCTGCTCAAATCCGGTTAGCAGCAGATTAATTTGACGGCGGTGCCACTGATCAGATGGAATTTGACCGAGGAACTGACGCAGGTAGTACCGCTCTTTGGGCCAATTTGTCGCGGGAATCATCACATCTGCATTGGCCTGGATAGTGTATAGCGGATATGGATAGTAGGCAATAGGCTGATCTGTCGCGATCGCAGCGGCAAATAGTTGCCAGTTCAATCCCAGCAGGCCCTGTTCTTCGTTAAAGGGGAAAGCGTTTAGAAAGGAGCGAGCAAATAATGCTGTGAGATCATAGTGGTGGTTGAACTCTAACAACTTGAGCAAATTGCCGTCAACCAAGGTGATGTGTTCTGGCTGATCGTCATTTGACAGCACCAACTGTGGACAAACAACGGCAACAGCATCAGATTCATTGGCAGCAGTTACTAACCGCTCAAGCATGTCTGCTGTGGCCACCTGATTGGCAGGGAAAAAGAGGATATAATTTTCCGTTGCTTGCTGAATTAGATGGTTATAGGTTATCCCTAAACTCCAACCGTCTTCAACTGTAAGATATTTGTAGTCGGGAAACTGGGTTTGGGCCTGAGCGATCGCTGCCACAGTGGGTTCATCAGCCCCGGCGGGTACTACCACGGTTATATTCAGATGCTCATAGGTCTGTGCGGCTAAGCTAGTCAGACACTCCAGCACTGAATCACCAGACTGCCGACAGATCAGGATGAGGGTCACATCTGGCGTTAATGGCTCTTTTGGCGCAACCGCGAGAAAGGCTTGGCTCATATATTCTAGTCGCTGATTGAGCAAGTGCTGGTTGATTTGGTGATGAGTTTCAGGGAACAGAATGGAAGGCTGATCAGAAACAAATTTTACAGCTTGAGTAAGCACCTGGACTAGGGAATTAGCATTGCCAGGATGAAACCAATGAACTGCGTCTGTACGCTGAGTTAGGTCTAGCGTTTCATGAAAGCCGCCAGTGTCTGATACAACCAAGTGAACCGGCAACTGTCCCATTTCTAAGGCAGCATTTGGAAAGTTCTCTTGCAAACTGGTAAGGCAGACGATAGGGTGGTTTAAGTTTGCGATCGCAGCAACCGCTTCCTGACTGGAGAAATCAGTACATAAGGTATAGGTAAATTCATCGCTCAATTCGCGTTCAATGTAGTGCTGGCTATTGAGGGCCGCTAGGCAGGGCGAATGAAGCGGAACTACCTTGCCCATAAAAATTAGGTGGATTTGGTCAGCAACGGTTGGCTCAAGTAGTTTCACCGCCTCTAGAAAGTCGCATAGCCCTTTGCGCTCTTCCAGTCGTCCAAAAAATACTACTGGAATGTGATCGGGCTTAATTTCAATGGTTTTAGCAGGGCTATCTTCTAGGGGCAGTTGGAAAGTAGGGATAAAATAGGGTAAGTGTTTAACATGATCCGTTTTCCAGCCGTAGCTAGCTACCTTTTCCTTAAGGAACTGGGAGGGAGAGTAGGTAACGTCTGCATTTTCATAGGAGAACTGTTCGCAATGGTAGGCTTGCCAAAACCAGCGGTCATCTATACTTTGATACTGGCTGTTGATCTCTCGTAGCCATTCAAAGCTGCCGTGGGATGTTACACCGGTCAAACAATTATGACTTAAATACCCTGCTTGCTTTGCCTGAATCGTGTGGTAGCCAAAACCCCAAATCTCGGGAAATTCGGCATATATAATTGCCTCAGAAAAAGCTGATTCAAGAGCCTGAATAAAAAATAGGCAGCAGATGCTGTGGTAGCTGAAGCTACGACTGGCATGGTCTCTCTGAGCTGCATTGAGAATGTGTTGATGTAGCGGTTGAAGGATTAACAGTTCGGGGATCTGCCCGACTGAAACAACCTGCACAATGTGGTCAAATTGACATTTTTCTTGATGCTCAAGATTTGCTTGACAAAGCAATAGAATAACCGTCCAGCTATCAGCAGACAGTTTTTGACTGAGATTGGTATAATAAGTGCCAATTCCTCCGTTATGAGTTAGCCCCTCAAATTCGTTACTGACTAAAACAGCAATCTTTTGAGTTGAAATGTTTATTTTTTCTGCAAATCTGGGCTGAAGAACAGCCTTAAATTCAGCCATTTTTAGCTAGAGACTAGGGGCAGTATAATCGATATATCGACGCTCTTGACAAAGCATAATTTTGAGGATTAACTAATCTTCAGTACTTTTTTTCAAAGCCAAAAATATCTAGAATTTCAAGTAGAGAATAGCAAGATTTTTGCTGGTGAATCGATTGATTGATAACGGGAATTTATACTAACTGTTTTCATGAAAAATATTAACTATTAAATTTGTCAACGGGTTTCGCTTCTTTGCGCTTGATTTAATCATCTACTATACAATAACTTTCAGTTCGTTGTTGATTCTTTAAGGTCAAGTTAATTTGGATGACGCAATTTTCGGTGTCTGTGATCATCTGCACTGTAGGCAGGAGTACGTCTCTCCGACAGGTCATGGACTCAGTATCGAGCTGGCGTTCTACCTTGCAGGAGCTAATTGTTGTTATAGGCCCTACTCAAGATGATACGAACACAGTTTTATCAGAATACAAACATTTAATTACTCAAACTATTGTTGCGGAATGTAAAAATGTGAGCGTGGCGCGAAACTTGGGCTTGAGAGCCGCCTCGCAGGAAATTGTTTTATATCTGGATGATGATGTTATTCCATCGGCGGACTGGGTGGAGCACCATGGGAGGGCGCACCAAGAGCAGGGACGGCGTTGCGGGTGCGTGGCAGGAGCTGTGGCTGATCAGACTCGACCGAAGGCACCGCTTCAGTTTTCGAGGGGAGTTCACACTCGCATGAGTAGGTCTCGGCCTGTACTGTCGCTAGAGTCGGAGCAGCGCTATCTATCGAGTGCTGGTTGGTTTTCGGGGGTGATGGGGGCCAATGCGTCGTACAAACGGGAGGCGCTTTTACAGATTGGTGGCTTTGATGAGTTTTTTGAATATTTTCTAGAGGAAACTGATGTGTGCTTACGCCTGCTCGAAGCGGGCTATACCATACATCACATTGACTGTACGGTTGACCATTATGTTCAGCCAAGTCACAATCGCCAAGATGGTAGACATTTGACCTGCTGGTATGCGCTGGCCAAGAACACGACCTATTTTGCCCTCAAGCATGGGGCTAGCCACTGCCAGGATTCGCTCTGGTTTCGGATGCGTTTGGCTGGATTGCTGACCTATCGTTGCTTTTTGAGAATCTTGCGGCTGAAATTGACCCATCGCTTGCCCAATCAGGTGTTGCAGCAATATCTGGGAGAGGCGATCGCCGGTATTCGGCAGGGGTGGCGCTCTGGGCTCCAGTTTCACTCGGCTCAGCCTCAACCTATATTAAGCCCCCGGAGAGATGCTTAATCTAAACAAGTGGGGATAGTAAGATGAGGCCGTAATCGCTGACTGTTTGTATCACCCGCTTCTATTCTCTATAGCCTAGCTAAGAGTAAACACCGCAAACATCACGATACCATGGCATCAGTGACCTAGTAGTTAAAGATGAAAAGATTGGTCGCCGCCTGCCTGCGGTCTTCACTTTCACCGGGCAATCGCGTTTTACTGGTGTATTTTCCAAGGCTTAGAGGCGATCGCGGCGCTGTTAGGTTGCTTGTATATGGACATTGTAGCGATTCCAGCTCCAGAGCTACAACTGTCGCGGCTAAAGCGAACGCTGTCAAGGTTGGACGCGATCAAAGCGGATGCGAGGGCTTCATTAGCGCTGACCACAACCCATTTGTTCACCTAAATGTTATGAAAGTAATTGCAATACCTAAAGAGGTTGACCCTGTTTTTTACCATTTAGATCAAAATTCACCTGAAAAAGGGTTTGAAATTCTTCAAATAGAACCTAATTTTTTCATTCCTCAAAGTTCCATATTTCAGGGTTGCAATAGAAAACCTGCCAACTTGACAAGCCTAGGCTTTAGAAAAAATAAAAGTAAACTATTAACAGAAAATGAATTTATCAAAAAAAAAATGAGTCATAAGGGTTGGATATTTCAGGTTGAAGCTATGGGAGATTTAAATGATTCTGAGACTGAAGCTAAAAAATATTTACTTAACAAGAATAGTCAAGTAAATTCCGAGCCTACGCTGTTAGACAAATTTAATTCCATGAGAAAAAATAAAGTGATTGAGATTTATGATGAGGATTATGCCCAGGAATACAACCAAAAGTTTCTTTTGAATGAGGCGTCTAAAAAGAATACTGATTTTGAAGAAGAAACAATTAGTAAACTCTTAGGCCAAATTGGGGAAGGCGCAACATGGTTAGATGTTGCCTGTGGTACAGGTTATTTTCTGAGTCGTTTTCCTAATATAAAACGAGCTGGTCTAGATGTTTCGCCTGCCATGCTCAGGGTTGCAAAACAGGAAAATCCTAATGCTTCACTTGTGCAAGGAGACTATCGAGATGAACGCCCTCAGTGGGAGGGGAAATGGGATTTAGTAACTTGCATGTGGTGGGCGTATGGGTATGTAGAGTCACTGTTACAATTAGAAACAGTCGTTGAAAACCTTGTGAGCTGGACATCTGATCAAGGAGTTTGCTTTCTTCCAATATGCGTTCCAGAAGAAATTGGGGCTGGCAATGTCAAACTTCCCTATAGCCAAAGTGTCGCTGTATATGGTGGGGAAATTTGCTTTGAAGCAGTCATTTGGAGTTGGCTCGATGGCTCTAATAAACTTCATAGAAATATGATTGCACCACAGCCAGAATATTTAATAGCCTTATTTGAAAAATACTTTGATCAAGTAGAAACTATTGAGTCGCCTCTTTTTCAGGCAGGCAAAACAATAGCGATCATTGCCCGTTCAAAAAAACAGAGAGAGGGTCTTAAGACAACTGTAAAAACTGAAATCTCAACAGCAGGTAGATTCCTGGCATCATTTTTCAAAGCAATTCGATCGCACGATTGGTGGCTCTACAAAATTCCACCACTACTGGCGATCGCCTATGCCGAAATTCTGTTGCTAGATTTTCCTGTTCTCCAATCAATTCTGACTGTAGCTGCGTTGTTATTTACGATCGCCTGTGTCGCAGCCTACGGGCACATTATCAATGACAGCTTTGACATTGGAGCCGATCAGCAGGTTGGCAAACATAACTCAATGGCTCGATTCTCACCCTGGCAACGCGCCCTATTCTGCCTTGCCTTCACCGGACTCGGATTCAGCCTACCCGTCCTGCTCCACTTTGGCATTCTGCCGATCATCCTGCTAGGCATCAACTATCTGCTGCCCACCCTCTACTCGACCCCACCTTTCCGCTTTAAAGAAAAAGGTATCTTAGGTATCATCAGCGATGCCGCTGGCGCACACGCTATTCCAACCCTCTTCATAGCCACTACCTTTACCCACCTCGTCACGGCACCCTCTCTGCAAGCAACCGCACTTACGATCTCTGCCACCACCTGGGCATTCTTCGCCGGACTGCGCGGTATTCTCTTACATCAGCTTTGGGATCGTAGTGATGATCTAAAATCCAGTGTCATAACCTTCGTCACAAAATCCCGGGTTGAAACCGTCCGATTTTGGATGAGCCGCCTTCTCTTTCCTGTTGAGATGTTGCTTATGGGTGCACTGATTCTGGTAATAGCTCCAGCCGCACCCCTTATCCTCGTATTTACCGTTTTTTACTTTCTGCTCAAGCTCATCTTGACCAAACTCGATCCCACAGCCACCCTTGATCCCGCCCCCGTTCAAAAAGCCTACGTCATTCCCCATGACTTCTATGAAGTTAGCCTACCCCTCACTCTGGCGACTATTCTTGGTCTCAAAAATCCCTACTTTACTATTCTTTTACTCCTGCATACCTTCCTGTTTTATCCCGGCTTTGAAAGGCGTATCACCAACCTGATCCAGTTCATTCGTAAGCCACCTGCACAATCACCGTTGAATCTGCCTCGGCCTGGTTCGGCACCGATTAACGACTCTCCCCAGTCAACTCAGAATAGATCCATAACACATGTCCAGGCTTTGACAGAGAACGTTTCTGTGCCTGCATCCGATAGCAGTCTGTGTACCAACTCCGAAACTTCGTCCATACCTGTCCAAAGTCAGTCAGAACAGATCCCATCCAAGACCCAACTAATTCCATCGCAATTAGAGCAATTCCAGGACTATCTGCAACAGTCTCACGATCAACTCCGACAATTACAAAGCAACAGCGCGCGCGATCGCCACCATACTCAGACCGAACTGGCAAATCTCCAGTCCGCGCTAACCCAGATCCAGTCCGAACTGGCAAACCTGAGGGCAGAGCTAGCTCAAGCCGAAGCGGTACGGCAAGCTGCCCAGACCGAAACAACCCAGCTCACGGCCTTCCTTCACACCCCGGGATCATCGGTGGTCATAGACTATTACCGCCATGCGATCGCCACCGATCCCGACAATCTCCAACTCTATGACCAGGCCCTCGCCCTGTATCCCCATGACGCACAACTGCATCTTCAGTTAGCCGCCTACCTGGTCCAGCAGGGTAAGCTCGACGAAGCCATCAGCTGCTGCCAAACTGCAATTCAGCACTGCCCTAACCACTTCGACCTCCACTTGGAACTGGCTAAGACCCTGGAAACTGCGAAACGGTGGGAGGAAGCGATCGCCACCTATCGTTGCGCGATTGAACTCAATCCTCACGATGCTTATGTCCATCAACTCCTGGGTAATGCTCTCGCTGCCCACGGTCAACTTAATGAAGCCAGCGTCGCCTATCGCCGCTCCTTGCAGTTTCAATCGTAAGCTGCTTTTACAACTTGCAGTTTGCCCTCTCCTGGTAAATCACAGAGACCGTAGTGAGTAGGCCCCGTATTCTGAGGCTTGACGTGAAAAGCACCAACCTGGTCATAGATCCGGCAAATCTTGATTTGGTTGTTAATTTCAGCCCAGGGCAACTTACCCAAGCAGGCGTACAAAGCTGGGGATAAGCTGCATAATGCAAAGCCCAGCACATACTGACCTGGCGCAATGTTGAGATCAATGTGGTGATAAAACCGAATCGTATCTCCCTGAGCAACAGAATCCGGTGCGATCGCATTCTGCTGGTGGGTGCTTTTACTATGTACCAGCACGTTGAATTGATTGGTAATCATCACCGCTACGATTGGTACCTCTTCCATAGGTTCTGTCAGCTTAAACTCGCAGCACAAATAAGCCTGTTCCCCTGCCTGAAAGACCGCTGTAAACTTTCCGTCCTGGTTACACATGGCATAACGAGTCAGACAAGCCGCATAACTCTCCGCCGCCTCGGCCTCATCAGCATCATCGGCCTTAGCATCTTCAAACACGACGCAATTTTCGTCAGTTGGCCAAAAAAAGTCTTGAACCTCAGGGGGTGGAGACGGTGCAGGCTTGGGTTCTGATTTCGGTTGTGGAACGGCTGACTGTTGCTGCCGCAGCTGGTAAAACTGCAAAATTCCCTGGCGCGGCTCTCCCTGAAAAACCTTTTCTCCCCCATGGAGGAGCACCACCTCATTGCAATACTGCTGTACAGCTGCTAGTTGGTGCGTGACTAGAATAATGGTCGTTTGCTTCTCAATCAGCGTTTCCATTCGGGCGTAGCACTTTTGCTGAAAGAAAATATCCCCCACCGCCAGCACCTCATCCAAAATCAGCACATCACAGTCTAAAAATGCAAACAGGGAAAAGGCCAGCCGAGACTTCATACCGGAGGAGTACAGCTTCATCGGGCGATCAAAAAACTCCCCCAGTTCCGAAAATGCCTCAATTTCGGCCAGGCGACTCTGCACATAACCCGGCGGAAACCCCAGAAGTTCTGCACTGTAGAGGGCATTAGCGCGACCGCTCAGCTCAAAGTTAAAATCGCGCCCCAGCTCAAGTAGCGAGAGCACCCGACCATTGAGCTGGTATGTACCCTCTGTTGGCTTCAATATTCCTGTGATAATTTTCAGCAAGGTGCTTTTACCAGCCCCATTCTCGCCAATAATACCGAGAAATTCGCCCCGTTTTACCTCGAAGGATATATTTCTGAATGCCCAAAAGGGGGTGTGATAAGTGCGATCGCGCCAGCTCACCCACTCCCGCGCCCGATCCCAGGGATTGCGGTAGATTTTGAAGCACTTTCCCAGATTTTCAACTCGTAGGACGGTTTCGCTCATAGGGTATCCCGCACCTCATCTTGGAGGTTCCTATTCACAACAACCCCTAGCCAAAGGAAGACTAGAATCCAGGCAATCATAATGCCCCAAACTGGAAGGCGAGGCAACCGATTTTCTAGAATTACATAGCGGATGGATTCAATAAAGCTATAGGGCGGATTCAGGTAAAGAAACGGTCGAATATTGGGGGGAATCACCTCATCGGGATAAAAAATCGGCATCGTCCAGCTCCAGAGGGGAATCAGAAACTGAAGCATTTGCCGAATGTCGGGGAAAAGCGTCTGTA
This sequence comes from Nodosilinea sp. E11, assembly GCF_032813545.1. NCBI lineage: Bacteria > Bacillati > Cyanobacteriota > Cyanophyceae > Nodosilineales > Nodosilineaceae > Nodosilinea > Nodosilinea sp. E11. Next base: position 21,914 of record NZ_CP136514.1, read on the forward strand.
AATTAGCCAGGGTTAGCTCCATGCCAAAGCCGAGACCTTGCAGCATGACGGCCAAGAGCGGCAGCAAGAAAATCCCCAGGCCCAGCGTTCCGCCAAATAGAGCGCTCAGCGGCAGCAGAAATACCAGGTATATCACCAACAGAAACAGAGACGTAACGGCAGCTTTGGCGACAAAAATTTCTGGCGGCAGCGCTAAGCGCTTGAGGAAGTGAGCATTTTGAGTAAAGGCATTGCCGCCCTGGGTGATTGCATCTATGAACGTCCGCCAGGGCAGTAACCCACTGGTCAAATATAGAGCGTAAGAGCCTTCGCCCGTGCCTCGGGTAATCAGCAGCGAAAAAACAATGGTGTAAACAATTATTTCGCATAGGGGATGCACAAGGTTCCATAATATGCCCATGCCGGTGCCTGCATAGCGGAAGCGCAGATCGTTCCAGGCGTTGTAGGCAATATAGCGACGGTACCGATAAAGATTTTGAAACAACAAGGTAGGATAACGCTACAGGACTGGCAAGATGAGCACTGACAAGACTTAGCAACCGAGGCATGGCAACCCGACCACCCTTCTCTAAGGTCACAGAATACACCGACCTGCTGCAATCGAGACCCCGAATTTTTTGGCCGCTGGCAGACACTTCCGATCCCGGCGTAACGGTAATTTCCTCATTCTTCAATGCCCATCATTACTTTGAGGCAGCCTGTCACTCTGTTCTCAATCAAACCTGGCAGAATTTTGAATGGCTAATTGTCGATGATGGCTCCACCGACCCGGCAGCCATTGCCCTATTTGAAGAGCTACCCCAGCGGTCGCCAAAGATCAAAACCCTGCGGCATTCTGTGAACCGAGGCCCATCGGCAGCCAGAAATACTGCGATCGCTCAGGCCCGAGGCGAATACCTTTTTTTCATGGATCTAGACGATCTAATAGATCCGACCTATATCGAAAAGTGTGTTTTGTTTCTGGCAACCCATCCAGACTTTTCTTTAGTCAATGCTTACTCGGTTGGGTTTCAAGATCAGGAATATTGGTGGTCATTTGGATTCCATCAGCCCGCTCAGTTTATTCAGCAAAACTGGGTAACAGGACGACTACTGTATCGTAAAACCGATTTTGAGGCTCTAGGTGGCTTTGACGAGACGTTGAGGGTTTACGAAGACTGGGAGCGCTGGTTACGAGCCATTACCCACAACCAGCAGGGGTGGACCATACCTGAGTATTTAGACTGCTACCGCCGTCATGGTTCAGGGCTAATGGCAGCTACACTACGGCAACCGGCAAATAACCAAAGCACACTCAACCAGATTCGCGATCGGTATCAGGCGTTTTTCAGCACCCATCAGATTCCTCCTGTGCATCTCAATAATCCTAGATTTGACCTCCCTTCCCTACGCTCCCAGCTAAACCTGACCAATCCACTTCAGCGCAATGCCACAGCTTTGCAGGTTCTCTGCTGTTTTCCACATTTAGAAATGGGGGGCGCTGATCGCTTTAATGTCGATTTGGTGACAAGCTTGGCGGCTCGTGGCTACGCCTTTACCATTGTCACCACCCTGCCTGCCGATCACGTTTGGTACAAGCACTTTTATGCCGTCACTCCAGATATCTTTCATCTGCCGAACGTGCTAGATGAACTACACTGGCTGGCCTGTATACAATATCTAATCGAGTCGCGGCAGGTAGATCTGATACTAATTTCTAACTGCTACATTGCCTATTATTTTCTTCCGCTGCTGCGGCGCACGTTCCCTCAGGTGGCGTTTGTAGACTTTACCCACACCACCGATCCGGGCTGGCGTGGTAACGGCTATCCTCGTCTGTCTTGCCAGTTCAGCTCGTTTCTCGATCGCCAGATTGTATCGTCTCAGTTTTTAGCAAACGTTTACCGTGGGATGGGTGCGATCGCGCCAGAAAAACTGTGTGTTTGTTATACCAACATTGCGACCGACCTTTGGCAACCGAACCAACAAAAGCGGCAAAAGCTTCGAGATAAACTCGGCATTGCTGATGAAACTGTTGTACTGCTCTATCCGGCTCGCATCGTTGAACAGAAACGCCCTCTGTTTATGGTGGATGTGGTTAAAGCACTGGTCGAAACAATTTCATCAGTTGCTGTAATTGTTGTAGGCGATGGCGACTTATTGCCTGATCTACGAGCTAAGGTCAGTCAGCTCCGCTTAAGCTCTCACTTCCACATCCTGCCTCCAGCCTCACCGACCGATATGCCAGATTTCTATGCAGCGTCAGACATTCTGCTCCTGCCGTCAGCCTATGAGGGCCTCTCTCTAGCCCTATACGAAGCAATGGCGATGGCGCTGCCAGTGGTCGTGGCGGATGTGGGCGGTCATGGTGAGCTGGTAACGCCTGAGACAGGCTACCTGGTTCCACTAGGCGAGTCAGATCAGGCCGAGGTACATGCCTATTTAGGTCGGCTGGTGACCTTAGTGCAAGACCAAGCCTTAAGACAGCGAATTGGACAAAATGCCCGACAGCGTGTGGCGGAGTCCTTTGACCTGAGCGCTATGGCAGATTGCATGGAAAAGATTTTTCAGGCTGCAATCGCAGACCGCCGGAGTCAGCCATTACCTACTGCTCACGATGCCGATGATGCTAATGTTGCGATCGCGGAAGAAATGCTACTGATGGCCCTTGAATATTGTCGTCAAGAAAAGCTCATGTACCAGCTATGGTGGGAAAAGCAAGCAATGGAAACTTCGAAATTCTGGAAGCTGCGACGGCAGTGGTTCAGGCTCAAACGGTTCCTACGGTTAACCGATGAAGAAGACCTATAACAACATTACCAACCTTAATTATGGTTACAAATACTTATTTGAGAGAGCTGATTACTCATACTCAAAAAGCCTTAAATATTTGCTCCAAGAATACAAAAATCTATCAACATCTTGGCGAATTATATAAAATCCAGAAAGACTTTGAGCAAGCCAGTTATTACTATATTGAGGCAATTAAGTTATCGCCCGCTCCATCTTCATGCTTTTATAGCCTCCACTTTACATTACAGGCGATGAATTGGTTTGGTGGTTGTAGTGATACCCATCTGATTGAAGATGGTGTATTGGCATTACGGCAAGTTGTACAGGAAAATTCTGATTTCAACTTTTCGAAAATCGTATTAGGAGAGTTATTAGCTCAGCAAGGCAATATTGAGGAGGCAACTTCCTATTACAGATCAGCTAGCTATCATCAAACCATGCTGTCCCATCCTGAACTCGTCAAAAAGTCATGGGACAACAGCTTTCAAAGACAACCTAACTTCTTAATTGTAGGCTTCCCCAAATGTGGTACGACTTCCCTGTATAGTTATTTAGCATCCCATCCCAAAATTTTACCTACTGCCACCAAGGAAATTCGTCAGATTAACCTCTCAGAAATGCGTGAAATTGATTTATACTTATCCCACTTTCCCACTATAACTGACAGCAGTTACTTGACATTTGAAGCTTCGCCAAGCTCTATTCTTTTCCCCAAATTTTTAAGAGATTTATCAAAACATTTATCAAAAACTAAAGTAATCATTTTGCTTCGCAATCCTGTTAATCGAAGCATCTCTGAATTCTACTTTGCACAAAAGATTTTAAATATTCGCTCACCAACTTATTTTGAAGAATCAGTCGATAGTTTGCTCAATTCAGAAGATCCCTGCAGCATATTCGAACTGTTGTCAAGATTTTCGTTATATTTGACAGATGAGACATCTCTAAAACAAGTGCCAAACTTCTATCAGGATGAAAAAATACTACAGAATGGTATTCTGCCACATATATTAGGGAGCTTTTATATTTACTACTTAAAAGCATGGCTGCAATATTTTTCAAAAGAGAAAGTGTTAATCCTTCAGAGCGAGGATTTATTTCAAAAACCTGTGGAAGTGATGGAAAAAGTATATGAGTTTCTAGGCCTAGCCACCCATGCTTTATCGCAGTACCACAATTCAAATCCTAATACATATCCTCTCGTATCTAAAAAATGTCGCAATCAAATGGAAAATTTATTTCGTCCTTATAATCAGCAATTGGAAAGTTATTTAGATATGCAGTTTAATTGGTAACTGTAGCTATATTTCGTCATTCCAGTTCAAATTTACATCTAAGTATTCTCCTAGTTTTTGATTATGAATATAAAAGAAGCTATATAGGGTTTTACGCAATTGGACACCAACTTGCGAATGAGAGTATGATCCCTGGTTAATTTTGGGGTAACTGATTGATTCAAATTCAGCTAAATCCAAAAATTTGAAAACTCGGTTTAAGGTTTTAGCTGGTGAGCAACAAAGATCCTTACTATTTAAAGTAAAAATTCTATCTTTAGGAAAAACTGACATCCACTGCTTCAAGAATGGCAAGTAAAGGCTAAACCAGATATAGCCTCTCTCCGTTTCCCAGTAGGTTTGAGCAACCTCTGTAGGATCTTCGACACCCTCTAAAATTGTTAGCTCATCTTTAATGGCTTGATCTAACGTTCGACGTTCTGTGCCCAACTTCGACTCCATATAAAAATGAGAAATTGCTCTAGAAACTGGATTTCTAAGAATGGCAATCAGCTTAATATTTGGTAACGCATTAAAAACCCGCTCTACTGCATCAAATTGTCCTAGATGCCAAGGATACGTCTCTCCCGTCACGAATCTATCAGGCCTAAATGGCAATGGAGGGAACTGAGCTAGATACCAATCCAATCCGTAATGGAACTTTTCAGAAAAGAATCCTATTTCTTTTGTAAATAAATTAATAATATCAGGATGTTGAGACAAGTAATGATAAAGCGAAGACATTCCTCCTTTGCCAACACCAATAACCAAATAGTCTATATGAGTTCGTTTCTGCTTATCTTCATTTTGATCGAGAGGTTGATCGCACAACTGACTCCAAGCATTATTATAGGCTTGAACTGCCGCAGAAATTCGTTTCTTTTCTGTTAAAATATCTCCGAAAAATTTATGGGAAATTGGATGAATTTTAGATAATTTTGTGACTCTTGAGTATAGACCTAGCAATGAGTCAACTCGTTCTGACTTTGGTAGCAACTCATATTGAGTTATAAAATGAGGAAATGGTAAGCTCGGTTCAAGCCGGATAATTGCATCACAGAGATTTAAAGCAGAAGCAGAATCATTTTCTTGTGCTGATATAACCGATGAATAAAAAATATCCTTCCATGTTTTTCCAAAGCTATTAATAACTTTTGACGATTGACATTTCTCTATCAAATCTAATATTTTATCCGATTCGTTTAAGGGGACTGTTGTGTAAACTGAGCTTGAAAAAACTTCTTCTAACGTCGAGGAGTTTGAAAATGTGTTTAGCATATTGAAAACTTCATTTGAATCAAATCCTAACTCAGTCAGTATTTTGGCAGGAATTTCCAAAAAAAGTGGGGCTTTGGCCAAATAGATAAGCTTTTTGGCAAGTTTCGAGGGCTTTGGTTAAATCTCTATATTCATAATAAAGTCTTGCTAGCTGATGATAGATAGTTTCGCTACGGGGACTAATAAGTAGTGATTTTCGATAATGATTAATTAATTTCTTCAGGTGCTTATCACTTGGCTTTTTTTGTAAATCCACTCTGGACGCAATACAAAAAACGATGAAACTTGTGCTGAATCTAATCCACAAATTTACTTTGCTGTTATATTTGCCTGTTTGCCGTTACTATAGCGATTACCCATCACTTATAGAAGGGTGTAATCTTTTGTGAAGTTTACATCAGTATGAAGCTGTTTTTGATTGCCAGTGAGTGTCCTCCGGTACCAGGGGGCATTGCAACCTATGTCGGTAATACGGCCAGTCTATTTGCAGACGCTGGCCACGATATCACCATTTTTGTCCGCAGTCCTAAACCCGGCATCGAGCGGCACGCTCACTGTACCTGGATCAAAATAGCCCCTAAAGATACTGAACTCCTAACCGCTACAGGTGTCCATCCCCTTTCTGACCTCCATCCAGCCTTTCCCTACAACGTCATGGGTTACTGGGGGGCGCTAAGCTATCAACTGGCAGAAGCTGTCATCGACCATATTCGCCAGCATGGCCAACCCGACGCGATCGAGAGCGAGGACTTCAGCGGACTAGCCTATTTTCTGATTCAGAAAAAGCTGACTGGCTGTCCAGAACTCATCGGGGTTCCGATTGTGCTGACGTTGCACAGTTCTCAGTACATGCTCTACCCCGCCAACCAGATGCCCAGCTACCGACTGGCTGACTACTGGGTTGGGCGGATGGAAAAATTTTGTACCCTGGCCGCAGACGGTATCGTTGCGCCCACACAATATATTGCGGATCAAGCGATCGCAGCGCTCGGCTCAAGTTTAGATATCCAAATCATTCCTTTACCGGCTGCTCCATCCCTTCTCTCTCCAGAACAATTGCCCCAAACTCAACCGACTCCCGGCGATATTGTCTATTTTGGCCGGTTAGAAGTCCGTAAGGGGATTTTGCCATTAGTTGAAGCCTGTAGTCGTCTATGGGATGGTGGGGCAGATTTTCGCCTGACGGCGATTGGGAGCGACACCTGGTATCACCTCCAGGGCTGCTACATGAAAGATTATTTGCAGCGAAAATATCGCCCATATATCAAATCTAGGCAACTTATTCTCTGCCCGCCCCTCCAGCAACCCCAGCTCTATGAACGCATTGTTAAGGCCTGGTGTGTTGTATTTCCCTCAATTTGGGAGAATTTTCCCAATACTTGTTTAGAGGCTATGCTGTTGAGCAAGATGGTCTTGGCTAGCGCTGGCGTTGGCCATCGTGAAATGCTCTGCAACAACTATGGGCAGGCAGGCATTCTTTTTGACTGGCACGTACCGGGTGACTTTGAGCAAAAGCTCAAGCAGATCTTAGCCTTGACTCCCGCAGACATTTTGAAGGCAGGGCAACAGGCGCGGAACTTAATGTTGAAGATTTCTGGGCATGAGTCAGTTCTTGACCAGCGGTTGCAGCACTTAGAATCGGTCATTGAGCGCAATCGCCATGGCCAAAGAAAGCTGTTCCCATCCCTCAACTATCCTCCCGACGGCGCGATCGCCTATCCCCCAGCCATTGAACATTCCCCCGATCATCCCGGTAAGGTGACAGTCTGCATTCCCTTTTATAACCACGGGCAATTCATCGAAGAAACCTTAGCATCAGTCTATGGAGCCGACTACCAAGATCTTGAGGTAATACTGCTTAATGACGGCAGCAACGACGCCGGGAGCTTAGCAACGTTAGCCAAAGTTCAGCAGCGCTATCCTAGTCTTCAGGTAATTCACACTCAAAATCAAGGGGTAGCTGCCGCCCGTAATCACATGGCCGCGATTGCCAGCGGTGAGTACCTCGCCTTCCTCGACTCCGACGATAAAGTTTCCCCTACTTTTTACAGTCAAGCAGTCAAAATACTCAATCAGTACACCAACGTTGGATTTGTCTCTTCTTGGATCAAAGAATTTGGCCATTCTCAGAAGGTCTGGATTGCCTGGAACCCAGAATTCCCCTACCTACTCGGACATAATATGCTGGGCGTTTGTACCGTTGTGCGAAAATCTGCGTACCTAGCAGTAGGCGGCATGAAGTCAGTTTTAGTTGAGAACCTAGAAGACTACGAATGCTGGCTTAGCCTCTGCGAGCAGGGTTGGCTGGGAGTTATTATTCCGGAACCGCATTACTTCTACCGCATCTACCCTACGTCTCGCTTGAGTAGCAGCAATCGAGAGCAGTTGCTATACCTCTATGAGTTGATCTCCAAACTACACCCCCAGGTATATCAAAAATATAGTTCTGAGGTTTATCATTTATTAAATCAAAATGGAGCTTCTTGGCTTTGGGAAAATCCTTCACTAAATCCAGCTTTATCTGTCACTGATCTAACCAGCATAGAGATTTTAGTTTTATTAAAAAATAAATTGAAGCGAATGAAAAGCGACGGAGGTATATCATTTATTCTTAGGCGCGGGCTTTTGCTCTCAAAAAATATTTCTTATAAATTTCGCCACATTCTTCCACACGACCACTGACAGCTATATTTACAAAAAAACAATCAGTGGATTACTGCTTCAAACGATCTTACAAGATTAGAAATGTATCGATCTGAAGAAACTCAACTTATTAAATCAGAGAATCTTTGCATTAACCTCAGCTTTTTGCTAGATAACCCCACAGGCATTAGCACTTACGCCTTAAATATATTGCCTTATCTTAAAGATTTAAAGCCTAATTTATTAACTCATCAATCCTTTGCTGGCTACACATGTCACCCTATTCCTAAAGATTTAACAGCAAAGCAGGGGATAAGAGGCCATATCAATCGTATTTTTTGGATGCAATTTAAGGTTCAACAAATTTGTACGAAAATTAAGGCTAACCTCTTTTTCTCACCGCTACCAGAAGCGCCACTAAATAGCCGCCACAAAACAATAATTACAGTTCATGATCTAATTCCCCTTCGATTTCCACGATTATCTCCTGCCCTAACTTACTATTATCGTTATTATGTGCCCTTGGTTCTCAACCAGGCAAGTCATATCCTTTGCAATTCGGTCACTACTGCTAACGAGGTAATGCATAGATTTGGCATTTCAGCAAACAAAATAACTCCTACACCTCTTGCCTGTAATACACAGCATTTTATTCCTTTAAATCTGCCATCAAAAAACTACTTTTTATATTTTGGGCGTCACAGTCCCTACAAAAATATACATCGCTTGATTACGGCTTTCTCTAAACTACCAAAATCAAGCGATGTAGAGTTGTGGGTAGCAGGACCTTACGACTACCGTTACACAAGGGCGCTACAACATTACGTACAAGATTTAGATCTAGAATCTTCCATAAAGTTTCTTGACTACGTTTCCTATAAACAGTTGCCAATTCTTATTAATGAAGCTATTGCTGTGATATTTCCTAGCCTATGGGAGGGATTTGGACTTCCTGTTATAGAGTCAATGGCCTGTGGGACGCCTGTCATTGCATCTAATATTGCTGCATTCCCAGAAACTGTTGGAGATGCAGCAATATTAGTTAATCCATTAAATATAGATGAAATTTTTGATGCCATAAAAATAGTGATGAATGAGGAGCAGACGCGATCTGTGTTGCGAGCGCAAGGACTGCTGAGAGTCAAAAAATTTAGCTGGGAAAAAACGGGAAGAGCAACAAATGAAATACTTTCTAGATATATGTAAATAGGTTGACCTTATTACAGTAGTATTCTGCTGTGGACCAACCTAATTTATCCTAGTGTGGACAATGCAATAATTGCCTATCTCGAAGGTGGCTATTGTCGTAGTGGTTTGGCATCCTTAGGTGACCAATCCGCACTAGGGCGACTGGTAGACAATTATGTTTTGATATGGGCAGGTCTAATATTCAGGTGGCGGCGGTGGATGGACGAGATTTAGACCCAGAGGCGGGGGTATACCACTCAGATACGGGCATCACCACCTACACCCTATGGGGCGAAATTGCCTACCAAATCGGCGGCATTGACGGTTACCAACTGCTGCGGGGCGCAGACGAAAACCGCATTAGCCCTAGTACCTCGGTGATCGATCGCCTGATTGGCCCAGAACCAACGCTGATCATCTTGGATGAGATTGCTCGTCACCTGCGGGCGGCCAAGGCCAAAACGGTGGGGCAAAGTAACCTGGCCGATCAAGTGGTGGCTTTTTTGTTCTCGCTGATGGATCAGGCAGCTTCCTGTAACAACCTGGTGTTTGTCTACTCCCTGGCCTCAGAGTCCGACACCTTTGCCAAGGAAACGGCGGAGATTCAGCAAGAGCTGATTCGGGCCTCGGCGCGGCAGGAGCGGGTGCTCAGCCCCAGTACTGACATCGAGGTTTACAACATTGTACGGCAGCGGCTGTTTGCCAGCATCAGCGCTGAGGCCGCAGAGAAAGCCGCTGAGGAATATCTGCAAGCCTTTCGGGCTAGCCGGGTGAACCTGCCCGATGGCTGTAAAGATGCGACCTACGCTAGGGCGATCGCCAACAGCTATCCCTTCCACCCTGAGCTGTTTAACCTGCTGACTAAAAAGATTGCCTCTATCCCCGAGTTCCAGCGCACGCGGGGAGCCTTGCGGCTGTTTGCCCGGCTGGTGCGCTACCTGTGGCAGCACCAGGATGCTCGAATGCCGATGATTCATCCCCACCACCTGCCGGTGGGGCTAGAAGATGAAATTACCAATGATCTGACCTCACGACTCCAGCGGCCCCTAATGCGCCTGCCGATTGGAGCCGATATCTACAACCCCAATGGCCGCGAAGCCCACGCTCAGCTGCAAGACCAGGAATGGATCAGTGCCGGTAAGCCGCCATTCTCCACCTGGGTGGGTCGCACGATTTTCTTGCACTCTCTCACCCAAGGCATTTCGTCGGGCATTCGCCGTACTGAACTGAACCTGTCGCTGCTGACCCCAGGGGTAGACATTAGCTTTGTCGATCGCGCCCTGGAGCGGTTGAGCGGTGTGGCCTGGTAACTGGATGTAGACCCGATCACCTCCGTGGCTCGGTTCAAGGAAGAACCCTCGATCAACAAAATCATTGCCGAGGAGAAGGAGCAGGTCGGCATCACCGAGGCCAAGGAAGAACTCCGCACCCGGCGCGATACCATCTTTGCCACCAAGTTTTTTCAGCTGGTGACGGGCCCTGAGGGGGCCCACGATGAGGAACGGGCGGTTTTGCTGCCTGTGGAGCGATCGCACCACGACAACATCACCATTCTCCGCACCATCTGGAGCGCGGATGGCAACTCCCTCACGCTATTTTTGAAAGACACCACCTACGGCGACGACTGGTTTATGAGTGGGTATATGGCAGTGTGCGATCGCCTAGTTGATCAAGATTTCTACCTGGCTATTCTCTACCACGAATGGTTCATCATTGAGCCACCGGCCACCCTGGAGGCGTAACTCTATGACCACCCCAGATGGATTAGATCGCATTCTTGCGTTTATGCCAATTTTTGAGCGGCCCGCTACCAACTTGTACGAGGTGCGCCCCGATTTGAGCATGATGGATCCCTATGTCTACGCTCCAGAGTTTACACAGTTCATCCAGGAGCTTTATCGTGAAAATTTGGTGATTGATTTCAACTGGGTTGCCTGGAAGGATGAGGCTGCCAAGTATCTTGAAAATCCGAGTCAGATCGAGTCAGCAGATTTAGAGACTCTACAGAAACTGATCACAACCCATGTTCGCGCAGATCGGTTCAATAGCGGGCACCTGGCTCAGATGGTTGAGAATGGACATATTTTGGGGATACTGAAGCGCTTAGAGACTATTCGCGGGCAAATGAAAGCTTCTTATCCAAAACCTCAGCAGCGAATTCGAGTCGTCCAGGGCGATATTACCCGGCAGCAAGTCGATGCAATCGTCAATGCAGCCAAAGAGTCGCTATTGGGTGGGGGTGGTGTGGATGGCGCTATCCACCGGGCGGCGGGGCCTGAATTGCTGACAGAATGTCGAACGCTGGGTGGCTGTCCCACTGGGGAGGCCAAAATTACGCAGGGGTATAACCTGCCTGCCCGATGGGTGATTCACACGGTGGGGCCGGTCTGGCAATGTGGGCGGCAGGGTGAAGATGAGCTGTTGGCCTGCTGTTACCGCAACAGCCTGGCCCTGGCTGTTGCCCATTCAATTCGTACCCTGGCATTTCCCGCAATCAGTACCGGGGTCTATGGATTTCCGCTAGAGAGGGCCACGCGCATTGCCATGGCTGAAGTAACCACATTTCTGAGCCGTTCAGCTTCTGTTGAGGAGGTCAGATTTATCTGCTTTGGCGACGAGGCGTATGAGGTCTACCAGGCCACGCTCTCGGCGCTGTAAGCGCACAAGGGGCAAAGTGCTAGCCAAGCCAGCCTTGGGCTTTCAGGTGGCTCCAAGCCATTGCGAGATGCTGAGACTTGAAGAGGTTTTTCTTGCGATCGCTCCATTCTTGCACCCGCGCAATGGCTATCTCACAATCGACAGCAGCCTGAGGGTCTTCTTGGGCTATCCAGTGCAGGGTCGCCAGCATTTCCAGGCCGTAGGGGGTTTCAAACCCTTCGATTAGCTGGCTGACTCGATTTAGATAGGGGTCAGCTTTTTGGCTCTCAGCTAAGAACCGTTGGGCTGCCTTGTATCCTTCAGGCAAAACCTGAATCTGGGCGCGATCACTGCCGTCACCGTACCCACGAATGTAGTGGCCCTCCATACCTTGCAGGGCATGGCCTAGGTTATGGGCATAGGGGCCATAGCGAAAGCGTTGGTAGATCAAGGTTTGTAGCGTAGGCTCTCCTGCCACCTTGAGAAAGTACGCCAGCTTTTGAATTTCGATGCGGCTGGCGCTATACCCCGGTAGCCCGTAGAGTTCTAAAATCCGAATCAAGGAGGCTCTAAATGCTGTCATCGGGGGCTTTGAGGTGGCGATCGCCATCGCTTCAACTGGCGGTGCCCCGGCAGGTTCAAACACAATCACTTCAACAGTAGGCAGCGGTCTGAAGGCGTCAATAATCAGCGGTTTGACGTCGGCCCAGTCTAATCCCCCGTTGCCACAACCCAGGGGGGGAATGGCAATCGACCGAATTCCCAATCGTTGAACGTCTGCTACTAAAGCAGCTAGCCCGGCCTTAATATCGTCAAGCTGGGAGGGTTGCTTCCAGTGGCGTTTGGTGGGGAAGTTGATGATATACCGTGGGTTCAGCAGCGAGTCGGTGGCGACAGTAAACATGCAGCCTGGATCGACCTCGTTGCTTTTGCACGCTTTTTGATACTGCTTAAAGTTCTCTGGAAAGGCTCGCTTAAATTGCAGCGCCACTCCTTTGCCCATCACACCCACACAGTTGACGGGGTTCACCAGGGCTTCTGTTTTTTCGTCTAGGAGGTTGCCACGCTTTAGCTTAAGCATTGTGCCGTCATATTGTTAGTTCAATTGTACTGAATAGAGGGGTTGGGTTCAAGATCCGTTGAGGGCAGTCGAGCCGCCTGCATTTTACGCGTACTACCACTGAGGGCGCAGGCGGGCTGTCATCGTTTGCCCAAATTGTCGCAAAATTTGGTTCACCTCGGCCGCGATCGCCTCATCCATCACCCCTATGCCGCGAATCAAGGGCCAGGGTACCTCTTGGTGTACCAAAAACTCGGCCTGGCGGCGGCGCTTGCGATCGCCATCCTCATTAGTATCTCGCCAATACTTGGTTTGCATGATGTCCCAGTCGATAGCGGTGTCGATTTCATTGAGGTCGTCGTAGAAGCTGGTGTAGCCCATGACGGCATGGCCATCGCTAAACACAAATCCCAGGCTAGCCTCTGCGATCCCTTCGGCGGTGGTGACCAGATGCAAGATAGACTGCTGACCGCTGGCGTAGCCGGTGACGTTGCCGATGTGGATTGCCCCGAGCATGGGCGAACGCGGGGCAAAGTAGAAGGGCACGTAGTCGTGTAGCACACCGCCAGGGCCGCAGGGCACTGTTTTGGAGTAACGCCTGTCTTGAATGTGCTCGTAGGCAATGGAGGTGTAGTCGGCCTCGCTGGCTTGCAACCGGTTTTTGGCTAGCAGGGTACCAGCCTGCACAATGGTGGACAGGTTGCTGATGGGGGTGATGTGATACAGCCAAACAGGCATTACAACTAGAAAATTGGCGAGGGCTACTCAGCGTAGCAAGCTACCGACCGCTCTAGACTAACCCTTGTTGTAGGTCCTGCCCAACAACGATTAAGGGTAGCAAGGCGGGGGCCGGTTCAGCCGAGTCCCCCCACAGGCTTGGTGGGAATTCTTCGTTACCGATGGCACTGGCATTTAACACTCTGCTCAGAGTAGGGCGGAGGCAATGCGGTTGGCTACTGGGAGAGACTCTCTATCGGCTCCTCACCTTCAGCAATGAGAAGCCCGGCACACGGCCTTAAGCGTTTGCGATCGCCTATTCAAGCCGCTAGGACAGGGGATCCAAGCTGAAAGGCTGTCTGAGGACGATCGCCTCGATGGGGATCGCCTCATTGCCGACCGGGGCAGCAAGAGGAGACGGTTGGTGGCTCAGCAAACCCAGATCCACTCCATTCACCTGATTAATCAGCACCGGAATATCGGTAGGTTGCCACGGGCGTTCAATCTGAGCTGGGCGATCGCACCCCCGTCTTTACCCCCATCTGTACCCCACCCCAGTCTCCCTAGATCTCCTCAAGCCAGCGCTGACGCAAAACCTCAACCGCACAGGCTACCCCCTGCTCATCTCGAAGGCTCGCACCCAGGTTAGCGGCCCGCTGCTGCATCCCTGAGTCAGCCACCAAGGTGCGCAGCGCTTGAGCCAGAGAATCGCTCGTCAACTGCCGGTGGGGAATGGGGCGAGGCCCCACCCCAAGCTCAAATACCCGCTGTCCCCAAAAGGGCTGATCGCCAATGAATGGGCAAATCAGCGTAGGCTTTCCCGCCCGTAGGCCCGCCCCAGTGGTGCCCGCGCCGCCGTGGTGCACCACCGCCACACAGTGCGGAAACAGCCAATCGTGGGGAGCCGCCTTGAGCACATAGACATTCTCTGGCCCCTCCCCAGAAAATGAGGATAGCCCGCCCCAGCCCGTCGCCAAAATAGCCCGCTGGCCCGCTTGTTGAAGGGCATCTAGGGTCAGGCGGGTGAGGCGTTCTGCATCCTGCGAGACCATACTGCCAAAGCCCAGGTAGACCGGAGGTGACCCCTGGGCCAAAAAAGCCACCAAATCCGCCGGAGGCTGCCAGTTGGCCGCTCCATCGAGAAACCAGTAGCCCGTGACAACGGAAGAACTATCCCAGTCTTGGGGAATGGGCACAACCTGGGGGCTATAGCCATAGAGTTTGGAAATGGGCTGCCCCCGCAGCACAAACTCGCTCTGAACAGGAGGCAATGCCAGGGCCTCGCTGCGCCAGCGATTGATCAGTCCCCGGTAGGGCAGCAGCGCCAGCTTAAAAAACAGGCTGTAGCTGAGTCGGTTGAGCCAGGGGCCGCGATCGCCGCCGCCGAGCATGGGGTTAAAGAAGGCTTCAGTCGGTGAATAGCCCGGCAGGGCCATGGCTAAAAACCCCGGCACCGCCAGCTTTTCGGCAATGTGGTAGCCTGCTAAGACCTTGGGGTGATAGATCACGGCCCCTGGCTGGAGGGCGTGGGCCACCGCCCAGGCGTCGTCCATCATCTGCCGCAGCATCGGCATAATCTGGCGCAGCTGGACGGATTTTTTGCCCGATAGGGCGGCTTTGCCCGCTTCAGTTTGGGCCAGTTGGGCAAAGGGTGCTCGCAGCGGCGCGAAGGGTAAGCCGTGGCGGTTGACCAGGTCAGAAAAACTGGCGTCGGTGGCCAGGGTCACATCAAAACCCGCCTGGGTTAAGCCTACCCCCAATGCCACATAGGGTTGCACATCGCCCTGGGAACCGGCTGTCAGTATCAAGATCCGCTGATTCATTGGGGCTGGTCCGCAGACTGCTGCACGCCGTAGGTCTGCATCGCTCCGGCTATCTGGGTGGCTTCCGTTGTGCCCGGCTTGAGTCGGTAGCTGGGGGCCACAATGGGTTCCACCGTCTGTACCTGCACCACAAATATGCTGTGAATCGGAAACATCCCCTGGGTAAGGCTCAGCAACGGAGCTTCTAGGTCAGGATAACGGCGATCCCCAGGTCGCACTACCTCGGCGGTACCCTTGAGCTTATAGCCCTTTTGCACAAACACGTCCACAAAGCTCAGGCAAACCTGGGGATTGCCTCGCAGGTTGCGATCGCTCTGCGGTGAGGCAATATTGGCCACCAGCACCGTGCTTACCCCGTAGGCGCAGAACACCTCTTTGGGCGACACATTGGGTGCGCCCGACCCATCCACCGTGGCCAACCAGCACAGCACGCTGCGATCTATATACTGCAACACCTCATCAGTAAGCATAGGCGATACACCTAACTGACAGCCGGTCATGTTCAATTGTACGAAGCTGCACCGCCTGGGCTCGGCGGTCTGCGATCGCGACCTGGGTTCCAGTATTGGCTCTTCCCATCGTCATCCTGTTCAGTTTTCTGAAAAATAGCCTATATCCCCACTACTGCCACAGCAGGAGGACAGATCATGATGTTTGTGACCGGGGCTGGAGGGAACGTGGGACGGGCGATCGTAGCGGATCTGCAGCAGCGAGGCATGGCCTACCGCATTGGGGCTCGTACCGGCAGAGATCAGCCCCACATGGTGCCTTTTGACTTCCTTAAGCCTGAGACTTTTGGGGCGGCGATCGCCGACTGCAAAGCCCTCTTCCTGCTGCGCCCCCCCGCCGTAGCCAACACCAAGGCTACCCTCAACCCCTTCATCGACGTCGCCCGGAAGGCTGGAGTAGAGCAGATTGTCTTCATCTCTGTAGCCGGAGCCGCCGACAAGCCCTGGGTGCCCCACTATGCTGTCGAGCAACACCTTAAGGCTGGCCCGCTGGGGTGGACGATTCTGCGGCCTGGGTTCTTTGCCCAGAACTTGGGGGATGCCTACCGCGACGACATTGTGCACGATCACCGCATTTACGTGCCCGCTGCCCAGGGGCGAGTCGCTTTCATTGACGCCCGCGACATTGCGGCGGTGGCGGTGGCAGCCTTCCGCGATCCCGCCACCCATGCTGGGCAGAGCTACACCCTCACTGGGCCAGAGGCGGTCACCTTTGACCAGGTGGCGACAATGCTCAGCGCCGAACTGGGTCGCCCCATCCGCGTTGAGGCCGCCAGCCTGTTGAGCTACGTCCGCCACCTCAAGCGGCGTGGTCTGCCCTGGATGCAAATTTTGGTGCAGACCCTTCTGCATCGGGGGCTGCGGATGGGCGAGGCCGAGGCCGTTACCGACACCGTCCCCACGCTGCTGGGGCGACCGGCCTGCTCCCTCGCAGAGTACATCCACGACCATCGGGAGCTGTGGGCAGCCTAGCGCCGCAGGCGCTGCCGCAACCGGACGGGGATGGGCGATCCGATCGCCCTGGATCGCCGATGGGTAGGTGTTCTTCGGTACCCATGGCTCTGGCGTTGACCACTCTGCTCAGAATGGAGGCCTCCTCATTGCCGACCGGAGCCGCAAGAGGGGGCGGTTGCAGGCTCAGCCAACCCAGATCCAGTGATCGCTATAGCGGCTCCAGATGGCGACTATCACCGCTCCCCTGCCCCTGGCGCTAAATGCAGGGCATCCTGAGTCTAAATAAACTTCAGAAATCTCGATGTCTCAACCCCTCAAATCCGTTACGATCTACACCGATGGAGCATGCATTGGCAATCCTGGCCCTGGCGGCTATGGAACAGTGCTGCTCTATGGGGAACACCGCAGAGAGCTATCGGGTGGCTACCGACTCACCACAAACAACCGCATGGAGATGATGGCGGCGATCGTTGGCCTTCAAGCACTAAAACATCAGTGCGCTGTGACGGTGTACTCGGATTCCAAGTATGTCGTCGATGCCATCATGAAGGGCTGGGCGGTGCGCTGGCGGGCAAAGGGGTGGAAACGAACCCAAACTAAAAGTCCTGTTAATACTGACCTCTGGCAGCAGCTCTTAAGCCTCTGTGAGCAGCACCAGGTCGAGTTCCGTTGGGTCAAAGGCCACAGCGGCAATGTGGAGAATGAACGGTGCGATCGCCTGGCGGTGGCCGCTTCTCGACTACCTGATCTACCGATTGATGAAGGGTATGAGGTGGTGCAGGTTCTTTATCAGGAATCACTGTTTTAAGCGTCTACCCCAACCCTTCTCCCTTCAAAATCGCCGTTCAAACCTATCTTCTGAGCCGTCATGCCAACCTGTGGCCTTACCCTTGGCAAGTTTGCCCCCCTACATAAAGGCCATCAGTTCTTGATTGAAACGGCGCTAGCAGAGATGGATGAATTGATCATCATGGTCTACGATTGCCCCGAAACAACCGCTGTACCGCTGTCCATCCGGGCTAACTGGATTCGTAAGCTGTACCCCAAGGCAAGGGTAATTGAAGCTTGGGATGGGCCAACGGAGATAGGCGATACTCCTGAGATCAAACAAGCCCACGAAACCTATGTTTTTCAGCAGCTTCAGGGGTATAGCGTGACTCATTTCTACTCCAGAGAGTTCTATGGAGAGCACATGAGTCAGGCGTTAGGAGCCGTGAACCGCCTAGTAGACTGGACAGCCCAATCCACTTGGACAAACCGCACGGCAGTCCCTATCTCAGCCACCCAAGTCCGTTCTAATCCTTACCAATACCGCCAGTTTCTAGAGCCACTGGTTTATCGGGATTTAATTACTCATGTCGTCTTTCTGGGGGCACCCTCCACGGGCAAAACCACCCTAGCTGAAGCCCTAGCCCGTCGCTACACAACTGTCTGGATGCCAGAATACGGCAGGGAATATTGGGAAACCCATCAGGTAGATCGGCGGCTATCCCTAGACCAGCTTGAGGCCATTGCCACAGGTCATTTGGAACGAGAAGCAGCGCAACTGTCCCAAGCTAACCGCTACCTCTTCACCGATACCAATGCTCTAACCACTTACCGTTTCTCTCTCTACTACCACGGCACCGCCACACCCCATCTAGCCAAGCTCGCAGACCGCTGTGCCTCCCGCTATGACCTGGTGTTCCTGTGTGAGACAGATATTCCCTACGACGATACGTGGGACCGTTCTGGAGATGGCAATCGAGCCGTCTTCCAGAAGCAAATCATCAGTGACCTAGTGGTGCGCAAGATTCCCTTTTTTAGAGTGAAAGGTGACTTACAGGCCCGGATAGGATATGTGGAACGGGTACTGGCTCGGTTCGAGAAGTACCACAACCTTCTAGATAACTTCCTTACAGCCCATGACTGACGTTTTGAGGCATGCTAAATTGACAGCAAAGTTTTGCCAACCTGGCAAGATTCAAATATTTCAGGGATTTTAGATTCCATTAATGTGTCATTGTAATCGTTTTCTTTTTCAAAGCATTACGCAAAGCAATCAGGGGAAGTCGGGTGGAAAAGCGAATCTTAATCGCAAGTTGGCTATTTTTGATTGGCTCTATTCTGTTTCTCATTAACTCACTGATCGAGGTTGCTCAAAATTTTTCATCCATGTCTCTACTGCACTTGTCAGAGGGTGGCCTGTTTCTAATTGGTTCCATTTTCTTCATGTCACTTTTTCCCAAGTCCATCTCCATCTCTCTCAAGAATTGTTTGCAATGATGATTCAGAAACTCAAGAAAAACTCGCACTCGTGGTGATAAATTACGCTGATGAGTGAACAGGGCATGAACCGCAAGACCAGGAGATAATTGGTTAGAAAATAGCAGGATCAGTTGCCCTTGATCAACTTCTTTTTTCACCTGAAATCCGAGTAGGCGAGTGATGCCTAATCCGGCCATCGCTGCATTTTTTAATGCACCGCCATTGTCGGAGTAAAACGAACCCTTCACTGAAACCATCTGCCACTCCTGGTCAACCCAAAACATCCAGGGTTCTGGTCTTCCCTGAAATATATACTGCAAACAGTTGTGATGAATCAGATCGTTTGGAGTCGCTGGAATTCCATGCATTTTTAGATAACTTGGTGCTGCACAAAGCACAAATTGAGTTTGTCCTAACGGTCTTACCATTAGGCGAGAGTCATCTAAAGTGCCCAAACGAATGGCAACATCAATGCCTTCGGTCACTAAATCTATCACGCGATCGCTCAACCGTAAGTCAATCTGGATCTCTGGATATTGGGTTAGAAACTCTGGAATCGATTGCACGAGCAACCACTGCCCAAAATCAAGCGATGTGCTGACCGTCAGCTTGCCGCGTGGCTTACCTCTGGAAATGATCAGATCGTTAGCGTCGTCTAGTTCCCTCAGTAAGCGAGATACCCGCTCATAGTAAGCGGCCCCCTCTACAGTTAAGCTGAGCGATCGGGTGGTGCGTTGCAGCAGTCTTACCCCTAATCGGTCTTCTAACTTGGCAACTCGCTTGCTAATGGCGGAGGGAGTGGTGTCGAGCGATCGGGCAGCCGCACTGAAGGTATTGCACTCCACGCTTTCGACAAAGGCGATCAGTTCAGGGAGTTGATTGAGCGCATTCAGCATTTATTCCAATCTGGCACAGATGTTTTGCCAATATACTGCTTTTTCTTCTAGTGGGACAAAGACTATCGTGGTGGAAGTGCAACGAAGGGTAAAGCAATGAGTTCAAAGAAAGTTGTCATTGTTACCGCAGCAAGTCGCGGCATTGGGGCAGGTTGTGCACGGGAGTTAGCCGCTCAAGGTTATGCCGTCTCCTTGTTTGCGCGATCGCCCAGTATTCTGGATTTAGCACAGGAATTAGGCGGGGTTGCTCTTCAGGGTTCCCTATCCAACGCCCAGGATTTGGAGACATTAGTACAAACAACGCTCAACCAGTTTGGGCAAATTGATGCAGTCGTAAACAGCTTTGGCGATCCCCCCCGACCTGACTTGTTAGGGATTTCTGATGATCTGTGGTTGGAAAACTTTGAGATGTTGTTTTTGAGTGTGGTGCGATTGGCACGGTTGGTAACAGAACCGATGCGTCAGCAAGGAGGTGGGGCGATCGTCAATATTTCTGCCTGTGACTCTCAAGAACCTTCTCTCGGAACGCCGTTTAGCGGCACACTGCGAGCGGCAATGGAAGGATTTACCAAGCTATATGCTCAACGCTATCGGGGCGACCATATCCGCATGAATTGTGTTGCGCCTTACTTCGTGGCAGATAGCCTGGAGGAATTAGCAGGATGGGATGTTCCCAGTGATTTGATGTGGGGTCGTCCAGCAACCTATGAAGAACTGGCAAAGACCGTCGCGTTTCTCATTTCAGCGGATGCCAAATTCATTTCAGGAACGACGTTGAAAGTTGATGAGGCGCGATCAGCTGCAATTTAGTGATTAGGGAAGTGAGACAATTTCACCAGGACAGTTATACAAATGCAAAAGAACAATTTGCTAACGGAAGTACGCGAGTTTTTTAAGTTGGCGGTTCCCCTTGCCAGTGCTCAGGTTGCCCAGTCTGCGACAGGCTTTGCTGATACGGTCATGATGGGGAGAATGGGAGTCGATGTGTTAGCAGCTGGAGGGCTGGCAGCCATTACGTTTCTCTGCATCATGATGACTGCTAGCGGCGTTGCAATGGGGGTTAGTCCACTGATTGCTGAAGCATTTGGGGCAGGGCAAAAGACCCGCGTTGAGCAAATTGCGCGTCAGGGATTGTGGTTGTCTGTATTGGTGGCGATTCCAACAATGCTATTCACTGGACACTTAGATATCCTTTTGAGCCGTACAGGACAAACCGAAACTACTGTTCAGCTTGCCAATATTTATTTGGATATTACGCTGTGGGGTCTGTTTCCAGCCGTGGGTTTTGCGGCACTGCGGGCAACGGTTTCAGCTTTGTCTCAAGCCCGCCCAGTTATGATCATTGTCGTATTAGGAACTGCATTTAATATCACCTGGAATTACATTCTCGGCTTTGGCAAGCTTGGCTTTCCCAAAATGGGTCTTGCAGGATTGGCTGTAGCCAGTGTGGTTACGTTATGGGGTATGTTCCTGGCCTTGGCACTGTATATTTTGACAAACAAGAATTTAAAGCACTACCGCATTTTTCAAGAACTGCATCGAATTAGACCTCACATCCTCAAAAAGTTAGCCTGGGTGGGCGTGCCAATCGGCTTATTCTCTGGACTTGAAACCGGATTCTTCATGGTGATTACTTTCTGGATGGGATTGTTGGGAACTGAGGTGTTAGCTGCCCATCAGATTGTGTTTCAAACCATTCTTGTTGTGTTCATGGTTCCCTTAGGGATCTCCTACGCCACAACAGTACGAGTCGGACAATGGTTAGGACGGCGCGATCACACAGGTATTCAACAAGCAGCATTAGTTAGCATGAGTGTTAGTACCGTCTTCATGGTTGGTGTGTCAACTATTTTTCTCTGCTTCCCTGAATTCATTATTGGTCTTTACATTGATACCACCAATCCCGTCAATGCAAACATTGTTGCGATCGCACTTCCGCTATTGATCGTTGCAGCAATCGCCCAAGTTCTCGATGGCTTTCAAAAAGCAGTTTATGGTTCTCTACAAGGACTACAGGATACTCAAATTCCAATGTTGTTAAATGTGTTGGGATACTGGGGAATTGGTTTGTTAGTAGGTTATATATTGGGCTTTCAGTTGCAGATGGGAGGTGTCGGCTTGTGGATTGGGCAGTCAGTATCGATCGCTTTTGTTGCAGGGCTGTTTATCTGGCGATTCTGGCGTTTGGTTAGACATCAGAAGCTTACCCAACTGATATAGACAAGCTCTAGGCTTCAAGATTTTTTCTAGCTACGCTCTGTACTGTTATTGGCTGGAAACAAACTCTCAATCCTCAATTCTTGCAAAGTAATGTCGTAAGGTGTGCCGAGGGTAAGGGCCGCACCCGTTTTATATTTATACTGTTAATCACTAACAGCTTAGCTAGACATTTTTTTGATTCTCGATGTACTGCTCTACAACTGAAACCGGGATATCACCGACAGTTGAAACAAAGTAGCTGTTTGTCCATAAAGTCGGCAAGCGACTTTTAAGCCAAGGAAATTCTTGCCTCAGAAATCTTGATGAACGTCCTTTCATGTTCCGCACCAGCTTAGCAATACCGTATTGCGGGTCAATTTCGACTAGGAGACAAACGTGATCAGGCATAATCTCTAGCTGTAGAAGTTCACCTGTTGCTTCACTGACCACTTCATATAAAAGCTCTTTGAGCCGAACATCAACCCCATTAACTAACACTTTACGACGATATTTCGGACACCAAACAACATAATACTTACAGGAGTAGACAACGTTTATATTAGACTTGAGTGCTTGAGCCATTGCCTTTTTTCCAAGTGATACCCGCTCGGTTCTGGAGCGGGTATCGGAATTATTCTTTACACCTCAGCAGGCTGTTTTTGTGTCTCTAGCCATTCGTCATAAGCGGATTGATCACCACCAAACGAATCAATAGAGACTTGGCGCTCTGGCATTGGTTTCAACGGTGCGTTGATGGGGCTGTATTTGCAGTAGCAAAGCACAACTAGATCAAAATCACCCATCGGAACATCAGGAGCATACGTTTCAACCCGTGAAACCTCCCAATCCCCTTGTCGATAATGAGTGCTGTACCCATGTTCATCGGGGTTATGCAGCGCGTCTACCCTAATAAACTCGGTCGGTCGATAGCCTGGTTCTGGAATTGGCTTGTCTGAAGAATCGAAGTGTTCAGCTAAAATTCGAGTTAAACTCTGAGTGTGTTGTAGCTTCCGCTCCTTCCAACCTAGTTCACGCTTTTCAGCCCGAAAGATAATATATTTACGCATTATCGTCTTCCTCTTTGGCAGTGTCGTAGTAGGACTTTGGAAACTCGGTCTTACCGTCAAAAACGCAATCAACCTCTAAAATCGGGTCCGGGGTTATTTCAACCCGTACAAGCTCCCAGCCGTATTTGCGCTCCATCTCTTCACAGCAGCCTTCGTCCACTGCGGCGTGGCGAGACACTTCCTCAGCTTCGTCATATCTGGGTTTTGGCATACTTATATTGCTCCTAGTTCGGTCTAGTCGGACTTTGGAGAAGTCGTCTCGGCTGAGTGTGTCCGCACTCACCGAGGCGCATTTCATATCTTAATTATACAGGTACCTGTCTGTATACTGTTTTAGTCGGACTGACCTTTATATTTAAGGCTTGAAATGCCTTCATTTCAAAGGTTTCAGCATGGTGCTCTTGTCTAGCAGCACTGTGAGCCGAAAGACCCTAATTGAGGCAGTGAAGCTGATAGCTCGCTCTCTGGCGGCGTTGAGCAACATCATGGGACTAGATCCAACCCACAGGCCTAAGCGGGTATATCGGGATGAGGCGATCGCACTCCTTACCCTGATAAGCTTTGTCGAGGGCACCGCTGCATAAGACAATCTGCGCCCTCGACGCCTACCGCACGATCGCTATCCTCCTCCAAGTCGCGGGCTGGCTTGCTGTCCTCGCCTGCCTCTATTCCCTCCAAGCAAGCCGGGCCACTCGTCGCGTCTACGAAGCCGAATGGGCCACTGAAGCCTACGCACTGGTCCGCCGCATCGACCATGCCCTAGCCCCTGCCGATGGCCCCACGGCCCCGCTGCTGCCACCACCGTCACCACCACCACTGCTGCCGCTGCCCCCGCCATCCACTCCGACCAGGTGCAGGCCATCCTCAACAGCACCGGCACCGCGACCAACAAACTCCGTGCTCTCGCTACCCTCGCCAACCTCCAATGGCGGCACTCCAGAGGTCACAAACAACACATGCATAACAGCGACATCCGCTCTGCTCTCGCTACCGTCTTCGCCGCTGACATCCTCACTCAACTCTCCTAAACACCTTTCCCCTGGGCGTGGAGAACCCCCAGGGCTAACGCGATCGCATTGGCATGCGCTGGATAACACTCCGGACAGTTTCTGATGGTCAACGGCAAAATGATGTTGGGCAGATTCTTCAGGAGGCAAACAATTCCCGTTAGGAGTCAAGATACTCCGTTTAGGAATCCTTTGGGGGCGGGCAAATCGGTAAGCTGTGAGCTGGGTTCTTTGCGAGGTAGGCTCGCTATGGGGGCAATGACACCCGGATATCGAACGATTTTGGAGTCCTATCTGAAACCGCAGCGGGGGCAGTTTGGGGGGTTGGCGCTAACTTTGCTGGGGGGCATTGGCTTGCAGCTAGTGAATCCTCAGATTTTGCGCTACTTCATTGATGCAGCGATCGCAGGCGGGCAGCAGCGCTCGCTGCTGCTGGCGGCGGGGGCTTTTGTGGCGATCGCACTGGTGCAGCAGGGGCTGGCGATCGCCACCACCTACGTCAGCGAAACCATTGCCTGGCGCGCGACCAACACCCTACGCCTTGACCTGGCCCGCCACGCCCTGGGTCTAGACCTGGCCTTTCACAAAGCCCACACCCCCGGCGAACTGGTGGAGCGAGTCGATGGCGATGTCGATGCCCTGTCGCGGTTTTTCTCGCAGTTTGTGCTGCAGGTGGTGGGCAACGGGTTACTGGTCGTGGGCGTGCTGACGATTCTATGGTTTGAAGACTGGCGGGCCGGGCTGAGCCTGAGCCTGTTTGCCCTGGTGGCCTTTGGCGTGCTGGGCAGTCTGCAAACCCTGGCCGTTGGCCCCTGGGGCACCTACCGCCAGATCAGCGCCGAGTTCTACGGCTTTGTGGCCGAGCACCTCAGCGGCCTCGAAGACATCCGCGCCAACGGGGCCGTTGGCTACGTGATGGATCGGTTTTACACCATTCTGCGGCGGTGGCTGGCGGCCTTTCACCAGGCCCGCTTTACCAGCACATTGCTGTGGGGCAGCACCGTAGGGCTGTTTACGCTGGGCAATGCGATCGCCCTGGCCGTCGGGGCCTACCTCTGGAGCCAAGCCGCCATCACCATCGGCACCGTCTACCTGCTCTTCTACTACGCCGCTCTGCTGCAAGACCCGATCGAGCGTATCCGCGAAGAGCTGGAGCAGCTTCAGCAGGCCCAGGCCAGTATCCAGCGTATTCAGGATCTATTCGGGCATCGGCCCCAAGTTAACCCTGGCGGTCAGGCCGTTCTACCTAACGGGGCGCTGTCGGTGGAGTTTCAGGAGGTTTGGTTTGGGTATAGGGATGGGGCAGGTGAAGAGGTGAAGAGGTGGGGAGGTGAAGAAGTCAGTAAGATGCTCAAGCCTACCCCTCCACTCCTTCACTCCTTTACTCCTTTACTCCAAAACCTCACACTCCACATCCCCGCCGGGCAAACCCTCGGCCTACTGGGTCGCACGGGTAGCGGCAAGAGCACCCTGGCACGGTTGCTGCTGCGACTGTACGATATTCAGCGGGGGCAGATTCGCTTGGGTGGGGTCGATATCAGCCAAGTGTCGAGGGTAGAATTGCCGCACCATGTGGGGTTTGTAACTCAGGATGTGCAGTTGTTTCAGACCAGCGTGCGGAACAATCTGACGTTTTTTAATGGGCACATTCGCGATCGCACTATTCTACAAACCCTGGAGGAGCTGGGCCTGATGCCCTGGCTAGAGGCGCTACCTGCGGGGCTGAACACAGAACTGGGGGCCGACAGCGGCGGGCTGTCGGCGGGGCAGGCGCAGCTGCTGGCGTTCGCGCGGGTGTTTCTGAGGAATCCGGGGCTGGTGGTGCTGGATGAAGCCTCATCGCGGCTGGATCCGCAGACGG
Source organism: Nodosilinea sp. E11 (assembly GCF_032813545.1). Lineage (NCBI taxonomy): Bacteria > Bacillati > Cyanobacteriota > Cyanophyceae > Nodosilineales > Nodosilineaceae > Nodosilinea > Nodosilinea sp. E11. The sequence goes on from NZ_CP136514.1 coordinate 48,046, forward strand.
AGCAGCTGATTGAGCGGGCGGTGGATCGGCTGTTGGAAAACCGCACGGGGATTATCATTGCCCACCGGCTGAAGACCGTGGAGCGGGCCGACCAGATTTTGATTTTGGAGCAGGGGCGGGCGGTGGAGTACGGCGATCGCATCACGCTGGCGCAAAAGCCCACCTCTCGCTTTGCCCAGTTGCTTAGAGCGGGCTCTGCCGTTGAGCTGGCGTAGCGCAAGAGCTTGACGCACCGACCCAACCAGTTGAGAATGCTTATCATTAACCGCAGTTAACTCTCTGGCCGTGATGCTTTGGGAGTGTAAATCGCAGACCTTGAACTTACTATGGCGATCGCTCTTTCTCAGTCTGACTATCGGGCAATGCTTCAGGAGGGCGGCAATAATCAGCAGTTTGCACCCGGTGAGTTGGATGTAACTTGGCCCTATCCAACGCAGTTGGGCCGTGGGTCGGTTCGAGAGGCAAAACTGCGTGAGGGCTTACAACTAACGATCGCCAGCTACCAACTGCACCAGGATGTCATTGTTGAAATACCTGAGCGGGAGCACCCGCTAGAGTACGAATTCACCGTCATCCGCGACCATTCGCAGCCGTCAACGGGGGCTACAGATCATTACTTCTTCTCGGGTAGCGGCCTAGCAGACTCCGGCATTAACGAAGAACTGGCGGGGTGGCACGTTCTAGACGTGAGCTTTCATCTAGAGCCCAATTTGTTTTCCACCTGGATGGGCGATCGCCTAGAGCAGGCGGCACCCCCCGTTAAAGCCCTGGTCAACGACCTCAGCCAGGCTCGCTATACCTACGCTGCCTCGCCCACCGTGGCCATGCAGGCGGCCCTACAGCAGATTTTGAACTGCCCCTATACGGGCCTGACCCAGCAACTTTACCTAGAGAGCAAAATTTGGGAACTGATGGCTCTGCACCTGGATCAGATGTTGCAGCACCAGCCCGATCAGCCCCGGAAGCAAACCCTCAAACCCGACGATATTGAGCGCCTTCACTACGCCAGAGAAATCCTAAAGCAGCACCTCACCGATCCCCCCTCGCTGAACGGACTAGCTCGTCAGGTTGGCTTAAACGAATTTACTTTGAAGCAGGGATTCCGCCAACTCTTTGGCACTACGGTCTTTGGCTGCCTCCACCACTACCGTATGGAGTGCGCCAAGGCGCTATTGGCCGATAGCCGCTTCAATGTCACCGAAGTCGCCCGCGATGTGGGGTTTGCTAATCGGGGGCATTTTGCCGCAGCCTTTCGCAAAAAATTTGGCGTTAACCCCAAAACCTACTCCCTTATGACTAGAAGCACGCGGGCTAAAAATTCCGAGTTTGGATCAAAAAATTCCTTTTGCTGATCAAAGCGATCGCCCACGGCCTTCTGCCATCCAGTAAGCTTCTTGCAAGTGAGTTGCAATTGAGTCTGTGGGCTAAACGCCTACCAGCTCTAATATTTTGGTGTGTGGAGTGATGAATCAACTACAGCGATTGGCTTGGGTGGAGGGGGCTTTACTGGTGCTGATGGCTAGCCCAACTCAGGCAGAGCCAGCGCCAAAGATTGAAAGTCAGGGGGCAAGCCTTGTGACCGAAATGCCCCGTGGAGAAGCTACGGCGCAGGAGAGTGAAACAGCGGCAGCCCCAGCTCTCCTTAGCCAAATTGAGCAACCTGCCGACACGGTAGATGAATGGTCAGCTGAAATAGCCCAGGCAATAGCCCAAATTACAGCTGTGCGGCTTAATCCTACCGCTGACGGCGTGGAAATGGTTTTAGAAACATCGGCAGAGCTAGCGGCTTCGTCGTCGGTGGTGGGCAATGCGCTGATTGTGGATATCGCCAATGCAACGCTGACGCTGCCAGAGGGCGGTGAGTTTCAGGCTACTAACCCGGCTGAGGGCATTGCGCTGGTGAGCGTTGCACCGCTAGGAGATGGCGTGCGGGTGGCGATCACGGGCTCAGAGGCTCCGCCGACTGCGGCGATTAATGCAGCGGCGCAGCGCTTAGTGATGTCTGTCGCTAGAGGCACAGCCGCGGCAGCCCCTGACGAAGAAGCCATTCAGGTGGTGGTGACGGCCACCCGCAGCGAGGAAGAGGCGACGACAATTCCCCGATCGGTGACCGTCATTACCCAGCAGGAGATTCAGCAGCAGACCTCCGTCAGTCGAGATTTGAGCGATATTTTAGGGGCGCTGGTACCGGGTCTCGCGCCATCCTCAGAGCGGACGTTTACGGCGGCCTCGCTGCGGGGCCGAAACGCCGTTATTTTGATCGATGGGGTGCCGCAAAATGTCAACGTGCGCGACTTTGACCGCGAGCTGCGCACCCTCGACCCCAGCATTATTGAGCGCATTGAGGTGGTGCGCGGCCCCAGCGCTATCTACGGGGGTGGGGCAACCGGCGGCATCATCAACATCATTACGCGGCAGCCCGATGAGGCCGACTTTAGTGCCACCTCAGAGGTGAGCGTCAATTCTGCCCTGGGGAGCTTGCAGGGCGAGAGTTTTGGCTACTTTGTTCAGCAGACGGTCTCTGCCAGGGATGGCAATGCCGATATTTTGGCCTCGCTGTCGCGGGCTGATACGGGAGCCTCGTTTGATGGGCAGGGCGATCGCATTCCCACCATTCAAGGCACTGATGAGAGTGAGAATGTGTCTCTCTTTACCCGGTTAGGCTACAACCCCGACGAAAACCAGCGGCTTCAGTTTTCGCTCAACTACTACCGCGAAAGCCGCAACAGCGATGTGATTGCCGACCCCAGCGTTGACGACGAACCCGGCGAGCAAAAGGCGCGAGCCCTGCGGGTGGGGCAGCTGAGCTTTCCCGAAGGGGGTGGCCCCCAGGCCGATCGCAACGTGATTCTAAATCTCAGCTATCGCCACGACGACATTTTGAATGGCAGCCTCGATAGCCAGCTTTACTTCCGTGACAACTCATCCCGCAGCGACCCCCGCGATCGCCGTCCCCGACCCTTTGGCATTTTTCAAGGAGAGCTAGAGTCCCAAAACTGGGGCGGACGGCTCGCCCTCGATACGCCCCTGGCGGACAGCCTCAACCTGGTTTGGGGGGCTGACTACAACCACGAGACCACCGCCAATACCTATAACCTCTTTGACCCGGTCAGCTTCGACGACAGCAATGGTCGAGTCAACCGGCTGATCGAACAGCGACCCCTGGTGCCGCCCTATACCCTCAGCAGTCTGGGGCTGTTTTCTCAGCTCCAGTGGCAGACCACCGACTGGTTGGAGCTATCGGGGGGCGTACGCCACGAGCGCATTGGCTTCTCGGTGAGCGACTACACCACTTTTTTTGGCGAACCGATCGCAGGGGGCGATCGCAACTTTAGCGACACCGCCTTTAATGCTGGCGCCGTAGCCGATATCACCCCCGAAATCAGCCTATTTGCCAACGTTGCCCAGGGTTTTTCGGTGCCCGATTTTGGCGCGGTGTTAGGCTTTGCCGACCCCGACTTTGCGGTGAATTCAGATGTGCAAGCCAACCGGCCCCAGAAAGTCAGCGAGTATGAGGTCGGCATTCGCGGCGACTGGAACACGGTTCAGGCTTCAATTTCAGGGTTTTACAACACTTCCGAGTTAGGCTCTACCTTTGTGTTTGATGACGCCACTGGCCTCTACGACCTGGTGCGGGCACCCGAGCGCGTCTACGGCCTAGAGGCCACCCTGGATGTTCAGCCCAGCCCCACCTGGAGCCTGGGCACCACCCTCAGCTTGGTCGGTGGCGAAGCCGATTTAGACGACACCGGAGAGTACATCGCCATCAGCAGCACCCGCATTCAGCCCCTCAAGCTCACCGCTTACATCGAAAATGAAACCCTGCCGGGCTGGCGCAATCGCCTCCAACTGCTGTACGTGGGCAGCCGCAGCGCCGCCTTTGACGCCGAGGTTGACCCCAGCCCGATAAACAGCTACGCCGTGGTGGATTTGATCAGCAGCGTCGATGTCGGCCCCGGCACCTTAGACATTGGCATTGCTAACCTGTTCGATGCGTTCTATTTCCCGGCCTATGCCCAGCGTAGCAGCGGGTTTTCTGAAACTTTCAATAGCGCTGCGTCTGGGCGACGGGTGACCGTGGGGTATCGGGTGACGTTTTAGGAGTAGATGGGTAGGCGGGTAGGGGGTAGGCAGGTAAGGGGTGGGAGGGTAGATGGGTGGACGGGTGGGAGGGTAGATGGGTGGGAGGGTGGATGAGTAGGGACCGTTGACTCTTCATCTCTAAACCCCCAATCATCAATTACCTACCCATCCACCCCTTACCCATCCACCCATCTACTCTCCCACCCTCCCACTCATCCACAACGATCTATGACTCTAAAAAACTGGCTACTTCACGGACTGCTCATGGTGCTGGTAGCGGTGGGTGCGATCGCCTGTCAGACTTCCCCCATCGCCAATCCGGCTCCCGTCGACTGCCGTATGGTGCAGCATCCCTTGGGGGAAACCTGTGTGCCCATGCAGCCGAGTCGGGTGGTGGCCCTAGATCACACGGCGGCGGTTAATTTGCTGTCGTTGGGGGTGATGCCTGCGGGGGTGGCCAGCAATCTGTTGCCCCAGCTAGCCGAGCGGCTGCCAGATGTACCGCGTTTGGGGCAGAGCGCTCAGATCAATCTGGAAGCGTTGGCGGTGCTCCAGCCTGATTTGATTATCGGGGCCGCCTCAGATCTAGAGGATACCTACGACAAGCTATCGGCGATCGCCCCCACCGTGGCCTTTGAGATGCAAACTACTGCCGACTGGCAGCAACCCTTTCGCTTCCACGGCCAGGTGCTGGGGCTGGAGGCCGAGGCCGAGGCGGTGCTAGAGCAGTATCGGCAGCGTGTAGAGACCTTGAGCAACCAACGGGGAAACCCGCCTATGCAGGTTTCTCTGGTGCGGGTGATGGCCCAGTCGGGTCAGATTGGGCTATATCTAAAGAACTGCTTTGGCGGCTCTATTTTGGCCGATATCGGCTTTGAGCGCCCCCCTGCTCAAGATGAAGGCACCCCAGATCAGCCGCCGTTTACCAAACTGATTAGCCGCGAGGCCATGACCCAGGCCGATGGCGATGTGATCTTGCTCTCCACCTTTGGTGCGACCCCAGAGATTGCCGCCGAGGCCGAGGCCGAACTAGAGCGATTGAAAACCGATCCCCTTTGGCAGTCACTCAAGGCCGTGCAGCAAAACCAGGTGTATTTGATAGGTCACTACTGGGGGGCGGGCAACAGCCCCTTAGCTGCGGAGTGGGTGCTCGACGACGTGGAGCAGTATTTGCTGCAATCTTCCGACCAGGAGGCATAAAACTCTTAGCTGGAAGGCTTTATTATTCGGACTCTGTTGTAGGGCAGCACTATTGGTCGCCTGATAATGGGCAACATGACCGCCCAGTGTGGGCCAGAGCGTTGGCCGATCGCGTTTACCCCCAGGCTGAAGGGAGAAATAGCTAAATCAATATCCAACCAAGGGCCAAGACCGGCCTAGAAACTAGCTCAGATTCTGATACATTTGAGAACTACTCTCATTAGAACCTGCGGCAAGATATTCCTTGCGTGCTTCTGCGCCATGGCTATTACCCTCTCCAGCACCGACTACGACGAACTCTGGCAAGCCGCCAATCCCCACCGGGGAGAGAGCGATCGCGAAGATTTAGCCGAAGTGCGAGAGATCGTGCCGCCGCGTCTGGGGCAGGGCTATGTGCAGCAGATTCAACTGCGGGGTATTGGTCTGAGCCTGTTCGACTACCACCTGCATGAGGATGTATGCCTGATCTCGGCAACGGACAGCCCAGACAGCTACGAGGTGGGCTTTAACCTCTCCGGCAACCGCAGCGGCAAGCGCACGGGGGAGAACTTTTTGGAGTGGGGCACGCGCCCCGTTGAGCCACCCCGGCGGCAACTGGACTATGCCAATGACCCCGTACTCAAAGTCGATTTGCACATTGATCCTGACCACGAGATTGGGCAACTGCTGGCCCATGGCATTGCAAATCTGTCCCCACCTAGCCAACCAGTGGATGCGGGTAGTGCCCCCTGGGTGAATGATATCAATGTGATTACTCCGGCCATGCGGCTCGTGCTAGAGCAACTCTGGCGCTGCCCGTTTCAGGGCCAGACCCGGCGCATTTTTTTGGAGGCCAAATGTCTGGAGCTAATTGCCCTGAAGCTAGAGCAGTTGAGCACCGCATCGTCCCAAACCAAAGAGTTAAGGCCCCTCAGTGCCGACGATCGCGATCGCATCTACGCCGCCCAGAAAATTCTCATCGACCAGCTAGACAATCCACCCACCCTGCTTGAGCTGGCCCGACGGGTTAACCTCAATGACTACAAGCTCAAGGTGGGCTTTAAGCAGGTGTTTGGTACCACGGTGTTTGGCTACCTGCACCAGCACCGCATGGAAACGGCCCGCCACCTGCTCCACAGCCGCCGCTTCAACGTGAAAGAAGTGGCCCAATCCGTAGGCTACGCCAACCAGAGCCGCTTCGCCGCCGCCTTTCGCAAGCAGTTTGGCGTCAACCCGAAGGCCTATAGCCGGAGTTGAAAAATCCGCCTGAGGCCCAAAACGATCCGCCTTAGGGCGATCGCGCTCCCCCTTTACCGATATGTTCTTGAGAATAGTTCCTAGCAAATGATGGGCATGCCATTCCTTTGCTGCATTCGGTATGAGGAGAGACAGACAATGGGTTCACGACAGGTTCAGCGACCGGATCGTCGGATGCTGGTGAGATTGATGGCGGGTGGTGCGATCGCGCTGCCGTTTTGGGCCAATAGTGCGATCGCGGCGAGTCTGCTCCCCAGCGAGCCGCCGCCAGCGGCAGGCTTGGAGATGGCCCAGCAAGGGGCGACCCCGATTCAAATTACGGCGGTACGCCTTGAGTCTACGGAGGCTGGGGTTGAGGTGGTGTTAGAGACGGCGGCGGGGGAGTTGTCGACGCCCACCACTACTACTGCCGGGAATGCGCTGCTGGTCGAAATTCCCAATGCGGTGCTGCAATTGCCCGGTGGAGAGGCCTTTGAGCAGTTTGGCCCGGCGGCAGGCATTGCCCTGGTCAGCGTCACTGCCCTGCCCGACAATCGGGTACAGGTGGCGATTACGGGCACCGATGGGCCGCCTACGGTGGCGACCCGCGCCACGGCGGCGGGGCTGACTTTGACCCTACAGCTCGGTACAGCTGGCTCGACGGCAGCAACCGACCAGGGACTACAGATCGTCGTCAGCGCGACGCGAACAGAAGAAGACCTTCAGGACTTACCGCGATCGGTGACGGTGCTCACCCGTGACGACATCGAGCAGCAGTCGGCCCTGACCTCTGACTTTCGCGATATTTTAGGCAACTTGGTGCCAGGGTTTGGGCCGCCGCCGAGTGTGGCTACGCCCCGGTCAATTGTGCAAAACCTGCGGGGGCGCAGCACTACCATTCTGTTTAATGGCATTCCCCTGACCTCAAACTATGGGCTCGATCGCGAGCTGCGCGCCCTCGACCCCAGCACCGTAGAGCGAGTGGAGGTGGTGCGCGGCCCCACGGCGGTATACGGCAGCCAGGCCACCGGGGGGGTGATCAATATCATCACCCGCGCCCCGGCCAACACCCCGATGCAGGTGACGATCGCTCCCGAGATCGACGGCAGTTTTCGCAACCTGGGCGACAGCTTTGGCCATGGCTTGCAGCTGGGGGTGTCGGGCGACGACGGCGAGGTGGACTATGTGTTTTCGCTGCGGCGGCAGCAGACCGGAGCCGCTTTCGATGCCGAGGGCGATCGCATTCCCGAGACCAGCGGCGGCGGCGTGATCGACGCCACATCCTACGCCTTTTTAGGCTCCATGGGCTACCGCTTCGCCACCGATCAACATCTACGGTTGACCCTCAGCTTCTACGATGGCCGCCAAGACACAGCGTTTTTGTCCGATCCGGCGGTGAATCAGGAACCGGGCGTGCAAAAGGCCCGTCCGCTGGCGGTCAACCTGGGGCGAGAGGGCACCGATCTGGCGGGCGATCGCAGCTTGACCGCCGGGCTAAGCTACAGCCACGACAACCTCTGGGGCAGCCGTCTCCAGGCCAACCTCTACTACCGCGACTACACCTCCATCGTCGGCTTTAGCGACTTTCGAGGCGGTTTCTTTGACGTGATTGGCCGTCAGCGGGCCACGGGCGACAAGTGGGGTGCCCAGGTGCAGGTCGAAACGCCCCTCTGGGATGCCGGTGCCGCCAGCCTGCTGTGGGGGGTGGATTATGTGGATGAGAGCAACGTTGCCCCCTTTGAAATTTTTGACCCGGTGGCCTTTGATACCCGCAATACGTTGCAAAAGGTGGGCGATCGCACCTTTGTGCCCCCCTACGGCCTAGAGCAATTGGGCCTGTTTGCCCAGGTGCAGTGGGATGTCAGCGATCGCCTTCGGCTGAGCGGGGGCCTGCGCCACGAGCGCATTGGCCTGCGGGTCAACGACTACGCCACGTTCTTTGGCGATGCCATTACCGGCGGCAATCAGAATTTTGATGCCACGGTGTTCAACCTGGGCACCAGCTACGATATCACCCCCGAACTCACCGCCTTTGCCAGCTTTGCCCAGGGCTTTTCGGTCCCCACCTTTGGCGGAGTGCTGCGCAGCCCACCCGCTGGGTTTGTCAATGTGGGCGATAGCCTGCGTCTGACCGAACCGGTGACGGTAAACAACTACGAAATTGGCCTGCGAGGCAACTGGCCTGGTGTGCAGACCTCCCTAGCCGCTTTCTACAACACCTCTGCCCTGGGCGAAGACTATGCCTTTGTCGGCGGCGTTTCCCAACTGGTGCGTGCTCCGGAGCGCATTTATGGGGTAGAGGCCACGGTAGATTGGCAACTAGCGAATACCTGGAGCCTAGGGGGCACCCTGGGCTGGACGGAGGGGGAAAACGACGAAAATGATACGGGCGATTATCTACCGATCTCAACCTTTCGCATTCAACCCCTGAAGCTCACCGCCTACCTGGAGAACGAAACTCTGCCCGGCTGGCGCAATCGCATTCAGGCGCTGTACTCGGGCAGCCGCGATCGCGCCTTTAGCCAGGGGGTCGACGATGTCGGCATCACAGACTATTTTGTGGTGGATTTGGTTAGCCAGGTGGCGGTAGGGCCAGGCACCCTGCAAGTAGGTGTGCAAAACCTGTTTAACACTCAGTACTTTCCGGCGCAGTCTCAGTTTCTCAGAGGCTTTAACGAAACCTTTAACGCCGCAGGATCGGGCCGCACCTTCCGCGTTGGCTACCGGGTGCAGTTCTAAGCCGTTCGCAGAAACCCGGTTTCTATGGCGCGGTTGACCACCCATCTCAGTGCATGCGCCGCAGAAACCGGGTTTCTCACTTGCCCTAGCGATTTCAGCCCAACGATAACTATGCCGACCCCCACATCTACCCAACCCCCGCACCGCAGACGATTCTATAATCGCTGCTCGCCGTTGGCCCTAGCCATGGGGCTGTGGCTCACTGCCTGCCAGTCGCCCCCCACAGAGCAGGTAACCACCCCAGCCCCGGCTATTGCCCTAGCCGATGTCTCGGGGACAACGGTAACCCTGCCCCAGCCCGCCGAGCGCATTGTCTGCCTGCACCTGAGCTGCCTAGACATTCTGGCTGAGCTAGATCTTGTGCCCCTGGCGGTGGGGCATCCACGGCTGGCTGACTGGGCCAAAAGCCCGATTTACTTTGGTGAGGCGGCCTCGCAGATTGCTATTGTCGGTGGCCCAGAGCCCAACCTCGAAGCGCTGCTGGGTCTGCGCCCCGATCTGATCATCGGCTACCGGGGGCAGGTCGATGGCCTGCGGGCCACCCTGGCCCCGATTGCGCCACTGTTTTTGTTGGAAGTGAGCAGTACTAAGCAGGCGATCGCCAATCTGCACCAGGTCGGTCAACTCACCGATCGCGCCGCCGCCGCTGAAGCCGCCGCCCAAACCTTTCGCGATCGCCTGGCGATTCACCAAACCCAGGCTCAACGCGATCGCACCGTGCTGGTCACCAACGGCACCCAGGGCACCTTCTATGTCGCCACCCGCGAATCGTTAGTGGGCTCTACTCTGGCAGACCTGGTGGATTATCCCTGGGCCTTAGGCGATCGCACCCCCAGCGCCATCAACTGGGCCGTGTTTTCCACCGAGCACATTCTCCAGGTTGATCCAGACGTGATTTTTGTGCTGGTGCCAGACCCCGCACCCGACCAGGTGGCAGGCCTAGCCCAAGATGCCGTTTGGGGCAACCTAACAGCAGTGAAAGCTGGGCAACTCTACGCGCTGAGCGACGCCGAGGTGGGCGGGCTGACCAGCGGCACTCGCTCCCTTAGCCATCTCTTGGATGCGATCATGGCCCACCTGACACCCGATACCTAGCACCCACTCTCTTAGTATTGAGAACCATTGCCAATTGAGGGTAAGATTATTCAATCCTCTCTGACATCTAATGCCTTAGATGTAGGTTGCCAGGGGGATGCCTTAAGGGGAGCCATAGGGCTTTTGGGCATCCCTCTTTTTTGCTATACCGCTGTTCTACCCGTTGTCATGCCCATTACCCTTTCTCAAACCGACTACGCAAACTGGCTCGACGAGGCTACCGCCACAGAGGGCGACGAGAGGGCTGATCCTACCGTTTTGGGGCAAAGGCAACAGCGCTATGTGGCACTCCGCGAGGGGATCGATCTCTGTATTGAAGACCGCTGGCTCAAGAGTGATTTAGAGATCAAGCACTGCGATCGCGAACACCCCCTAGAGTTCACCTTTGAGCAGGTGCAGACCGGCGGTAAACGCAGCCAGCACTACGACTTTTTTGGCAGTGGGTTGGCCCCAGCCGAACTCTGGCGGGTTCCTGGTAATCGACGGATTGTCAGCATAAACGTTCATATCGAGCCGCACATCTTCCAACAGTGGAGTGGGGAAACGTGCGACGATCTCCCAGACCTGTTGCGCCCTGCCGATCAGCGCTACTTTGAGCGTTCTGGAACTCCGACGGCGGCGATGCAGATGGCGGTGCAAGCGATTTTGCACTGCCCGTTTCAAGGGTTGACCCAGCGGCTCTACCTGGAGAGCAAGGTGTGGGAGCTGATGGCGCTGCTGATTGAAGACCTCAAAACAACACCTAACAGCTTCAGCCCACCGACCCTCAAACCCGACGATGTGGAGCGCATCCACTACGCCAGCAAGCTGTTGTGCCGCCAGATCACCCAGCCCCCGTCGCTGATGGAGTTAGCCCGCGCTGTCGGCATCAACGACCACAAGCTCAAAGTGGGCTTTCGCCAAGTGTTTGGCACCACTGTATTTGGCTACCTGCATGAGCACCGCATGGAGCGATCGCGCCAGCTACTCGAAGCGGGCGATCTCAGCGTCACCGCCGCTGCCGAGGCCGTAGGCTTTGCCAGCCGGGGCCACTTCGCCGCCGCCTTTCGCCGCAAGTATGGGGTGAATCCGGGGGTGTATGCGCGGGAGAGAAGGGCGTAAAAACTCCGGGGTGCGATCGCAAAAACTCCGCCTAGGGATCATTTCTCGTTTTAGCGGCTCTCACTGCCCTGTATCTTGTTGAGAAGCATTCTTGATTGCCTTGAGGCCATGGGCGGCTAGGGCATTGTTCTCAACGATTTGACAGGTGGTGTGATGGGCGTTCGATTGCAGCGGTTGGTGTGGTTGGCTGGCTGGCTGGCGTTAGTGCCGATGGCGGCGCAGGCGGAAACGGCGTTGTCTTTACAGGATATTGCCCAGCCCAGTGGCCAGGCGGCGGATCTGGATCTGGCCCAGGGGTTGACGCAGATTACCGGCGTGCGGGTAGAGGCCGAGGGTGAGGGGCTACGGCTGGTGCTCGATGCCGAAAGGGGGCTGGGAGAACTCACGACTGCGGTGGTGGGCAGTGCGCTGGTGGCTGAGATTCCCAATGCGGTGCTGGCCTTGCCCGGGGGGGAGAGTTTTGAGCAGTTTGGCCCCACTGAGGGCATTGCCTTGGTGAGCGTGACTAATGAACCTGGGAATCGGGTGCGGGTAGAGATCACCGGTAGCGACGGGCCGCCTGCGGTGAATGTGAGCACTGGGGCCGCTGGGCTGGTGCTGGGGATTGCGCCCGGTGTGGGCTTGGCCGGTGGAGAGGATGAGGTCATCCGCATTGGGGTGACGGGGGAGGGCGATGAGGGCTATGCGCCCCGCAATGCTACGTCGGCTACCCGTACTGATACACCTCTGCGCGACATTCCCCAATCGATTCAGGTGATTCCGCGTCAGGTGATTGAAGATCAGCAAGTGATTCGTTTAGATGAAGCCGTCCGCAATGTGAGTGGTGTGAGCCAGGGAGATGGGTTTGCAGGAACGCTTGATCGCTTTACGATTCGTGGATTTTCCCAGCTTTCATCACTTCGCAATGGCTTTTTAGAAGAAAACATTGGGTTTCGAGATCCAGCTAACCTTGAACGGATTGAAGTGCTTAAAGGGCCTGCCTCAGTGTTGTATGGCAGCCTAGAGCCTGGAGGGATTATTAGTGTAATTACTGAACAACCCTTGGCTGAGCCACGTTATTCCGGAGAACTACTTGTAGGCAATGGCACCTTCATTCGTTCAGCCATTGACCTGACAGGTCCGCTAAGCTCCGATGACAGCCTAGGCTACCGACTGAATGTTGCCTATGAAACGTCAGAGGGATTTCGAGGATTTGATCAAGGCGTTGAGCGAATTTTTGTTGCGCCTGTATTCGCATGGCAGATTAGTGATGCGAGTCGTTTAGTGGTTGATCTTGAGTATTTACACGATGAGCGCCCCTTCGACAGTGGCCCCGTCGCCAATGGCGATCGGGTGGCTGATTTACCAAGAAATCGGGTTCTAGGTGAACTGAACGATGTGAGAGAAGTCGAGGAATTTAGAGTTGGGTACTTATTTGAACATCAGTTCAACGAGAACCTCAGGCTTCGCAATGGATTTCGCTATAACTCTGGTGACAGCTTTGATTTGGCATTTCGCCCAGTCACATTGGATGAAGAAACAGGCATTCTGTCGCGGAATGTGAGATCAAATGATGATTACCTGGAAAACTATGCGACTCAAACGAATCTAATTGGCGAGTTTTCGACTGGATCAATCGATCATACACTGTTGTTAGGATTCGATTTCAATCGTCGGACTAATATCGGGACACAGAGTCGATTGCCACTCGGAAATACACCTAGTATCAATATTTTTGATCCAGAATATGGCTTGATTGCCACACCCAATGTACCTGAGCTAACTAATGTGGTGCGAGACGGTTCTGATCGAACGGATATCTTTGGCTTTTATGTGCAAGACCAAATTGAAATTCTAGACAATTTGAATCTCCTAGTCGGTGGTCGCTTTGATATCGTGGAGCAACAAAGTTTTACTCACGATACGGGTGAATCATCTGGTCGATCTGACGCAGCTTTTAGTCCCAGAATCGGAATTTTGTATCAACCCATTGAGCCAATTTCACTCTATGCCAGCTATAGTCGCTCTTTTGCGCCCAACTTTGGGACTGCTGCAAACGGTTCTTTCCTAGAACCAGAGCGAGGAACTCAATACGAAATTGGCATGAGGGGAGAAATTACCAACAACCTCGCTGTGACGCTGGCAGCGTATGAAGTGACCAAAACCAATATTGCTACCACTGACCCCAACAATGATGCCTTTAGTATTTCGGCTGGAGAACAGCGGAGCCGAGGTATAGAGCTAGATGTTTTAGGACAAGTTCTTCCAGGATGGAACATTATCGCGGCTTACACCTATACTGATGCCCAAGTCACGGAAAGTAATGATTTTGAATCGGGAAACTTTGTGCAAAATGTTCCTAGAAACAGTGCTAGCCTCTGGACAACCTATGAAATTCAAAGCGGCACATTGGAGGGGTTAGGATTTGGCCTAGGGCTATTCTACGTTGGTGAAAGACAAGGGGATCTCGACAATAGCTTTAGACTAGATAGCTACTTACGGACAGATGCTGCTTTATATTACCGACGCGATCGCTGGAGAGCCGTCCTCAATATCAAAAACCTGTTTGATCGGAGTTACATTGAAGGTTCGGAATTTGGTCGAACCGAAATAACCGTTGGTACGCCGTTTACCATCATTGGCAGCATTGCGGTGGAATTTTAAGGACTTGCAGAGTAGGGACTCGCAGGCTAATCACATGCCAACCAATTCTCTGTAATCCTTTCACATTCATTACTTGATTGACCTTTTGTTTGAACGCTCCTTCGTGATCAAATAATGCTCCAACAATTTGCATGGCCCCTTCCTTCACTGTCTCGGTTTCTCCAGATTTTGCTCTTGGCAATCGTCACTTTTTGCTTGACGGTTGCCTGTGGCAGATCAGAGTTCCACAGTTCGACATCATCAGATTGTCGACTGATCCAACACGCCCTTGGTGAAACCTGTGTTCCACTGCATCCACAGCGAATTATTCCAACTGGATCGGGTATATTTGATAATCTTTTAGCCTTGGGAATTGAACCAATTGCTACTGTTTCTACCTTTGTTGACTCACCTCACTTGCAAGCAAAGATAAAAGAATATCCCAATATTGGCCTAGACGGTGAACCCAGTATAGAAAAGATTCTGGCGATGAAGCCCGATCTAATTATTGGTGATATCTATAACGAAAGCATCTATCATCAACTTTCTCAAATTGCACCAACGGTATTGTTACCCTTTACCCATAGCGGAGACTGGAAAACCTTTTTTGGGTTAACGGGCGATGCAGTCGGAAAACCCGAGGCAGCCCAACAAGTGATAGATGATTATTACAAACGCTTGGACACCTTTAAGCAACAAATGGGCGATCGCCTCAGCCAAACAGAAGTGTCCATTGTTTATGTTTATCCTGATACTATTACTGTGTACACCACAGCCGGTTTCAACGGAACCATTCTTCAGGATGCTGGGTTGGCTCGTCCACCCGCTCAGAATCTTGATGCAACTGCCACCCAGCAAAGAGATAGCTCAAGTCCAATTCAGTACCGGATTTCAAAAGAAGTGCTGCATGAGGCCGATGGTGATGTCATCTTTGTGATTTCAACCCATGGCACTCCAGGCGTTACCGAAAGGCTTGATCGCTTAACAGCAGATCCGCTTTGGGCAAAGTTAAAGGCTGTGCAGCAAGGCAGAGTCTATGAAGTGCCGGATTATTGGATCGGCAGCGGCCCGATCGCCGCCAATGCCGTGATTGATGATCTGTTCAAATACTTGCTAGAGCCCTCTTAGCCATGCCCGACCAGCTGATTGTGTGCAAAAGCTGCGGCTTTACCGCCGCTGAAGAAAAGCGCGACGGGGAGACTGGCGGTGCCCATCTGCTGAAACACCTGGAAGCGCTGTACGAGCAGTGGCCCCGCAAAGATGAGATGGCGATCGCATCTACCGGGTGTCTGTGCATTTGTGAACAGCCCCGCGCGATCGCCTACGTGGGCACCGGCAAAACCACCTATCTCTTCACCGACTTTGACCCCACCACCTGCGCCACCGACCTGCTCACCGCTGCCGCACTCTACCTCGACAGCGACGATGGCATGGTGCCCTACTTCAAGCTGCCCGATGAGCTGCAATCTCGCAGAATGGCGCGCATTCCGCCTGCGCCTTGAGGGAGTTGTCTGGGCGCATGAGGTCTGCGATCGCACTCAATCATCGTTCCGTTGATCTGATTTGCCCGTTTGTCGTTCAAGCGGTGTCAGTACACGAAGGGTTAAAAAAG
This sequence comes from Nodosilinea sp. E11, assembly GCF_032813545.1. Lineage (NCBI taxonomy): Bacteria > Bacillati > Cyanobacteriota > Cyanophyceae > Nodosilineales > Nodosilineaceae > Nodosilinea > Nodosilinea sp. E11. Next base: position 63,713 of record NZ_CP136514.1, read on the forward strand.
TAACTGCGCTCAAAAGAACTGCTATCTCGTATCGGGAATAGGCGATCGCGGCACCGATCGCACCTGTGGTCCACACACTTGCAGCTGTTGCTGTGCCCCGTACGTTGGCCCCTTCTTTGAGAATTGCACCTCCGCCAATAAAACCGATACCACTCATGAGCCCTTGAATAATGCGGGATTGGGCATCTGCACTTGCGCCAATAACTGAAATAGCAACTAGAACATAGCCACAGCTAGCAACTGCAACGAGAGGGAAAGTACGGAGTCCCATAATCCGGGTTGACTGCTCTCGCTCCCAAGCTATGGGCAAGGTGATTAGAAAAACGAGGCCCAGCTTTAATAGGTCACCACCGAGTTGTCCCCAATTAAATTGAAATACCTCCATTGCAGTTTTCCCTCACCCAGTTGTAAAGCACTGTAATAGACTACAACACGGATAGGATAGGATCACAAAACGGCTAGGTATACGAAATGTAATAGTCTGCTATAGAAGATGCCGTTAGTTAGTAGGTTGGGTTGAGCTAGCGAAACCCAACACTTAATCTGAGCTTCCATCATTATAGCGGTTCTCATTCGGATGAGGTACAGTAGCAGTCATTTGTGAACCAGTTACGAATGTCTTCCAAGGTAACTTGAGCGTAGGCAAACTCAATCGCTTCGTTTAAGGCTTGATAAGTCCGTGCAGCAATTGAACTCAAGCTATTCTTGACCTTCGACCAGAACGGTTCAATAGGTGAAAAGTCTGGTGAATAGGGTGGCAAAAACATCAGTCGTGCACCCACCGCTTCAAGCGCAGCATTGACCTCTTCCGTGGCTTTATGCGCACGACTATTATCAACGACAAGCACTGCCCCAGGCCACAGATTGGGCGCAACTCGACGGATGATGTAGGCTTCAAAGGTCAAACCATCCATCGCACCGAGAATTGTCAACGGAGCAATCGGACCGCGCAAACTCAGCGCATTGACCAGCGACACGTTCTGCCCTCGTGTGGCCGGACGGTCCCCGATTGCACGTTGGCCTTTTGGAGCACGGGCGTACAATCGAACCATGGCTAAGTTAACCCCCGCCTCATCCATAAACACCAAGTCTTCCGGGGCTACCTCTCGAATGGACTGCCAATAGTCAACCCGGGCTTGTCGCACCCGTGGACTCTCCGCCTCGGTGGCGTGCAGCGCTTTTTTTTACGGGTGAGCTCAAGCTTTTGCACCATCCGACCCATGGTCGAGCGACTAATCGTTATCGACGTTTCGGCAGCGAGTTGGTCGCAGAGTTCTTCCAAGGTCGCATCATTATCCGCCTCAACTAAGGCTCTCACCAGCTGGAGTTGTTCCCCGTTGAGTTTAGGTTGAGGGCCACCCCCATGGGGCTTAGGTAGGATATCGCCCGTTTCCCGAAGACGCTTCAAAAGCGTTTCGACAAAACTCGTCGCCACCCCAAACCGCTTAGCCACCTTACGAACCGAGACCCCCTCCATAAAGTGAGCATCAATTATCTTTTCTCGAAAATCAAGTGAGTAGGCTTTCATCACGCCCTCCTGCCAGAAATGCGATAGTGTAGCGCCGTTCTGCATTTCCTCTACTTTGATCGTACCTCGCCCGTCTAGGAGCCGCTATATTTTGAGCGGGGAGTTTACCCAAATAATTGAGGCACTGATGGAACAATCACTTTTCAAAACACAGTGGGTGGGAATAGAATTATTCTGGAACTATTAGGTTGACGAAGGAAGCTCAACCTACAGGATCTCTGTGATCGCACTAGAGTTTGAGCGTGGCGATCGCGCATAAATGGGTAAAGGAATTGGTGCGCTTAGGGTAGATATTTTGGTAAAAAAACTATTATTAATTGATCGCTCTGTTTAACTTTCACACAAGTGTAGAACGGTGACTTGGGTGCTTGGGCCATGCTGGCTTGAGCTAATTCAAATGTAGGTTGGGTTTTGTGCCTCAACCCAACCTACAGAAAATCTACGATCACTCTAAGCTTGCTCATATTTATTTATTGTTTTTCAGTCCCATCTTGAATCCACGGAAAACGTCTGCCCCAACAACTCAGAAAGCTTTTTAGCCGCTGCTTTGGCAGCGGCTTCTGCTACCCTTAAAGCTTGTTCAGTATCTATACCAGATGTTGTTTTAAAGAGGTAATATTGCTCTCCATCACAAGGAGAAGCATAATCTAAGCTGATTAGGGCATCTGTAATCTCTGTATTAGCCTCTGAGGTAACGACTGTTGCAAACCCGCACACATCAGCAATGTACCCATCTTTATTGCGAGGAGCAATATCTCTATCTTTCTTTGCAGCTTTTTCAGCTTCTTTCCGAGCTTCCTTCAAAGCTTGTTTCACTTTTTCAAGAACTTCAGCTGAAGGTTTTTTGGGCGCTATGCATGAAAAGCTTTTCAATGGTAAATCTTCTAAACGAATTACTGAGAAGCTACTTAACTGTTGCTCAATTTCCTCCAAAGATACTACTGCTGTATTCTGCAAATTTTCTCGATCGTAAGTTGAGTCATAAATATTTCCACGCTCATCGTAGTGAGTTTTTACTGAATCAATAAAATCTTTTGCTTCCCATGCTTCTTTTACTATTACAAGAATTTGACTCAATTTTGGACTCTGACTTTCTACCCATACTGGGAAACCAGGGAATTCATAGCTTTCCCTAGCATCAGCCCATCTCCACTCACGTTCATGAGTCCAATCTATCCATTTGTTTTTATCTAAATTCATTGCCACATAGCGATATTGCTCATTTAGTGCTATGCCGCAAGAGGACGCTAAGCATCGAAATCCTTTTCCAAAATAAGAATCATCTTTAGATGCCTCTTTATGGTTTCCAGACAATCCATATATTACAGGTCTACCACCAGCTTTGAAGAATTCTTGCTTACGCAAAGCAATACCATAAGACTGGACTGAGGAAGAATTATTTCTATTGGATGCATATTCAAGAAGCGCATAAAGTGGCATTTCAGTAAAACATACAGCTGATTGTGGACCGTAGATAGTGGGTTTCCTTTTTCGGAATGACCATCCTGACTTTATATAACCGTCAAATAAAATTCTTTTTAATACAGAGTAAGCGCTTGCATCAGCATCTAATCCATATGGATGATAAAGGCCATTTTCATATGCATTTTGATCTTCATAAGTAATTTGATCTAAAACATGAATCAAAGGTTTTCCTAGGCTGTCAAAACGAACTGGCAAGGGTGAATCCATATCTTCGAGATAGTGATTCAAATCTCTATCATGGACGAAGTGAATTACCCACTCTGATAAATCAATACGATTTTGATTCACTTAAGAATTCCTGAGTTGAGTAGATTGACGGTTTATTAAGATTTTCCCCTGTCTGATTAACTACCTCTATGAGCAAATTATCTGCATATTAGCTTCCTTAAGGAAAAATGAGCAAAACTACTCTGGCTAAATACTTGCCAGCGCATCGTGCTGTTCTCCACCCCTACGGTTGACGGGGAGCTTTTGTATCATTATCCTTTTACATTAAGCCGTTCAGCAGAACGGTGACTACGCAGAACTCGAAAATCTTGGCGCTGTCTGAAGGTGTCTCACCACCAACAGACAGCTAACCCCGCAAGTCTGACCGGCAGATTGCGAGGCTAGGCATATGGTACCCTAGCCCCCTCAGTTTGCAATTCAAGCGTGGGTGGCTAGGGTTTTCGCGTTCTGTCTTCCTAAACCACAACTGGAGACAGAACCCATGTTTGAATACCTCGAACCCGATGCCAGCGACGACCAAGGGAATCCAGGGACCGGGTCCCTGCCGCTTTCGTCAGGGGCCGGGGGCAATGACAGAGGGACCCGGTCCCTAAAGCCCTCAACCCCCGAGAAGGTGCGGCACATGCTCTACGGCAGCCTTGCCGGCATCGATCGCACCATCAAAATCCTCCACGCCCACGGCTACACCGACCCCAACGACTGGAGCGACCCCATCCCCGTGCCGCCCACCAGCGACATCCTCAGCCCAGCATCCAGCGGAGCCGAGATGTGGATGGCAATTGCCACCAAAACCGTGCTAATCGAATAGCGCACCCTACCCCCGACGGCAAGGGGTATGCCGTCGGGGGCGGCGATCGCCAACATCCAGCCTGCTACCCCCGCAATTTGGCACATTGAGCAGCCCATTTAACAACCCCTATGCCAAATTGACCCAGCAGTGTAGTCCCAAGAACAGCCCTCTACAAAAACTCCGTTGAGTGGCCAAAAATATCCGGCAAAGGCTCCTAGGAAAAGTGATGGAGTGCGAGAGTGATGGCTCAACACCCGATCACTCCATTACCCCATCACCCCTATGCCCCCCATCACCCACCTCCTCTGGCAGCTCATCCGCTACGCCCAGCGGCTCTACTGGGTCGATACCCTGCTGTGGCTGTTCATCCTGGGCCTGCCTGCGGTGCCGGGGCTGATCATTCGCGAGTTTTTTGACACCCTCACCGGAGAGTCGCGCTTTGAGGCGTCGCCATGGGTGTGGATTGGGCTGCTGCTGGCAGTGGGTCTGGCGCGGATGGTGGCGATTTTTGTGGGGCGCATTACCAAGACCCAGCACCGCTTTTTGATCAGCGGGTTGGTGCGACACAACCTGCTGTTTGAGCTGCTCAAGCGCCCCGGAGCCGAACTGGCCACAGGCGGGGCCAACGGCCAAAATGCCTCCCCCGGCGAAATTCTCAGCTATTTTCGCGACGATGCGGCGCAGATTGAGGATGTGGTAGTGGGCACCAACGAGATCTTTGGGGCTGGGGTGTTTGCGGTGGGCTCTGTAGCGCTGCTAATCAGCGTTAACCCAACGATGACGCTGCTGGTGTTTTTGCCGCTGTGCGCGATCGCACTTCTCGCCCACCAGGCCGAGCACCGGCTCAAACGCTATCGCCGCGCCAGCCGCCAGGCCACCCAGCGCGTCACCGGGCTAATTGGTGAACTGTTCACCGCCGTGCAGGCCGTGAAGGTGGCCGGGGCCGAAGCCCAAATGCTGGATGAGTTGAAGGAGCGGTGCGATCGCCGCCGCGACCTGATGGTGCGCGACCAGGTGTTTAGCGCCGTGCTCAACTCCGGCTTTGAAAACATCGTCAGCATCGGCACCGGGCTAATTTTGCTGGTCGCCTCCCAGAGCCTTGGTGCCCAGGGCGACCTCACCGTCGGCGACTTTGCCCTGTTTGTCTATTACTTATCGTCTGTTACCTATTTCCTCGCCTTTCTCGGCGGCTTTATCGCCACCACCAAGCAGAGCGAAGTCTCCTTTGAGCGCATGGGGGGCTTGGTGGGAGCGTGGGAGCGTGGGCGAGTAGGAGGGTGGGAGCGTGGGAGCGTAGGCGAAACCAGCACCCATGAAATAACCGAACCGAACCCACCTACCCACCTACCCACTCACTCGCCCACCTACCCACTCGTCTACCCATCCACCCCTCACCCCCTCACCCATCCCCACCCCCTCTACCTCAAACCCCTCCTTGGCCCCGAGCCGACCTTACCGGCGATCGCCCCTGCTCTCATCCCCGATCCCCTTCACGAGCTGCGGGTTGAAGGGTTGACCTACCGCTATCCAGGCGGTGGCGGCATCAGCAATATCAGCTTTAGCCTAAAGGCGGGAAGTTTGACCGTAATTACAGGCCAGGTGGGGGCAGGCAAAACCACGCTGCTGCGAGTGCTGCTGGGCCTGCTGCCCAGTCAGTCTGGCGCGCTGTATTGGAATGGTCAGCGGATCCGCGACCCGGCGAATTTCCTAGTGCCGCCTCGGGCTGCCTATACGCCGCAGATTCCTCAACTGTTTAGCGCCTCCCTGGGGGAGAATCTGCTGTTGGGCCTGGGGGATGCCGTCAGTCCAGAACAGATGGAATGGGCGATCGCCACTGCTGTCTTTGATCGCGATCTTACTGCCATGCCCGAGGGGCTAGAGACCCTAATCGGCACTCGCGGCTTTCGGCTTTCTGGTGGGCAAAAACAGCGGGCCGCCGCCGCCCGCATGCTGCTGCGCCAGCCCGCCCTGCTGGTGTTTGACGACCTCTCTAGTGCCCTGGACGTCGAGACTGAACAACGCCTGTGGGAGCAGTTGTTTAACCCATCCACTCATCCACCCATCTACCCGTCCACCCATGCACCCATGCACCCCACCTGTCTGGTCGTCTCCCATCGGCCCTCAGTGCTCCATCGCGCCGATCAAATTCTGCAATTAGAAGCCGGACGCTTGGAGTTTGTCGACTCTCCTAGCGATCTACAACAGGTTGATTAGCTGGCTTAAGCCAGTACCAGCACTCGACCCAAAACTTAGCTTCGGTAGAGTAATTTATAGATTGATAAAACTAATTCTCAATGGACTGGCCGATGGGCAGGCACAGCGGCGTGTTCGACACAGGGTCGGTGATAATGCGGCTCTTGAGGGCAAATACCTGCTCCACCATCGTCTCGGTTACAACTGTAGTGGGTTGTCCCTGGGCGATGACCTGTCCATCGCGCAAAGCAACTAGATGATGGCTGTAGCGGCAGGCCATATTCAGGTCGTGGAGTACCATCACAATGGTGCGACCCCCCTGGCGATTGAGCTGGTAGAGCAGATCCAGCACTTCAATTTGGTGGGCCAGATCGAGGTAGGTGGTGGGCTCATCCAGCAACAGGGTTTCGGTATCTTGGGCCAGGGCCATGGCAATCCAGGCGCGCTGGCGCTGCCCGCCGGAGAGGGTGTCGAGGGGGCGGTTGGCAAACTCGTGTAGGTGGGTGGTGGCGATCGCCTCTTCCACCTTCAGCTCATCGTCCTTCGACCACTGCTGGAGCCAGTTTTGGTGCGGGTAGCGGCCCTGGGCCACCAGCTCGCGCACGGTCAGCCCTTCGGGGGCGGCAGGGCTTTGAGGCAAAATACCCAGGCGCTTGGCCAGGTCTTTGGTGGGCAGGTGGGCGATCGCATCACCATCCAAATACACCGTACCGCCCTGGGGCTTGAGCAACCGCGCCATGCCCCGCAGCAGCGTGGATTTACCACAGCCGTTTGGCCCCACCAGCGTAGTGATCTGCCCCTGGGGAATCGCCAGATCTAGACCTTGGATGATCACGTTGCCGTCGTAGGCCAGGGTGAGCTTGCGGGTGGTGAGGGCGATTTGGGTGGCGGTATTGGTGAGCATGAGCAAATTTTGAGTTTTGAATTTTGAATTACTGGTTGCATTGGCCTAGGAGGCCGGTCTTTGACCATCGCGATACAGCAGCCACAAAAAATAGGGTGCGCCGATGATGGCAGTAATCACCCCGCAGGGCAGCTCGATGGGGGCGAAGGCGAGGCGACCCACGATGTCAGCCAGTTCAACAATGCAGGCTCCCGTCAGCGCTGCGGCTGGAATTAACCCAGCGTGGGAGGGGCCAACGAGGTTGCGGGCCAGGTGCGGAGCCATTAGCCCAACAAAGCCGATGGTGCCTGCGGTGGCTACCGAGGCACCGGCCAGGGCCACAGCGCAGAGCAGCAGCAGGCTGCGAGTCCATTCCACTCGGCTGCCGAGACCCTGGGCCAGGTTGTCCCCTAGATTCAGGGTGTCGAGATCTCTGGCCAGCACCAGGGTCAACGGCAGAAACACCGCCAGCCAGGGCAGCAGCGGCCACAGATGCTCCCAGCTGCGCCCGTAGACACTGCCCGTCAGCCACACCAGAGCCTGACTAACGTCGTAGATGTTGCCGAAAGTGATCATCAAAGTGGTGAAAGCCCCGGTCAGCGAGGTCAGACCGATGCCGACCAGAATCAGACGCATGGGCGAGCTGCCGCCGTTCCAGGCTAGAAGGTAGATGGCGATCGCCGCCCCCAGCCCGCCCAAAAATGCGGCGATCGGTAACCACCCCACCGCCACCTGCGGAAACAGCACGATCAGCGCTACCGCCACCAGACTGGCTCCTGCATTGATGCCGATAATTTCTGGTGCCGCCAGGGGGTTGCGGGTCAGCCCTTGCAAAATCGTTCCCGCCGTCGCCAGCCCCATGCCCACCAGCAGCGCCACCAGGGCGCGGGGCAGACGCAAAGTATTCACCACAAAGGCATAGTCGAGGCTGGCCGGAAAGCCCAAAATAGTTTTGACCACCTCCAACGGCGGCACCGGGTATTCTCCCTGGCTGACGTTGAAGATCAAAGAGAGTAGGGCGATCGCCACCAGCACCGCCAACACCGCAGGCACCCGCCGATCAACCCGAAATGAGAGGGGGAAGCGTTGAGGGCGGATGGAGAGCCAAGGTGTAATGGGCATGGGGGTGATGGAGTGACGGGGTGATGGGGGAGGTTAGGAAGATAGGGGAGGGAACTGTAGGGTGCATCCGCGAAGCGATGCACCGTTTTGCGACACCGAAGCCTGTGTTTCACCGCTTAATTTTTGACCTGGCCAAATAGATAAAGAACGGTGCCCCCACGATCGCGGTCATAATCCCCACCGGCAGTTCCTGAGGGCGAATGACCAGCCGGGCAGCGAGGTCGGCCACCGATAGCAAAATGCCGCCAAAAATGATTGAGTAGGGCAAGATCCAGCGGTAGTCCACACCCACGACAAAGCGCACCACGTGGGGTACCACCAGGCCAACAAAGCCAATGGGACCAGCCAGGGCCACGGCACTACCGGATAGCAGGACGACGGCGATCGCCGCGCCCACCTTGACCCAGGCCGCCTGCAACCCCAAACCCTGGGCCACGTCTTCCCCCAGGCTCATCAGCGTCAGTTGCCGCCCCAGCGTTAAAGATGCGACTAGCCCCACGGCGATGTAGGGCAGCACCGATAACATCGTCGCCATGTCCTGTCCGGCCAGCGACCCCGCTAGCCAAAAGCGCATTTCATCTAGGGTGCGCTGGCTGAGGATGAGAATGCCTGTAGTCAGTGAACTCAGTAGGTATGTCAGAACGGCCCCGGCGATCACCAGCTTGAGCGGGGTGAGGCCACTGCGGCCCATGGAACCCAGCCAGTAGACGGTAAAGGCTGCGATCGCAGCTCCCGCAAAGGCAAACCCCACATAACTACCGCTACCCCGCCAAAACACCGCTAGCACCAGGGCCAGAGCCGCACCCACGTTGATGCCCAAAATATCCGGTGCTGCCAGCGGGTTGCGGGTCAACCCCTGGGTAATGGCTCCAGCCACCGCCAGGGCTGCCCCTACCACCACCGCCAAAATCGCCCTGGGCAGCCGCACTGTGCGAATAATCAAGTGTTCGGTGGAGCCGTCAAACTGAAAGATGGCTTGCCATACCATCTCCGGCGCGATATCCGCTGCCCCCAGCAAAACGCTTGCCAAAAGACAGACCAGCAGCAGCAAACTGCCCAACGCCAACCCTAACACCAGCACTAGAGGCGATTGGGACAGCCTTAAGAAATGCTTTGGCCCATCTGACGGCCTGTTTGACTGAAGGTAGGACACCAGCGTTAATTCTCCCGTTGAGTTGCGATCCCCAGGGTGGCCCCTTCGATCGCTCGCAGCTCGTCCATTACCGCAATCACGCGACCGTGGTTGACGGCTTCATCGGCATTGATCACAATCACCGATTCCTGAGTGGTACCCATTAGGTCGCGCACACTCGATTGCAGATCTTCGAGGGCAATGGATTCTCGATTCAGCGCGATCGCACCAGAATCCTCCACTGAAACCGTAATCTGCGTTCGCTCCTGCACCTCAGAACTGTCGGCCTTGGGCAAATTTACCGGCAGCGCCTCAGAGCGCGTCAAATACAGACTAGAGATAATGAAAAACGTCAAAATCGCGAAGATGACATCGATCATCGGCACAATATTTAGTTCAAACTCGTCTTCGGGCTCTTCGGGGAAAAACATGGGAGAAAGGGTGTTGGGTGTCGGGTATCGGCGTCCCCTCTTGGGAGGGGCAGGGGTGGATTAATTGGGTTTGCGGTCTACGGTTTGCGGTTCGGGCCTTGGACCGTTTGCCGCATACCCTGCCCTACCTGGCAAAGGTCTCTTCCTTGATCTGACTCATCCGCTCATAGTGGGTCTCGTACAAAATTTCGAGTTGCCCGCCGTATTCCTGAATAAGTGCCACCTGGCGCTTGTAGAGGCCGCGAAACAGGTTGGCAAACAGCAGCGTGCCAATCGCGACCACCAGCCCAGCAGCGGTGGAAACCAACGCTTCGCTAATGCCGCCGGTCACCGCCCCGGCGTTCGCCCCCACATCCCCGAGCTGTAGGGCATCGAAGGAGGCAATTAGGCCCAAAATGGTGCCAAGTAGCCCGAGCAACGGGGCCACGCTGATGATGGTGGCAAAGACGGTGCTAAAGCGTCGCAGATGGGGCAGTTCGGCCTGCATGGCGCTGGCCAGGGCCAGGTGAAATTGCTTGGGGCTGGCCCCTTCAATGTCCAGGGCTTCTAGAAAAATGCGGGCGATCGGCAGGCTAACGTTCTGGCGCAGCTTGGGATAAACATCCATCGGGGCCTGCCGGTAGGTGCGCAGAATGTCTTGCATCACCGGGCGCTGGCGCTGATTGAGCCGAAACCAGAAGATCAGCCGCTCGATGATCAGCGCGATCGCCACCAGCGAAAACCCCAGCAGCGGCCACATGACGATGCCGCCCGCCGCAAAAATACTGCCCATAGTCTAAGTCCTGTCATAGATTCCCGCTTGCAGCGGCCCGATTTTTGGGGCCTCCTCAACCCGAGGTTAGGGTAGCCCAACCCAGGCTATTGCAAATCACTGTCAAATGCATTGAGCCTGATTCCGATACTATTGTCAAGTCTTAAAGAGAATAGATCCTGATAGTATGGTTAGGAAGAACGCGATCGCAGGGAAGATTCGACCTTTGATTTAGCCTGAGTTCCTTTGCTGTCAGAAGCTGCACTACATTTGCTAGGCTCAAAATTCGTGTCGCCGAAGCTTTGGTCTCAAATCCAGACCTTAGCCTTCTCGGTCAGATTATCAATAGCCCTCGGTGTAGTCCATAATTTTTCTCAACTATAGTGAAGCGGGTTGTGCGTTGCCGTTACTCAAACATTGCCCATGAGTCTTTCTAACCTCTGCTACGAACAACACCAGCAAGACCAGGCCAAGCTGCGCAAGCTGTTGCTGTGGGGGCTGTTGGGGTCGGTGGGGGTACATGCGATCGCCCTGGGTCTCAGCCAGCTCAACCTGTGGCCAAACGCCGACGAAGCCAACATTTCCCCTATCGAGCTGATTGTCACCGAGCCTTTGGTCGAAACCCCAGAGCCAGAGGTACTTGACCCCACCCAGCCCGCCGAACTCAACACCGAGACTAACGACCCGGCTCCGGCGGCATCGGCCCCATCTCCCAAAGCTGCCGTTGTCACTGCGCCCCAACCCGTCGCCGTCGCCGAGCCCGAGATCCCTGAACCGGTAGAGCCTGAACCCCTAGCCGAAACCGCAGCGGAATCAGAGCTAGAGGTGGCCGAAGACGAGGAGGAAGAAATCCCAGAGGCCGACCTGCCGCCCGAAACCGTTGAACCTGAGGAGGCAGTTGCTGAAGCCGAAGAGTCAGTTGCCGAGACCGAGCCAACCGAGCCTGACTTAGAAGACTCCTCTCAGTTCGATCGCCTGCGCAACTTTCTACAGCGACGGCGAGAAGCCGAGGGCGAAGTCGCAACGACAACTCCAGCGGACGGTAACGCTGACTCAGCTGGGCCTCCCGCCTCTGACTCAGCTGGGCCTCCCGCCTCTGACTCAGCAGGTACTGCCGCCACCACCGCCCGCACTGGTACTTCAGAGACCACCAACCCTTCGGGCGGCAACGGCCAAGGCCAGGGCTCGCGCACCGTGGCCTGTCAAAACTGCGTGCGTCCCAGCTATCCCCAAAGCGCCCTGGAGGCAGGGGCCGAAGGCCAACCCATGGTCAGCGTCGATATCAACCCCGACGGCAGCGTGCGCAGTGTCACCCTAACCCGATCTAGCGGCAATCCAGCAATCGACCAAGCGGCCATTCAGGCCGCCAGAAATTCCCGCTTTCAACCGGTCGCAGGCGGTGCCAGTGTGCCCATCGAGTACGATCTCACCATTGAAGGGTCACGTCGCAACCGCGATGCCCGCAGCCGAGGCGAGCGCCAGGCGGTAGAGCTACCGCCCGAGCCTACCCCCACGCCCGCAACCGCAACAACCGAGCCCAGCCCTGAACTAACAACCACGCCAATTCCACCGGTTGAGGTCGCTGAGCCAGCCGCAGATCCAACTGCGCCAGCATCTTCAGCGCTAGAGACAACAGAGCCAGAAGCCCTAGAAGCAGAACCCGTAGAAGCAGAACCCGCACAGGCAGAACCAGCCGAGGCAGAATCCATAGCCCCAGAGCCAGCACCCGTGAGCCCGCCTCAACCTTCACCTGCCCCTAGTCCGCCTGCGCCCAGCGCTTCCCCACCCCCTACGCCTACGACTCCTGCAACTCCTGCAACTCCTACGGCTCCTGCGGCTCCTGCGGCTCCACCACTCACACCAGTTGCGCCAGCCGAGCCGACCCCGCCGCCAGCGGTCGAGTCTTCTCAGCCAGATGCACCAACTGAAGAGTAGGAACAGATAAAACTATGAGGGCATAGGCTAAGCAAGCTGTGTTCTCAAACATGGGCTAGAGCAGTACAACACCACTTTGAGATTGTCAGCCTTGGCCCTGTCGAGCGTCTGATCTCGCCCAGCAAGATCCACTACGCCCACATCTAGAGATGGGCCGATGCCTACCCCCATGCGATCGCCTTGACCAGATTGCGGCGGCGCTCACTAAGTTGTCTGAACTTGGGGGGCCAGTGCGAGGCGTTGACCTGCTCAAAAATAAGGAGCCAGGGGCATGAGCCAGCCGCAGAGCGATCGCACCCAGGAGAACATCCATGCGGCCACTGACCCGGCCCAATGCTCTGAGAGGGGCAGGCGAAATGGGTGGGAGTTAAAACATGTGAGGCGGAACGAAGACCCTATACTCAAGGTCGATTGCGTGTTTTAGGGTGAACAAACTAGCTTTGAGGACACCCGCTATGGTGACTAACGAAACCTGGATCATCTACAAAGCAGACTCCAGTAGCGGCCCAGGGTGCGAGAGTCCTTACCCTGGCAGACCCCGGCAACGGCGTCACCCAGGGTAAGGATGGGGACTGAGGCGTGGCTGAAGTGCAGCAATTCAACAGCCCCGACACCAGCATAAAGATTGTGATTTGTGTGTGGAGCCACTAGCCTATCGAGGCCCAATGGCAGGAGCTGCGACACGGTGCCCCCATCACCGCTGAGTCCCTGCCTGGGATGGCCCCGTAGCGCGATCGCACCCTAGTCTCTCTCTTCCCCATCAAGAACCCCCATGAACACCGCTGGCCCTGGCGGGGCTTTGTGTATCGATCGCCTTGGCCTGCTTCATCTGGGGCTGAGCCTATTCCTCACCCAGCAAAAACCCTTTCGGGTTGAGGGAATAACATAGGTTTCTAATACCGCTATAAATTTATTGACTGCTATAATTGAACGTCATAGATGATGCTGTTACCGCTCAACTGTCCATCGCTATGGCCGCTCTATCTCAAACCTTCGACACCACCCGCGCCGAAATCGTCGCGGCGATGGAGCAGCGCATCGAAAACGGCGATCGCACTAAACTCACCAAAAAAGAACTGGAGGAGCTCATCGCTATCCTCGTCGCCAAGCTGGTGGAGATGAATGCCCTGGGCACGGACACCAAGGCGGCGATTGACCGGCTCTGTGCGGCGGAGCAGGAGCTTTTGGAAATGGCGTACCCGCGCAGTAGTATCAATTCGGTCTATTTCCCGCGCTATACCAAAGCGATTAAATCCGCGATCGAGGCCGGGCGTATCACCCTCAATGGCAAAAACTCGTACCCTCGCCGGTGGGTGAAGCGCAATCCGCTGCCGGGGGAGCCCAGCAGTGGCTCTGAGGCGCGGCACTATGCCTTAGACGGGTTTACGTACCCGATTGAGGTGCAGGCTCAGCTCAGAGCCGCTACGACCCAAAATGCCAATGCTCGTCAGGATGAGCGACAACCCGTCGATCTCGATGCCTACATGGACAAAATTAACCTCCTGTTGGCCTCCAATGACCCCATCGACTTAATCATCGCGATCGCGGCTGTTACCGGACGGCGGCATACGGAGGTCGTTAGCCTCGGGCAGCTCGAACCCTGCGTGGCGGATATGGCTCAGATGATTCCCCAGCAGCATCCCTATGTGCTGCGCTTTACCGGCCAGCAGAAGGCCGCTAAGCCTGCTTACAACATGCTGACCCTGGTGCCCGCTCAGGATGTCATGCTGGCGGTTGAAAAACTCAGGGCCTCCGCCGATGTTCGGGATTTAAGCGGCGTCGCCTCGGATGACCCTAGGATGGAGGCGCTCAACGCTCGGGTCAATCGCCGGGTGGTTAAGGTGCTGGGGGGGGTGCTGCCGACGCCTCAAGGGTTTACCAATATCTCGATTCATCGCTGCCGGGCAGTCTATGTGCCGATCGCGCTCCACTTCTTTTGCCCACCCAATATGGCGGAGCAGCGCCTGGCTCAGCATCTACTGGGTCATGTGCTGCTCGATGACACGACTACGGGCAATGCCTCGGTGACGGGCCATTACTACCAGTATTATCTCACTCGCAATGGAAAGCCCCTGACGGCGCGGGGGGTGAAGTTGGCGGCGAGTGGCCCGATTCCGTTGCCGCCTGAGGAGTTGGATGCACCGGTTGAACAATCCTCGATAGAAACCCAAGGAGCGCTGATTGTGGCTGATTCTCTTCCCGCTAAGACAACGCCGAGTCCGCAGGTTAATGGGTCAAGGGAGGGTGATCCGGTGTGGGTGACGATCTCCACTCAGGCGGCGACCATCTCGACTCAGGCCCAAACTATCTCGGCTCAGGCGGTGACGATTGACCGGCTGGCGCGCGCAGGCGGGGGACAGGGTGATGACTCGGAATTCAAAGCTCTCAAGGTCGAATATGACCGGCTTTTGGGGATGCTGGAGGAGTTGAGGGCGATCGCGGATGACCCTAATCAACTCCAGGCTGCTCAGCGCTTCTTTGACTTCGATTTTGACCGCGAGGGCCAGGGCGAGGGGGCTGTGCCAGCGGCGGCGGCACCGGCACCGACACGGGCTCAACCTGCTGCTGACAACCACGATAAGGCGCAAGGCACGAAGCCTTATCTGCGCGGGGTGCGGTTGCTTGAACTCGCTCGACTGTGGGCGCAGGAGCATCCCGATGAGACGGTTAAGTTCTCGGGGGCGTTACTTAAGGCGGTCGGCGTTCATGCGGCCGCGATTAAGGCCATCACCACGGATCTTGACGAGGACATCGAGGCCTTCAACAAATCCCTGGGTGATGACTCCCTCAAAACTCACAACAAGGGCAGAACCGAGCCGTTCCTCAAATTCGCAGCCGAAAAACTTCAACAGGAAGGGCTCTATCAACCTAGAAGCTAAGTCACCGCCTCGCTATCTAATTAGGCGTCGTCTTCATTGCCCTCTTCGTCCAGTTTAACTAAGTGAATATGTTTATAGCCCAGCTTGATTTTGAATACGTCGCCGGTCTTCAGTCCCATCTCTTGGGTATAGGCTGCACCAATCACAATCTGTCCATTCTTGTGCACCGTTAGGGTATAAGTCGCTTCTCGACCTCGTCCCTCTGAACCCTTTTGGGGTTCCAGTTGAATGCCTTTGGCAGACAACAGGGCATCGTAAAACTCAGATAGGTTCACTCGGGTCTGGCCATCTTTGCTGATGGTGTAATACCCACATTCCTTGGCCAGTTCCCGTTTGCTCTGGCCATCATTCTCTTTCACCTTGGCCAGAAGTTCTTTGCCAACCAACACGCCTTTCTCTTTTACTGCCATAGCTTAGAACGCCCAAAAAATATAGGTCAAAATCCGAATCAATCCTCAGAAAATAATTCTGCGGCATCTAGAATTTCTTTCTTACTCTATCCAAGAATCCCAATAAAAAAACAGAGGATTTTATCCCCTTTGGCTCAGAGGGCGTGTTGTTCTAATCGTCCTCGACGATTCCCAGCCAAATTTCGATGCGCTCTAGACGGCGATCTACGGTTCCGCCACTGGCGCGGACGTCGGTAAGGGCGCTCTGAAACCCGCTGCCTCGGAAAATTAGGTACTGAAGCATTCCCATCACCGCTGCACCCACCAACACCCACACCACCGCTGCCCTCCACTGCGCGAGTTCAGTCCAAATCGACGTTCCGCTTCCGCTTCTCAGGGTGGCCCTGCGCTGAATCAACCGTCGCAGCGTCTGTAATTCCGCCTTGACCTCGGTTGCGCTCTGCGGATCGTTCACCGGGTGTACCTGGCTCTCGATTTTCTCCAGCTCCATGATCAAGTTGGGCAGCGAGGTCGCTAAGGTCGTGAATGGCCCTTCCGCCCGCTTCAACATCACCTCTGATGACACCAAGTATTGACTGAATCTGACTAAGTGTTCGCCTAGTGTCCTGTAGCCGCTGCTCACCTCCGCTGTCTCTTGGGTGCGAACCTCCAACAGCCGCGATAGGCTCTGGGTGATCTCCTGCCATTGATCCAAACTCACGCGAATATGGGCAACGTCCTGCTGGTGAACTCGCTCTAGGGCTTCCATCCGCAGCAGCAGTTCATGCAGAACCGTTTCAATACTGGCAATGTCCTCCACGCTTGGCTGTCCCATCTACGCGACCTCAGCCACTGGGGCCGGTAGACCCATCAACGCCCCTGCCGTCTCGATCTGCGCCTTACTACGCCGAACAAACGACCGCGCTAAGAGCTTGTCGCCCAACGTCAGGCTATCGAGGGCCGTGAAGGGGATGTAGCTGGCTTGCATGGCTTTGAAGGTGGTGTCGGCCAACCGGGGAAGGTCAATCTCTACCCCGCCATACTTCTTGAATCGCTTTCGGGCTTTCGACTCATCCCAGAAGGAAAACGAGTCGTCTGCGCCTTCAACCGCAAAATACTGGTTCTTAACCACCACCCAGCGAACTGTATCACCGCAGAACTCTAGCATTCGGCCAATCGACTCGATCGGCCCGTAGCTAGCGCTGAGCACGCTGATTAACGTCACCTCGTAACCCATATCGCTACAGGCCGGAATGATGTCAAACAAATCTATTTGCTCCCGCAATTTTGTGCTTGAGGCGGCGGGCATATCCACCACCACCACATCAGCGGGACAGCGTTGGGCCAAAACGGGCAGCTGACTGGCGACTGAGGGGGTCAGCTCCCCTGACAGCAGCGTTACCAGGTTTTTGCCCCCTGTTAGCGATAGGCAGTCCATTGTCGGCACCGCAAAGCGTTCTGGGTCTGAGTGGAACGATGAAAACTCTGGGTTTTCCTGGTCTGAGTCAATGCCAATTACTTTAGCCCCGGCTTGCTCTAACGCCGTGTACAGCAACCGGGCAAACAGCGTTTTTCCCGTTCCTCCCTTCGCGCCATTGATAATATTGACTGTTCTAGTTGTCATGGAATAAGCCCTCTAAACAACACGTTAACTCTCTACAAACCACTGATGTGAACCGGCGGGGTGAAGCCGGGTCGCCGGGGTACTTGAAAGCCTCCATGAGCATCAGCCGCTTTTTTCCTCTTTTTACCGGCAGTGACAACGGTGTCCTTGGGAATCTCAGCAACGGTTTCTTCGGGACTGGCAGAATCCACCTCTGGCGGCAGGTCGTCTACCGTCGCCACTTCAACTACAGGTGGTGACTTGATGGCACTAGGTTTGCTCTTGCTCTTCTTCCTTTTCTTACTACTAGAGGTAGCCTTGATGGCATAGTAGTAACTCTTCAAAGTGGATGAACTGATAGAAATCTTCTGACTGGTAACAGCCTCAAAGGAATCCATCAAGTGAGTTGCAGCAATACCCCAGTCCTTCTCTGTTTTCCTAAACAAAGTGATTTGCTTAAAACATGACTTAACAACGTCATAAGCTGTTATCTCATCATTTATGACTGCTGATTCTTGCGGAAAAGTGGCAGAAAAGTGATTACTTATCTTGCCTCCAAGAGACTCATCTAAAGCCACAGCAACACCTTTGATTAATTAAAAATCATCAAACGAATAGTCATCTTCCCTAAACTTCCACCCTCAACCATTCTCAACATTTGCCCTCAACTCTTTTCAATCCTTGCCTTCAACTCTCCTAAACCTCTTCAATCAACTCTTTCTCAACTTTTAGCATCAACTCTTCTCAACATTGGCCTTTAACTCTTTTCAACCTTTACCATCAACTTTTCTCAACCCTTGCCCTCAACTTTCCTAAACCTTTTCAATCAAATCCTTCTCAACCTTTAGCATCAACCATTCTCAACATTGGCCTTTAACTCTTTTCAACCTTTACCATCAACTTTTCTCAACCCTTGCCCTCAACTTTCCTAAACCTTTACCCTCAACTCTTCTCAGCCTTTAGCATCAACTCTTCTTAACCTTTATCATCAACTCTTTCCCAACCTTTAGCATCAACCATTCTCAACATTGGCCTTCGACTCTTTTCAATCCTTGCACTCAACTCTCCTAAACCTTTACCCTCAACTCTTCTCAGCCTTTAGCATCAACCATTCTCAACATTTGCCTTCAACTCTTTTCAACCCTTGCCCTCAACTCTCCTAAACCTTTACCCTCAACTCTTCTCAGCCTTTAGCATCAACCATTCTCAACATTTGCCTTCAACTCTTTTCAACCCTTACCCTCAACTCTCCTAAACCTTTACCCTCAACTCTTCTCAACCTTTAGCATCAACCATTCTCAACATTTGCCCTCAACTCTCTTCAACCTCTTTGTCAACTTTTTTGGAAGTAGAATTTTTAGGGCAAGTAGTGGCTAGACAGCACTATTACCGCTGATTTATACTGACAGTAACAGCAGAAAATCTTTCCATGGAATTCGCCTGCTCATGACCTGGGGCTTACCGCTCAAAACTTACTTCGGATAGTAACTTACGAATATCTCCCCAATATCGAAAAATCGCCTTTCTGGACAAAGAATTGTTAAGTATTTCTATACCAGTCATGAATACCTCGCGCACCAAACGGATCGTTGTCTACGTTTCTGAGGCTGAGGCCAAGGCCATTAACCGGGCGGCTAAGCCAACAAAGGCGGCAAGCTTCCTCCGCACGCTGGGCCTCTGTCCCCCAACAGTTTCAGTTACCCATCGCGATCTCTACGGCCACGTCAGTCGATTGAATAAGGCATTGGCTGAGATTGAAGAACGCTATGCCACCTCAGCACCCCCCGCTATGCTCCAAGCCTTGAAAGACCTATATCAGTCGAACCTTGAGATCCAGCGCACCTTGATACCCGTCAGCCCAGGCGAGGACAATCATGATCATCAAGATGGTTAAGGGCCGTAACGCCCACGGTCTGTGTTCTTATCTACTTGACCCAAACAAGGTCAATAGCACCCAGCCCCTCATCATCTCCAACATGGCTTGGAGTGACCCTAAGGATTTGGCGCGTGAATTTAATTGGGTCGTCTCTCGCCCTCGGGATCGACAGGTGAAACAGACCATGGCTCACCTGATGGTCAGCCTCCCACCGAGCGAACACGTCGATACCCATCAGATCGCTCTGATCTCCCTGAAAATATTGGACAGCATGGGCCATGGGGGCTGCCCCTTCTTCGTCACTGAGCACCACGACAAGGAGGCGGTCAATGGCGTGCAGCATTGGCACATTGCGACCTCCGCCATCGACTTAGAAGGCAATCGCGTCAATGACAGCTTTAGCAGGCTCAGACTCCAACGTCTGGCGCGGCAGCTAGAGCAGGAGATGGGCCTTATGCCCCTCGATGTTGCCCCAGATAGCCAGCGCCGTAACCTCTCCACTGGCGAATGTCGGCGCAAAGAACGCACCGGGGAAACGTTGCCCAAGGAAACGATCTGGGATGAGATTGACTGCGCCACCCACGACAACCCCACCATGGCTATGCTGGTAACCCGGCTCAAGGCGAGGGGGGTTGAGGTTCACCTGCGAAAAGCTTCAAATCCTGGGGATGGGCCTGCCTTTATCGGTATTTCCTACGCTGTTGATGGCCATTCTTTTTCCGGTCGCCGATTGGGGCCTGCTTACTCGATCAATGGTCTTCAAAAGCACCGACAGGTTGAGTATCGTCCTGACCAAGATGAGGCGCTGGCTCAATTAATGGCGATGAATCAGGCCCAGTGTCAGCAGCTCCTCACCGATTACGAGGCGTTTCAGCAGCTCTGGAAGGAACACTACGCTCATTATTCTAAGGTCGCCCAAGGCGGCTCTGGTGAGCCCCAGGGGAGACAACTCGATGCCGACGTTGCCCGGCTGGCTGCCTCAGAAGAAGAATCCATTTTTTCCGTTGTGGGTATCCTCCGGCAGGGGCCAGTGGCGCAAGCCCTGCGCCGCAACCAGGGCCACTATGCGGCGTTGGAGTACTGCCAAGAAATCGCTCATCAACTGACTCACTGTCAGAGTGAACCCGAACTTCAGTTAACCCAAAAAGCCCTAGAGATTGAGCTTTAGCTAAAACTGTGTTTTCTGAAGCATTGGCCATGAGCACTTATGCTCTGTGCCAGTAGCGCTCAAACGTGGACTAGCTTTGGACTGTGCGACCCGTTCGCTCGAAATGAGTTGAAAGACTCAGGGATGAGCGGCAAGGAAAGTGCCCAAGCGCACCTTGACAACTAGATAACCGTGTAGGTGAGAGCCCATATCTCAATGCGCTCAAGTCCTACCCCCTAGGTGCAAGGGTGACAGCCTATTCCCCACTCAGCGACTGGCTATCAACGGGTGAAGCGGGAATAAAAGGCGGTAACCAGGGAGCCTCACCTGGAATCCCGTCGAGCACGAATGTATGGAGAGCGAACGCGAAGATGCGTAGCCATCGTTAACTAGAACCAGTCGCCGAGGCCAATCGACTGGGGCCAAAAGGCAAAGGATAAGGGGCTGACCTACGGTCCAGGGATCAGTAAGCACTCCCGATAAACCCGGTGGATAGCATCCTCCTAACCATTCAACCAACGGTTATCTGGAACGGGATAACCTGCTACGACTCTCTCAAGCAACGGTCGATAGCTTGAGTAGGTGCCAAACCGCAAGAGCGTAGCAGGCAGGATTGCCTAAGAAGCAAAGGCCCAGCCGAAGGGCTGGGATAAGCTGACGTAGGCACGATGATGCAAAAGATAGAGTGGCAAGTCGCAGTACAGACGTCATGAACACGTCCTTTACGACGATGTATGAATGGCACTCGCTGCCCTGGCGCAAGCTAGAGCGGCAGGTGTACAAGCTGCAAACGCGAATCTATCGAGCCTCCCGTCGTGGCGATGTCAAAACAGTTCACAGATTGCAACGACTCCTACTAAAGTCCTGGGCAGCCCGATGCCTAGCTGTGCGCCGGGTCAGTCAAGACAACCAGGGAAAACGAACCGCTGGGGTAGATGGCGTAAAGTCACTGAACCCATTACGTCGGATTCTTCTGGTCAAACGATTGAGACTGACCGATAAAGCTCAACCCACTCGCCGAGTATGGATTCCCAAACCCGGTAAGGAAGAAAAGCGCCCGCTCGGTATTCCAACAATGGCCGATAGAGCCCGACAAGCGCTGTTGAAGCTGGCGTTGGAACCCGAATGGGAAGCCCGATTTGAGCCCAATAGCTACGGGTTCCGCCCAGGACGCTCAGCCCACGATGCGATAGAGGCCATCTTTAACTGCATCCGGATTACTCCCAAGTACGTTCTGGACGCGGATATTGCGCAGTGCTTTGACCGCATCAGTCACCAAGCCCTGCTGCAAGAGCTCAACGCTCCGCCCCTGATTCGTCGTCAGGTCAGAGCGTGGCTCAAGGGGGGAGTGATGGAATCAGGGCAGTGGTTTCCAACCGAAGAGGGCACTCCCCAGGGAGGAGTTATCTCCCCATTGCTAGCCAATATCGCCCTACACGGAATGGAACGCCGAATCAAACAGGTGAGCCCTAAAGCGCATCTGATTCGATATGCCGATGACTTCGTCATTCTCCACGAACAGCTTGACGTCATTCAAGCCTGCCAGCAGGCCATTGTCTCCTGGCTAGCCGAGCGAGGCTTAGCGCTACAGCCAAGCAAAACCCGGTACTCGCACACCTTGCACCCGTATCAGGGCAATGTGGGATTTGACTTTCTGGGGTTTACAGTCCGGCAAAACCGGGTCGGTAAACATCAGTCCAAGTCCCACCTTGGCCACAAAACGCTCATTACGCCCAGCAAGGCGAACCTAAAACGACACCTAGCGCAAGTTAGGTCTATTATCCAGGCTTATAGAGCAGCACCACAAAGTGCGCTGATTCGGGTACTCAACCCGGTTATCCGAGGCTGGACGAATTACTACGCCTCTGGCGTCAGTAAGAAGACCTTTCAGAAAGCGCAGTGGCAGACGTTTTGGAAGCTATGGCGATGGGCGACCCGTCGGCACTCCAACAAGAGTCGTCAGTGGGTCGCGCGTAAATACTGGCACCAGTCCCAATTCTCGACCAGCGATGGCAAGAGTCGGCTCATCAATCACCAAGACACCGCCATTAGGCGACATGTCAAAGTGAAAGCCGACAGAAGCCCTTACGACGGGGACTGGCTCTATTGGAGTCAACGCCTAGGCAAGCACCCTGAACTCCCGACCCGAGTTGCGGTCTTACTAAAACGACAGTCAGGGAAGTGCCCAGCCTGTGGTCTGTATTTCAGGGCAGAAGACCGGATGGAGGTAGACCATGTCCTACCCCTTTGCCAGGGAGGGGACAACCGATACTCTAACCTGCAACTTCTGCACCGACACTGTCACGACAACAAAACGCTAAGCGATTTGAGGAGGTCTGCCTTGTCAAGGCATTGCATTGTTGAGGAGCTAGATGAGGGGAAACTCTCACGTCTGGTTCTGAAGACGAGCCGTTGAGGCGACTCAGCGGCTTAGTTTAACCGGCTACCTTGTGCCAGTTGTCTCAACGCCTGATTTTACCGTTCTACCTGCAAAACGCAGCTAAAGCTCTCGATTGACTTGGATGCCTTGTGCAGAGAGGGTTTCCTTAGGAGATGCAGCTGCAGCAGGGTTGCGGCGCGGACAACTAGCTTGAGCAGTTTTGCTGTTTTTAGGCTGAACGTCTTGTTTATGGAGCAAACGTGAAGCGATCGCTCGGCAGATGTTGGGTGCTTGCTAACCGAGCGATATTGTGTCTGGGCTCTTGACTAGCCCAACGCCGATAACCATCATTATTTGAGCTTGACTGAGCAAAAGCTGTCGGCCCTAGTGAACTGCGGGTATCAGCCTAGCGCCAGAGGACAAAAGGGTTAATTGTCGGTAACGTCAGCAGGGTTGAGAGGGGCAATTGTTGTGATCAAGTTGCTGGTTCGTCTGGCTATAGGGGTGCTGTTTGCCCTCTTTGGGCTGTTCAATTACGTCACAACTGTGTCAGAAAATCCAATCACAGGAGAACGCCAGCGCGTCGCTTTAACCCCCCAAGAAGAGGTTGTTTTGGGCCAGCAGGGCAGCCAGGAAGTGGTGCAATCGTTTGGCGGCCTGTACCCCGATCCGGTCTTGCAGAGCTACGTGGATCAGGTGGGCCAACAGGTGGTGAGCCGTTCCGCTGCTGCCCAATCGTCCTACTCCTTTGAGTTTCACCTGCTGAACGACCCCGATACCGTCAATGCCCTGGCTCTGCCAGGAGGACAAATTTTTGTCACCACCGGCCTGCTCCGCCAGCTAACCGCAGAATCCCAGCTAGCAGGGGTTTTGGGCCATGAGATTGGCCATGTCATTGCCCGCCATGGCTCAGAGCACCTGGCCCGGCGGCAGCTAGGGGTGGCTTTAGTCAATGCGGTGGGGGTAGCGGCCAGCGATGATCCCACCAGCGGTCGGCAGGCAGCGATGATTGCTCAGGCCGTGAATCAGCTCGTCAATCTGAACTATGGGCGGCAGGATGAGCTAGAAAGCGATCGCTTGGGCTTTGACTTCATGACGGCCGCCGAGTACAACCCCGAGGGACTGGTGGAGCTGATGGAGATTTTAGATCAGGCGAGTGAAGGTGGCCGACCGCCAGAGTTTCTCAGCAGCCACCCCAATCCGGGCAACCGGGTTGAACGTTTAGAGGCGCTCATTCAAGAAACCTATCCCCAGGGAGTGCCCCCAGCGTTAGAGGAGGGTCAACAGAACTTTTCTCAAACCGTGCCGCCCCGTCTACGCTAACTCCGTGAGGTCAAAACATGGACTACGTACAACTGTATTGGATTCTTGTGGGGGTTATGGCCCTGGGAGCTGTGGGTGAACTGATTCCTGGCATGCCAGGATCAAGCTTGATTCTGTTGGCAATTTTGATTTGGTCAGTCATCACCCAGTTCGCAGGCATTGGCTGGCCCATCTTGATTGTGTTTGCCATGCTGATTGCCAGTGCCGCTATTGAGTTCTTGGCGGCCTACTGGGGCGCTAAGCAATTTGGGGCTAGCAAGTGGGGCCAGCTCGGGGCGTTGATTGGTCTGGTGGTCGGCATTGTGGGACTGCTGCCTGCCTTGCCGCTAGGCGGCCCCATCTTAGGAATCCTGATTGGTCCCTTTATCGGAGCCTTTTTAGGAGAATATCTGACCCGCAAAGAGCTCGATGGAGAGTCTAAAGCCAAAGTTGCCCTGCGCGCCAGCCTCGGCACGGTAGTCGGCTCTCTGCTAGGCAACTTAATTGACGGACTCCTAGCAATTGTGGCCGTTGTTGTCTTTGTTCTGAGTACCTGGCCCCTGGTAGCAAGGCTGCCATAGTGCCTTCTAGTGAATGTTCGCGGTCTTCAGCCACTGGCGTTGCTGATTCCAGGCATGATTACCCCTCAACTCTTCTCCCGTTGGAAGAAGGGTTGAGGACGTCTTGTCCCATCTCCTCTTGGGAGATGGCTAGGGTGAGGGACAATTTTGACGAGTCATACACTCATCCAGCAACGCCCAAATATATTCGTCCGAAATAGACAAATGTGCTGAAATCACACGACCCGTACTAGCGAGTGAAGGAGGAATAGTTGCCTGCACGCGCAATGAGCCGATCTACTTACCACACACCCGTACCCGCAGGGGGCTTTAACGTAGCTAAGCGGCAGTTGTCCAGCACCGTGTTGGACAACTTGTGGAACGTTTCACGAGAAAGCTGCCGAGCGAGATTGTGATGCTGCTCTGTGGCGCAGGCAGCTATACCAGGCCACTGTGCGGCCTAATCGAGGGTAACTCCCAGTCGCTGGTGCTTCAGCTTTCCTGAGGGCACGATCACTCCACCATGCTTTTAAGTCCGGCGTCAGACGTGCCCTCAGGGACGTAAGGCACCCCAGCTTCTCCATCTACTTTCATCACCAATTCGAGCGTTAACCTGGTCAGTGCGGCCAAATCGACCGTGACACCTAGGCATCAAAGACATAGAGTGTGATGTTGTCGGGTACCCTTATAGCGCCGAACAATGATCTGCACTCGCTCCATATCTTTTGCTTCGACAGCAATGAAACATTGCCGCAAATTGCTTCTAAAAACTTGTAGTCCACTTATCTAACGGGAAAGCGCTATCTAGAGATAAGGAGTCATCTTGAGGTAATCAAGCTAGACCGATCTAAAATTGAAATTAAGCGATCGCGCATCCCTCTACAGCTACAGCCTGCCGAAATCACAACAACGTCTGAACGATTTACTAGTTGCAGCCAAAATTGAGCGCTGCTATCTGAGCGTGATTGTACTAAATATCCTATTTGATCGTCTAAAGTGTAAGGAGAAATCTGCCCCTGAAAGTGGGTATTCCGCTCAACAAATTGCTGCAACTTAAGATTCTCGGAATTATTGACCGAGCGAACAATAACGGAAGCGTATCCCCTTCCTAATGCTTGTCCACCTTGGGCAACACAGGTAAGAACTTGATAAGTTCCAGGATTTACAACCTCAACTGTACCGTCATTGCGAAGAATTGCTCTGAAGTTGGAGGGAATCGTGAGTGCCACGCCGAACTGGGGTAGCTCCAATTCTCGGGTAGTTTCAGCCGCTGGAATTGGTCCCGGATCAGGGCAGTAGCTAGATTGAGCGATCGCTGGCGAATTCGGCAATAGACCAAATATATTAACTAGCACAGCTGTCAAAAAAACAGAAAGTATGTGTTTCATTGTTTTCTGTCAACAGTAGAAATGGTGATTGCAAAGTAACTTATTATTTATGATGACTTAGATGGCTTTTTGCTGCCTCTTTCCCCACACTCAAATTTGTCCACTTTTGCAATGCCCAAAGACTGAAAATGGCTGCCAACCCTGATCCTAACGTGTCCATGATCATGTCAGTGACTGTATCATCGACGTTGCCAATCACGTCGGCTGCCAAAATCCTACCTGCTAACCATTCAGTGATTTCCCACAACGCTCCAATTGCAATACCAAAGCTAGTAATCGCTACTAGATATAGCAGTATGTGTTGACGAAAAATCGGTAGCATGGGGCTGTACACCAAAAAACTCAGAGCTAGTGTAATTGAAAACATGGTGAACCCATGAACTAGCTCGTCATAAAGTCCAGGGGCATAAAACCATTCCCATACCCAACCTCCGGCATTGAGTAAAGCTGCAAGGACAAACAGAAAATCAAACAGGGTTGGTAGTTTATCATCTTTCACCACAAATATAAGAGAGACGACTAGGAAAAGAGCTAGGGCGATCGTATCTTGCCACTTACCCTGAATAGCAGTGGCGAGAACAGCGATTACAAGTAGCGTTTGCCCAATCCAAGCAGCAAAGCGGTACCCTTTCCAGTTGATAGACATCACCTTTTCTCCACATATTAAGTTTGCTCAATCGCTTTCACGGCGGCAGATAACGCTCTGTGACGTCCTGGCGATCTAACTCTTCGAAGATTTCTTCATGGCTGCCATGCTCAATCGCCCATGGGAGCAATTAAGCCCAGCCTATCGCTGGTGCACCTGATCTTGGCTTGGGGGACGGGGGGCTTGCCAAGAATCCATTACATCTTTGACCAGCACTTCTTGTAGGCAAGTTTGTACCACAATCAGCAGTGGAACAGACAAAAATAGCCCTAGCAACCCAAACAAGGCCGCAAATATGACGACCGAAAGCAGCGTAAACAGGGGCATGAGCGATACGGTTTGTTTCATGAGTATGGGCATGAGGATAAGGCTTTCAAGCTGCTGGATTAAGAAGTACAAGATCAGCACGGCAAGCCCTTTCCAGGGAGCATCTAGTAAGGCTAGTAGTATGGCTGGAATCGCGCTAATAACGGGGCCAACGTTAGGAATAATCTCTAGCAGCCCGGCGAGAATGGCATTGACTAGGGGCAGCGGCACTCCCAAAATCAGCAGCCCAATATAGCTCAGAGTGCCGATGGTTGCCATGCCTACTAGGGTGCCTTGAAACCAGCCCACCAACGAATGTTCGCACTTGTTCAAAATTTCGTTCACGCGATCGCGGTAGAAGGCGGGAAATGCGACGATGACGGTGCGTCGGTAGGAGCCAGGATTGACTAGCAACATGACGGTAGCTGCTACAACGAGCAATAGGTTGACTACCGCGTTGATCGACGAGTTGAGGATGATGAAAAAGTTGCCAAACGTGCTGGATACTAGTGCCTGGGCTTCATTTAGCAGGCGGTCTACCCCTTGGCTTTCTCCTAGACCCATGCCGGGAATGCGGCCCTGAAACCAGTTGTAAATGTTACTTAGGCGCTCGAGCGCCCCTGGCAGCAGCGCGCTTAGATTCTGAAGTTGGCCAATAAATCGGGGCAGAATAATGGCAAAAAGGCCAAAGACCAGCAGCAGGAGCAGGGCAATGGTGATGGCGATCGCAAGTCCCCGTTTAATCCGCAGCCGCCGTAAGACTCGCACCACCCGGTTTAGCACGGTCGCTATTACCACCGCTGCAAACAATAGCAGCAGCACCTGACGAATTTCCCAGAGCAAGTAGATAGAGACTCCCAGGGCCAGCAGGCCGACCCATTTTTTAAACTGCATCGCTCTATCTCCAGTGGTCCACAGGTGAGGCTTGTGAGTTACCTTGGAGACGAGTCACTATCACCCCAAACGGTGCTCACTTGGCCGATAGTAATCGGTTTGAGTCAGCCTCGCTTCTGTTTAAGGGAACAGTTGTGGAGCGTCAATCTGTAGCTTTGGCGCGGTTGGGTCGGGTGAGGTCTAGCTCGTTTTGGCTCATGCGATCGCGGCTGGATTTGGAGAGTTGGACATGCTGAATTTTTCAGCGTTGCTGATTCTAAGTGGGAACCGATTGCTGTAGCCACTGGAACCTCGTTCAAATATGAGTCAAGATCGCAAAAGCCTGAAGCCTATTAAAGGTGCTAATCGTGCCCTGCGCCGCCGGCTGAATCTAAGGGGAGAACTCGCCCTGGCGATCGCCCCAACGGCGGTAGTTTTAGCAGTTTTGGCCCTGGTCGAAGCGCTCAGCCAGCAGCGACTGCTGTTTGCCTCGTTGGCCTCCAGCGCCTTTTTGATCTACCTCGACCCACAGCACGGCACCAACTCGGTGCGCACGCTGCTGATCTCGCAGCTGATGGCGGCAGGTCTGGGCTTTATCACCTACACAACGGTGGGCTCGGGCTACCTGTCGGGCGGATTGGCAATGGTGATTACTATCGTGCTGATGATTGTGCTGGATGTGGTTCACCCGCCTGCGGTGGCGACGTCGCTGAGCTTTGCGCTGCGTTCGGGCAACGAGAGTAACCTGCTTTTATTTGGCCTAGCGGTGGGCATTACCGCCACGCTGGTTATGCTCGAAAAGCTGTCGCTGTGGGTGCTGGCCCGCCATAGTTCCTAGCGTTTCAACAGCCCATCCCCTTCGGCCCAGTCAACTACTAGCCTTTCAGGCGATGCTAAGCTCGCCGACCATCCCCAGGATAGAGAGCGTGACTGAACGAGCTCTACCTGCGGATTTTCCATGCGCCAACTGTTGATTCAAGTGCCTAGCGGCAACGGCGAGACCGTGTTGCAAAAGGCCAGGGACTATCAGGGCACCAACCTGGCCCAGTGGCAGGCCACTGGCGACAACCCCCACGACATGGTGCTGGTGCATGTCTCTAACCAGCGGGTAGAGTCGCTGCTAGAGGCGCTTCAAGATCTGCCGGAGCTAAAGGTTACCCTGGTGCCAACCGGGGTCATGGCCCTGCACCCCCCCGCCGGGCAGGCCGCGGAGCAGGTCACCCAGGTGGAGGAGCGCAGCCCGATTGAGATTTTTCTGGCCGGGCTACAGAGCGTGGGCTCGTGGAAGGGGTTTTTGAGCTATGCCGCGATCGCAGGCGTGATCGTCTGGATTGGGCTATTTACCAACACCACATACCTGCTGGTGGCGGCCATGCTGATCGCCCCCTTTGCCGGACCCGCCATGAATACGGCGATTGCCTCGGCCCGGGGCGATCGCCACCTGATGGGCCGCAGCGTGCTGCGCTACTTCACCGCCCTGCTGGTCACCATTGCGGTGGCGGCCCTGCTCAGCCTGGTGTTTCAGCAGCAGATTGCCACCCCGCTGATGATCGACAACAGCCAGATCTCAGCGGTGGCAGTGCTGCTGCCCCTGGCCGCGGGGGCGGCGGGGGCCGTCAACCTGGTGCAGTCGGAGCGCAGCAGCCTGGTGTCGGGCACGGCCACTGGCATGCTGGTGGCGGCCTCGCTGGCTCCCCCGGCGGGCATTATCGGCATGGCCATGGCCATTGGCCGCTGGGATATGGCCGTCAATGGGGTGTTTTTGCTGCTGCTCCAGCTCAGCGGCATCAACCTGTCGGCGGCGATTTTGTTTCGCACCTTTGGGCTATCTACCCGCGGGGCGCGCTACCGGCGGGGCAAGCCCGGAGTGTTTCCGGTGGCGCTGGGGTCAGTGCGATCGCTCTGGCCGGCCTGCTCACCTGGCAGCTGTCAAACTCGCCCAGCCTACAGCGCTCCAGCCGCACCCAGCGGGCCAATGCCGAAGTGCAATCCGTCATTCAACAATTTCCCCAGGTCAAGCTGGTGGAGTCAACGGCGCGGTTTACTCGGGCTGACATCCAGGGCCAAAATACGCTGCTGTCGGAGGTCTTTGTGCAGCGCCAGCCCAACAGTAGCGATTCTGACGCAGACATTCGGGCTGAGTTGACCCAGGCCATTCAAGCTCACCTGCTTGATGAGGGGTTTGATGTGACGCCCTTAGTCAGCGTCAATGTGCTCGAAGCGCCTCCTGCTAAAAATTAATTCAGCACACCCATAACCCACTGGGGGTAGAGGCCGAGTCCCCTGGTTTTCCTTAGGCTGGCATAGATATTATTCTCTAGATCTATGAATTTCGACTATTCACCCATCTGGGAAAAAATTCAGGCGATGGTCAATGGTTTTCTGGCTCTGTTGCCAAACATTGCCCTGGCCATTGTCGTATTTTTAATTTTCTTTTGGGTAGCTAAAGGCATTAGAACAACGGTTAGACGGCTCACCCAGCGGCGGCGGCGGACGCGAAATGTCGGTCTGGTTTTAGGGCGTTTGGCTCAGGGCACAACGGTTTTGGTGGGTCTTTTTGTCGCCCTTTCCATTGTCATTCTCACCCTGCAGGCTGGCGATTTGGTGCAGCTCCTGGGCATCAGCGGGGTGGCGATTGGCTTTGCCTTTCGAGATATCTTGCAGAATTTCTTGGCGGGCATTCTCATTTTATTGACTGAGCCGTTTCAAATCGACGATCAAATCATTTTCAAAGACTTTGAGGGCACCGTCGAGCACATTGAAACTCGCGCCACCACTCTTAGAACCTACGACGGTCGCCGCATTGTGATTCCTAATGGAGAGCTATTTACCAATTCGGTTTTGGTCAACACCGCCTTTGAAAACCGCCGGTTGCAGTACGACATTGGTATCGGCTATGGCGATGATATTGCCACGGCTAAAGAGCTAATTTTAGAAGCCATTTATGACACCGACGACGTGTTGGCGGCACTGGTCTGCTAGACGGTGATGAGTAAAATGACTGTAGTGCAACTACTTCAGTCTCATGGATTGTCCTTACTGCCAGAGTCAACAGGTCGTAAAGAATGGTCGGGAATCGCTCTCAGATGGCACTGTGCTTCAGCGCTATCGGTGTAAAGGGTGTAGCAAGTGCTTCAACGACCGAACCGGCACCCCGATGGCTCGCCTGCGAACCCCCAGTTCAGTGGTCGCGACTGCCCTCAATGGTCGCAGCGAAGGGCTGGGAGTACGAGCGACAGGTCGCCTGTTTGGGACGTCGCACTCCACCATTTTGCGCTGGGAAGAGCGGTTAGCCCGTCAAGCTGACACCTGGTCCCCCCCAGCCCCAGGCGAACAAGAGGTGACGCTGGAAGGCGATGAAGTCTACACTCGCGTGGGCGAGAACCGTCCCCCCCGCTAGCTCTCAGGGATGGACGATTCACTTTATTGAGCGCCAGAGCCGCTACTGGGTGTCAGCGATAGCAGGACACAAAGATGAACTGCTGTTTCAGCGGGGAACTCAACAGGCCTGGCAGTGGGCGCAAGCGTGCTCTTATATCCGGTGGTTCACTGATGGTGAGTGGCGCTACGCCAAAGCGTTGTGGGACTTAGCCAGTGTCTATCTGGTGCTACGCAATTCTCCGAGTGCCTATCGCACCCGAAAAGTCTGGCGGTATGGCCTGGAAGTAGCCATGAAAGTGAAAGGGTCTCAAGGCCTGCGGCGAATCATGTGGGTAAGACCAGAGCATCCCTACACCGCCGTTAGCCCGCTAGCCGAGGTGCATGCCAACCATAACGAGGCTCACAATGCGGCCTTAAGGCGGCGATGCAGCGCTTATCGTCGGCGTCAAAACCTCTATGCTAAAACGCAAGACGGGTTGCAGCGAGCCTTAGATGTCCAACGGATCATCCACAATTGGGTTAGACCGCATTGGGGATTGGGGAAACAGACGACTCCGGCGATGGCAATCGGCCTATACAGTCGCCCGCTATCCACCCAGGAACTCCTCGGTATGAGAGGGTTTCCATGCATCTCCTCTTAACAGACCAGTGCCAGAAGAAGTTATGCCACCGTTTCTGGCTACCTTTGAGGGTGCTCAACCCTGTGTCACCGGTGTTGGGGTCGAGGCACTGGCTGCAGCCGAATTGCAGGTCGAGATGGAGTTGGTGGTCAGGCTTCCTGACTAATTTCTGCTTTCAGGATATGAAGCCTGAGAATATTTGCCAGTCAGAAATTGGGCCTAACAACCGTGGTGCATCGGACAGACTCAAGCCGCTGGTGATGAGTTCAAAGCTATTTGCAAACGTTGACCACGATCGTTAGCTTTCTTCCTGAAGGTTATTGCAATCACTTATATTTTGTCGGTTGACATGACCTTCCTAGAGAGGATATCAGACGAAAAGTTGAATCACCCCGGTAATATTGTCCTTTCCATATCCCTCGGTGATCGCCTTTTGATAAACATCCTGTAGAGCTGTAGCTATAGGCATTTTGGCCCCGGAGGTCTGCTCTGTGGCGATTGCATAGCGAAAGTCTTTTTCAACCAGTTCAATCGGAAATAGCGGAGCATGATTGCCCGTCAGCATTAGGTTGCCAGCCAGCTTGGCAGCGGGACTGAGAATCGGTAACTCTCCCAGCAAGGCCATTGCCCTGTCTCCAGAGATGCCGCCTTTGGCCAGCATGCCAAGGGCTTCTGCCAATGCAGCAACTTGAATGCCAAACAGAGCATTGACCGCTAGTTTCATCGCCATGCCTTGACCGTTCTCCCCTAGATGGTGAATCTCACTAGCCCCCGCAGAGGATAGGACTGTCTGCACCTGAGCCAGGGTTTCAGCTTCCCCCCCAACCAGATAAATCAGTTTTCCCGCTTCGGCTTGGGGGCGGGAACCTACTACGGGCGCATCGAGAAGGGCTGCACCACGCTGGGTGATCGCGGCGGCCAACTCACGGATGTATCCGACTGTTAAGGTGCTGGACTCGATCGCAATGCTAGTCTTGTTCAGTCCCAGTGCGGCCCCGACCTTGGGATCAAGCCAAACGTTGCGGGAACTTTCATTATTCGTAACCATGCTGATCACAATATCAGCTTGTTCAGCGGCGGCTTTAGGGTTGTCGGCGTAGACCGCTCCCTGATCAATTAAGGGCTTGACCTTATCGGCAGTGCGGTTATACACAATTAGCTTGTACTGAGCCTTGAGTAGATTTTGAGCCATGCGAGAACCCATAGCCCCCGCGCCTAATAATGCGATTCGGGTCATGAATTGGCCTCCAAAGAAACTGTGAACCATGAGCTCACTCTACTCACTGCATATAAAGCAATAAAGACCAACTCATGAACAACACTCGTGTGTTTTTTTCATGAATCGCCGTGATTCCATTACGATCACGGTTAGCACACGAGCACCAACATTGATGGGGAGTCGGTTTCAGCGATGGATGTATCGGCCTTGCAGCTCTTTGTGGAGGTCATGAACCAGGGCAGCTTTGCGGCTGTAGCGCGAGATCGCAATCTAGACCCCTCATCAGTTTCCCGAGCGATCGCGGGGCTAGAAGCTGAACTCGGCGTGCGGCTCTTTCAACGCACCACCCGCCAGCTGTCCCCCACCGAGGCCGGAACCACCTATTTTGAGCGCATCGAACCGCTGCTAGCCGAGATGCAGCAAGCCATTGACATCATCACGGACGTTTCTAGAAAGCCTCGGGGAACCCTTCGCGTCACGGCTTCTGTTTCCTTTGGGCACCACTGCATTGTGCCACTGCTTCCGGCATTAGCTGCACAATATCCTGATCTCACCGTCGATCTCTGGTTGACTGATACGGTAGTTGATCTGGTGGCTGACCGCATTGATGTTGCCGTGCGCCTCGGAGTCCTGGCGGATTCTACCCTGGTGGCCCAACGGTTAATGCCCACCCAATATGCAGTCTGTGCAAGTCCGGTTTATCTTAAGCGATCGCACTCCTTACAGCAGTCAATGGATTTGGCCAATCACAATTGTTTGCTATTCCCCCTCGCCGGATTTCGCTCGCGGTGGCTGTTGAAGGATCAGACCGGACAGGTCAGCGAGGTGTCAGTCTCTGGACGTACCGTAATTTCAAGTGCGATTGCTTTGCAGCAATGTGCGATCGCGGGGATGGGATTGGCGCTTCTACCCAAGTGGTTAGTGGATGTCGATGTGCAGGCAGGTACCCTTATCAACGTGTTTCCAGACTATGAGGTGACGGCAACAAATTTCAGCACCGCCGCTTGGTTGGTCTATCCGTCCCGTGCCTATATGCCCCTTAAAGTTCGCGCATTCATAAATTTTCTAAAGCAGTCTGTCTCAGGCTAAATGAGCGATAGTCTGCGTATTGTGATACGAAGCTAAATCGGGATAGGGAGAATCCTCACGAATCCCCCCCTCCCACACCACCCATCGTGCGGCTCCGCAATGGGCGGTTCTCAACCTAACTGCTAGACGAATTAGCAGACTTCTCATCGTAACCCTGGGCTTTCATCCAGAGGTCACGAATCGAGATCAATCCCTGCTGTGCTAACCACTCATTGGTCATCCCCGTCTGCGTCGCCAGCGTCCGTGACAACCGCCAATAGCCCTTCCGGCTCAAGCCAGTTGAAAAAGCGTGTTGTCTCGGGGTTCCCAGCTTGAGCAGGTTGCCAATGCGCGTCCTCGGTCTGCGCCACTGTTTCCAATAACACATCCGAATTCGACGCCTTAGCCACCCATCTAACTCGGGAATTGGCCCATACCGCTGGGAAATCCCAAAGTAGCCCATCCAACCCCGCAGGTAGAGGCTGATCCGCTTCAGCCGGTATTCCATCGACACTCGCCACCGCCGCGAAGTCAACCCCCGCAAGCGGTGCTTGAAGTCCTGGAAAGCTCGCTCAGACCAAACAATGCGGATTCCCTGGAACGTAAAGCTCAGGTACTCCAATCGCTCAATCCGACAAACCCGACTTTTCTGCGGATTCACCTTGAGTCTTAGCACCTGGGTCAGATAGCGAGTCACGCTCGCCATCACCCGCTGGCCCGCACGCGGTGTTTTGACCAGAATAACCAGGTCGTCCACATAGCGGGCAAAACGGTGGCCTCGGCGCTTCAACTCCTGGTCGAGGTCATCCAGCAGAATGTTGGCGAGCAACGGCGATAGGGGTGACCCTTGCGGGGTTCCCCACTCCGTTGTCTGAACCACGCCCTCGACCATCACCCCGGCTCGCAGGTATCGACCTATCAAGCCTAGCAAGGTCTTATCCCGCACCTTGCGGGCCACCCTCGCCATCAAAACATCGTGGTTCACGGTGTCGAAGAACTTTTCCAAGTCCAAATCCATCACCCCCCGATATCCTTGCTTGACGTAGTCCTTTACCTGTTTAATCGCGCCGTGGGCACTGCGCTGCGGACGACAACCAAAGCTGAACTCGGAAAACTCCGGGTCAAACATTGGCGTCAGCACTTGTGAGATGGCTTGTTGGATCACCCGGTCTAGGACTGTGGGCACGCCCAACAAGCGCTCGCCCTTCCCCCCTGGCTTGGGGATTACGACCCGTCGCACCGGAGCGGGGCGGTAGCGTCCATCTCGTAAGGATTGGCGAATCTCGGCCCAGTGAAGCCGGGCGTAGGCGGCAAAGTCGTCCAGCAACATCCCGTCAATGCCGGGGGCACCCTGATTGGACTTCACAGGTAGCTTGGGCAGCGTCATCTAGCTGGTTGTGGAACTGGCGATTGAGATCAACCCATGGCTCATGCTCAGTTGTAGCTTCCATTTGGGTTAATAGAGCGGCAGCCTGCTGAAGCGCTTGGGGGGTAATTCGAGCAATACTCTTTTTGACGACGAGGGGAATCAAAACCGATCGCAGCTCGTAGACCTCTTCCAGCTCACCCAGGGTTGGCATACGGACTACGGCTCCTTTAAACGCATCCAGCTCGATCAGACCTTGGGTACTGAGCTCGCGCAGCGCCTCGCGAATGGGCGTAACGCTGACGTTAAAGGCTTCTGCCAACTCCGACTGCACCAGACGGGTACCGCCAGGCAACTGCCCTAGAAGAATCGCCTGGCGGAGGTGCTCAGTAACGGTGGCATGGGTAGTGCGGGGAGCTTGCTTGAAACTTCCCAATTGCAGCTTGACCAAGGTGGCGGCTCCAAAAGCTAAGGTCTGCCAGGGTAGATCAGCCGCTGTAGTGCCTTGCAGAAAACACGACTCTGGGCTGTAACCCCAATTACTATGGCATCCTCACAAAGATCTTGCATCATATATGATGCAATCTATATTACGGTTTTGCTCGGGCGAGGCCAGTATAGTTGCGGCAGATTGAGCAAGCGATGAGCTCCGATCTGCTGTTCGTCAGCGGTTAAGTTTCTGACTAGCCCAATAGTTTGTGTGGTGCTGTAGGCCTAGGTCTGCGGCGTCGCTGTTGTAGTAGCGAACGGCTTTGTGCCTATGTTTTAATTCCCGGTTTTGTCGATGGCCCTCAATGATCTCGAAGATGTCCTTGAGGCCCGCTGCCGTACTTTGCTGTCAATGCAACCCGAGATTAAAGCCTTGACCAATTATCACTGGTGGCCCGCATGACAAGTCTAATTATTTCGGGGGTATGCGATCCGGATTTAGTATGATTTTGCCGTTCTCCCTAAACGTCCCAGTCAATCGAGAGGTTTGGTTGGGATGCTTTGTGTAAAGAGGGGTTTCACAGGAGATGCAGCTGCGGCATGGTTGCGGCGCGGGCAGCTATGCAGCCGGATTGGGGGCTACTCCCAGTCGCTGGAGCCTCAGCTTTCCTTGGAAAGCGAACACTCCATCGTAAGCTTGAGATTCGCGCCAACCGTGCCCTTCGTTACGAAGGGCACGCCACTTCCCCAGCTACCTTGCCCCCAAATCCAGACTCGTTGACTAAGACCGGCACCTTGAGATTTTGCTGATTGGTCAGGGTAGTTTTGCCGCTGTCCAAAAAGCCCTTGATGATTGTGACTGGCAGGCCACGCTTAGGGATGGGTGGGGAAGTTATAGGGGGAGAGGTATCGTTTGTAGAGGGGTTTGGGGTCAAGTGTTAGGTATCAGGTCGATACCCGATACCCATTTCCCCTACCCAAAACCCTTCCCAGCTAGCGTTTGTACCCATACCAGCTCTGAGGTCAGCTCAGCTCAGGTTGGTACTGTTGGGGCCTCCAACAGTGACGCTGCCAAGTCGGCACGGGATGGGGGCCGTTTTAGCAAAATTTCTGAGGCGGGTTGAGGTTTGTCAAACAGGTAGCCCTGGCAAAATTCACACCCCAGCGCTTGCAGAAACTGGAGTTGTTCTGGGGTTTCGATGCCTTCGGCAATCACGGACAGCGATAGCTGACTGCTAAGGGCAATGATGGTGTTGATCACCTGGTGGCTGCGGTTGCCGGTGTGAATCTGCTGCACGAAGGAGCGATCGATTTTTAAGGTATCGATGGGGAAGCGATGTAGGTAGGCCAGGGAGGAATAACCAGTGCCGAAGTCATCTAGGCTGATTTGAATCTGGCGCGATCGCAGTTGTTCCATCACCGCGATCGCCGCTTCGGCGTCGTTCATCAGGGCACTTTCGGTAACTTCTAGCTTCAGGCAGGCCGGATTCACCCCGGTGGCGGCCAACATTTGGTCAATGTCGGCTACCAGGGTAGGGCTGTCAAACTGTCGCACCGAGAGATTAACGCTCACGGTTAAGTCGGGGGCACCCTGCTGGTGCCAGATCCGCAGTTGCTCGCAGGCTTGCCGCAACACCACTAGCCCCACTTGCACCACCAATCCGGTCTCTTCCATACAGGGAATAAATTCTCCTGGCGGCACCAGATGTCGCTCGGGGTGCTGCCAACGCACTAGGGCTTCAAAGCCAACGATCTGACCGGTGGCCGACCGAATAATGGGTTGATAGTAGGTGACAAATTCCTGATGCTCCAAGGCCCGTTGCAGGTCAGTTTCCAGGGCAAGACGATGGCGGGTGGCGGTGGTCAACTGGGCATCAAACACTTGGTAGCTACCCTTGCCCTGCTGCTTTGCCCGATGCATGGCAGTATCTGCCGCCTGGAGCAGGGTCTCTGGCTGGGCCGTGGCGGTATCGGCCAGCGCCACCCCCATGCAGACCGACATAAAAAAGTCACAGTTGGCTACCCGAAAGGGTTTGGCAAAGCTCTCAAATACAGCCTGGGTCCAGCTTTCTAGCAGGGCCGGGTGATCCAGGTGGTGCAATAGAAAGCAAAACTCATCGCCCCCCATTCGGGCCAACACATCCCCAGGGCGCAGCAGCTGCTGTAGGCGCTGGGCAATGGCTTTGAGTAAGTCGTTGCCGACGTCATAGCCAAAGGCCCCATTCACTAACTTAAAGTGGTCGCAGTCTAGATGGGCTAGAGCAACTCCATGATCAGGCATAGGGGCCGTGATTGCCCCCTCTTTAGACCTGTCCGCAGACTGCAACGCCATCGACGTCGCTTGCAACAATTGGGGGCGACTGGGAAGCTGAGTCAGGGCATCTGTGTCAATCATCACCTGGAGCTGGGCGGTGCGCTGCTGGACCAAGCTCTCAAGCTCGGCGTTGAAACTCGCTAGCTGCTGGTATTGCTGGCGAATACGCAGCATGGAGCGAACTCTGGCCACCAGTTCAACCCGGTTGATGGGCTTGCTGAGAAAGTCATCGGCCCCGGCCTCCAGGCAGCGGCTGAGATCCTGCTTGGAGTCGAGAGCCGTCACCATGATGATGGGCACGCCGCGCTCCTGGGGCAGAGCCTTGATTTGCCGACATACCGCCATGCCGTCGAGCCCAGGCATCATCACATCTAGCAAAATCAGGTCGGGCTGCACAGTGTTGAGGCAGTCCAGGGCGGCCTGGCCATTACTCACGTAATGCAGGATGTAGCCCTGAACGCTGAGCATGGCCTCAATAACATCAAAATTGTCGGGTTCATCATCCACCACCAAGAGGGTGGGAGGTGCGGTGGAAGGTAAGGCCATGAGATTAAATCGAGTGGCTAGCTAAGTGTTGGAGAATACTGGGTAGTATCGGTACCGCGACCCTGCTGTGGGCTTTAGGGGCTGGGTTTCGGGTGTTGGGTTTCAGGAATTGGGAGGGGGATGCTGGAGGTCTGCGGGATCAGTGTCTGGATGATCTCGACCAGTTGCTTGAGCCGAACCGGCTTACTCAAATATTCGGTTGCGCCAGCGGCCAGGCAGCGATCGCGATCGCCGGGCATGGCCAACGAGGTCAGGGCAATCACCGGTACCTCATCTAGGCTCGGGTCACGGCGAATATGGCCGATCGCCTCCAGGCCATCCATCCCTGGCATCTGGATATCCATCAAAATCAGATCGGGCCTGAGGTGCTGGAGGTAGTCAAGGGCTTCCTGCCCGTTGTAGGCGATTTCAACCCGATAGTTCTTGGCCTGTAAATAGCTCACGATGGTACTAATGTTGGCTTCATTGTCTTCGGCCAGCAAAATTAGCGGTGCTGGGGCAGAAGTAGTTGCCGGTGAGGGTGTCTCAAGGGAAGCGATAGACGCCGGCTCCGGGGAGGGAATCGCCGCTCCACAGGGAAGAGCAAAGGTAAAGCAGCTGCCCACCCCCACATCACTGGTGAGCCCCACCCGCCCTTGGTGCAGCTCCACAATGCGCTTGACCAAGGCCAACCCCAGCCCGGTGCCCTGGTACTGCCGGTTGAGGGCACTGTCTACCTGCACAAAGGGTTGAAACAGACGCTGCTGCTCTGCGGGGGTAATGCCAATGCCGGTGTCGGTCACTGCAAATTGCAGGTAGGCAGGGGCTGCTGAGGATAGCGTGGGCTCAAGGGGGGTGACCTCAAGGGTGATTTGACCCCCCTCGGGGGTGAATTTCACCGCGTTGTTGAGCAGATTGATTAGCACTTGCCGAATACGGCGTTCATCTACATATAAAGTGGGCAAATTTGCGGGCAAATTTAGGGTGAGTTGAATGCGTTTGTGTAGGGCGAGTTGTTTAATAAACGCCAGGCTAGAGTGACACAGAGGAGCGATCGCCGTGGGAGCGCAGTCCAGTTCTACCTGGCCGGCTTCAATCTTGGCCACATCTAGCACATCGTTGATCAGCTCCAGCAGGTGTGAGCCACTGCGCTCAACGGTTTTAAGCGCCTTGAGTTGTTTGGCATTGACCGGGCCAAATACATCCTTCTCTTGCAGCGCTTCTGTCATGCCCAGGATGGCATTGAGGGGGGTGCGCAGTTCGTGGCTCATGTTGGCCAAAAATTCATCTTTGAGGCGGGTGGCGCGGATCAGTTCCTCGTTGCGTTGGGTGAGTTGGGCTTGGGCCTGTTGCCGTTCGGTGAGTTCCTGCTGTAATTGATCAAATAAATAGGATTGCTGAATGGCGATCGCCAGTTGGTTGGCAATCTGTTGCAAAAGCTGAGCTTCCTCCGGCTGCCAGACCCGTCGGGTGTGGCAGGCATGAACCACTAGCACCCCCCACAGTTTATTGCTGTCTGCGGGGGACACCCAGCGATGATCTTCTGGACTGCGTAGTTCTTGGAGAATTGGGGCGACCATTTTGGACTGAATTTGCCCGGCCTGGGAATAGTCCACCAAACAATCGGTCCAGATGTCATCCATCACGTCGGGCACAATCCGGGGCTGCCCTTGCCAATAGCGTTCTAGAATATCTTGGGACCAGGTTTCATCCTCCCAATGCATAGCTTTGAGTCGGGGGAGATCCGGGGCGACGGCTTCTTCAACAATGTGGCTTTGGCCATTGGGGCAAACCTGAAACACAATCACCCGATCGCCCTGGAGCAACTCCTGTACCTGCTGGGTGGCGATCTCCAACAGTTCTGGCAAATCCAAGGACTGTCGAATCTGTCGCAGAATCAGTTCTAGGGCCGTTTGCTGCCGCAGTTGTTGGGTGATTTTGGCCTCTGCCTGTTGCCGCTCTCGCAACTCCGTCTGAACCTGCTTATACAGGCTGGCCTGCTGAATGGCGATCGCCAACTGATTGGCAATTTGTTGCAATAAGTCAACTTCCCAATGTAGCCATTGGCGGCAGGTCTCATTCTGATAAATGGCCAGGAGTCCCCAAAGGGTTTCCCCTGAAAAGATCGGGGCAATAGCGAAGGCTTTGGCTTGAAACTGTTCTAGAAGTTCAATATGACAGGATTGAAGGTCCGCCTGGTAGATATCTGGAATAACAAAGGCTTCGTGGTTTTGAAATCGCCCCCCCTGGGTTTCCTGAAGATAGGTATCTTCCCAGACTTTCTGAATACCAGGGTTCATCAGTTTGACCCAGGGCTCATGCACAGATTCAGCAATAAAGTCACCGCTCCAATCGGGACGAAACTGATACACAGCCACCCGATCGGCTTGCAGTGTGTGCTGCATTTGCTCAACAGCAGTATTTAGAATGGCCCTCAGGTCTAAGGACTGACGAATCCGTTGGGTGATCTCCCGCAGCACGGTTTCCCGTTCGGTCTGCTGACGCAAGGTTTGCTCGGCTTGCTTGCGAACGGTGATGTCTTGGGAGGTGCCGACAACACCGATGATAGTCCCGGCTCCGTCCCGGAGGGGCAGTTTGTTGGTTTCTACCCACCGTGGTTCACTCCCGGCTGGGGTGATGGTTTCTTCAATGCCTAGCCTGGCAATGCCTGACGTGACTACCTGAAGACTGTCAGCGGTGTAGCTTTCGGCTTCCGCCTGGGGCAAGCCGAGGTCAAAATTGTTTTTGCCGAGCACATCGGCAGGCTCGGCAAACCCAGCGGCGGTGGCAAAGGCCTGGTTGCAGCCCAGAATCACCGACTGCCGATCTTTCCAAAAGACCGACAGGGGCACAGTATTTAGAACGGTTTGCAACAATTGCTGAGAGTCTTGCAGGGCCGTTTCGTAGCCTTTGCGATCGCTAATATCCACCACCACACACACGCAGCTTTCGTCTTCACGAGACAGCATCGCCACCCCAATCAGCACTGGAACCCAATGCCCGTCTTTATGGCGGTAGACTTTTTCCCACGGATCAATGGCATTGTGGTGCTGGAGGTGGGCGATCGCGGCCTGGTCTTGGGCCTGATACTCCGGGGGCGTCAGCTCTGCCCAGTTGAGGCAATTGCCCGACTCTAGCTCCTGGCGGGTGTAGCCCAGCATCTCTAGGAAGCGATCGTTGGCGTCGCTAATGCGGCCATTGAAGTCGGTGAACATCATCCCCACTACGTTCGACTCAAACACCCGCCGAAAGCGTAATTCACTATCCCTGAAAGCCTGTTCTGTCTGGCGGCGATCGCGAACATCGTGGAAGATGCTTTGGATGATAATTTCTCCCCCCACTTCAATGGCCGATCCCGTGATATCTACGGGTACCCGCTGCCCATCCCGCCGCAGGATCTCAAGGTCTAAATTATGGATCCTTTTCCTCTTGACCAAGGCTGCAAAGGCTTCTGCCACGTGAGGTAAACTGTCTGGCGGATGCAGCTGGCTGAAGTGCATCCCCACCAACTCGTGGTTTTCGTACCCCAACAACTCCACGGCTTGAGGGTTAACCTCAATCAGATATCCCCCAGGATTAGCCAGCAAAATAGCATCACTAGCGCCCTCCATCAATGCGCGGTAGCGGGCCTCTCGCCGCTGTAGCTCCTCCTCTACCGCCTTTTTGGCCGTAATCGCTTGGTTGCTCTCCGTTGTATGCCATTCCAACGCTGCCGCCTGGCTCTGTAGCAGGGCAATCCGCTCCGTCTCCAAGCG
Organism: Nodosilinea sp. E11; assembly: GCF_032813545.1. Classification (NCBI taxonomy): domain Bacteria; kingdom Bacillati; phylum Cyanobacteriota; class Cyanophyceae; order Nodosilineales; family Nodosilineaceae; genus Nodosilinea; species Nodosilinea sp. E11. The sequence continues at coordinate 106,217 of NZ_CP136514.1, forward strand.
CGTCACCTTTTGCTCCAGCACTTTCGCCAGTTGGTACAGTTCGACAGGGTTAAAGACTCGCAGCAGGCTGGTTTGGGTGACAATACCCAGCAATTCCCCCTGCTCGCCAGCCACAACCAGCCGCCGAACCCAGCACTGCTCCATAATTTGCTGCACCTCCCATAGGGATACCTCAGGGGCAACGCTAAATACAGGACTACTCATCACCGTCTGGGCCGTGGTTTTCGTCCAACTCAGTCCCATCGACTGGAACTGCACCAGATCTCGCTCCGTCAACAGCCCCACCGCCTGCTGGAAGGGGGCATCAGCGCTGCCTCCGGGCACCATAATCACCACCGAACTCACCCGGCGATCGGCCATCAGCCGGGCAATTTCTAGCATGGAGCGATCTGGCCCGGCCGTGAGCACCTGAGCGGTCATCACCTCGTGCACCAGCCGCAGCCGCAGTAAATCTACGGGCCGGGTCAGCTGCCGCAGGCTTTCGTGGGTGATTAGGCCCACTAGGCGATTTTGCTCATCTACAATCGGCAGATGGCGGATGTGCTGCTGTCTCAGCAGATCAATGGTGCTAATTAGGTCAACGAGGTCAGATTGACGTCGGGTGATCACCGGATGGGCCATCGCCTCTGCCACCAAAAGCTGGTCGAGGGGTTGCTGCTGGGCACTGAGGCGCACCACATCCCGCTCGGTCAAGATACCTACCACCTGGTCGTTGTCCACCACCACCACACAGCTAGAGCGAGCCTCTGGGTGTAGGCTTTCCTCAGCGGTGTGGTCGCGGTCAATCGGGCAAAGGGTGCGAACGTCGCTCATCAGGGCGATCGCGCTCATCACCGAGCTACCTGGCTCTATGGTCAGGGGATCGTGAATAATGGCAGCTGTGAGAGCAGTGGGCTTAGGATTAGCCATGGGCTTAACCCACTTTGGCTATAAACATGCTGATATACCTATTTATTCGGTCTTCTCAATCGACCAAGTTCCTTGTTCAGTGTGCCCGCTCTGTCCCCCAATATACTTACGCAAACGCCCTGTGTAAAAATTTCGGCTAAAACACCTAATCCCTATAGACTCCACCAGGCGGTCTGCCAACTCTAGAGTATTGATAAGACTGCGCTGAGGAGCAGGCGGCGTTAGAAATCAGCGAAACAATCCGCCACCGGGTTCTGTCGCAAAAACAAAATTAGGGGATGAAATCCCTCTTCCTTATCTATATCTATGCAGCGATACCGAAGATTTGGTGGATGAAAGAGATCTGTCCTGTCACATCCCCTCTATCGACATTTTGGATCTGTCCTTTGCGGATCATCGCCATCGCTTCGTACCCTTTGAGGGTGCGTCGAGCCGTATGGAAGGAGCCGAAGCCCAATCCCGGTTTGACCAAGCGCTTGATGCGGCGATGGTCTTGTTCAATCATGTTGTTGAGATACTTGACGGGACGAAGTTCGGTCTCTTCCGGAAGCGCTTTTTCTGTTTTGAGGTCATCTGCCGCCGCCGGATAGGCGGCATGCTTGTCCACGTTGATGACACGAGGAGTAGACGTGTGACGGGCTCTCAAAGCCTTTTTGAAAAAGCGTTTGGCCGCTTTGGCATCGCGCTGAGCACTCAACATAACGTCCAAGGTCTGGCCGCTGGAATCTACGGCTTGATAAAGATATTTCCATTCCCCTTTAACTTTCACGTAGGTTTCGTCCACTTTCCAGGAGTCGTTCGTCGGGCGCAGATGCGGACGACAATGCTTGTCTAGCTCCGGTCCATACTGTAAGACCCATCGATTGATCGTGCTGTGGTCAACCGACAAGCCGCGCTCTGCCATCATCTCTTCTAAGTCCCGATAGCTCAGGGCATAACGGCAATACCAGCCCTACTACTGCATGAGATCACATCAGGCCCGAGGGATACGCCAAACAGCGCAATCTGGCCTACCTCTACGAGTACCCCCCAAACCAAGGGCACCATAGGCCCACAGCGAGTTCCTGAGAGCGTCCTAGAGCGTAGATACACCCTGAGAGCCACCCCCACTGGTAGCGCTGGGCAGTGGAGGTTTGTTTTTAAAGCACAATGCCCCAGCGCGATCGCAGTGGCCCAAAGACGTTGGCCCATGCTGCCCTGGTGACGATAGGACAGTCTCATAGGACAGTGACCACCGCAGAGGATAGTACAGGATTACTACTGCGTCTATCTTTCCTGCCTCCAATGCTGTAAACCCTTATTCTTTATAGGGTCTAGCCATGTTCGCCCTGGTAGATTGCAACTCGTTTTTCGTAATTGCTCAACTCAGTAGCCAATCCGACTGGTTTGAAGTAAGGGCGCGAGAAATGGCCTCGAAGGCAGACATACCCTGCCGCCGAGCGGTGTTCACCAGCGAGCGCACCTGGGCGAACAACTCTGCACCCCAGTCGGAGCGAAAGCCGTGGGTGACCTTGCGAAAGACCACACTCCAACGCAAGGCTTGTTCACTGGCATTATTGGTCGGTGGTACCGTCTCATCGTCTAGGAACAGCAGCAGATGCTCCCGAATCTTCAAGTAGCGTTTGAGCAATTGCTGACCCTCGGGCGACTTGGGCTTCAAGTTCAAGATTTCCCGTAGGCTGCCTCTCAATCGAGACCGGTACTGCTGAAGGGTTGATTCAGCCAATTGATGTCGTCGTCGATTCACGGCAATGGCGCGCAGTAATAGCCGCTTCATCCGGGGGGCAAACAGGTCATCGCCCGCATCAATGGCATACTGGCAATCCCTGAGTTGATGGGCCAGACAGACTTGCCACTGCTCAGCAGGATGGGCCTTTTGCGCACTGAATAAATCGGAGACCCAGACCTGGGGGCGGTGCCCGGCCATCGTCTCATCAATCACGGCTTTCCCCCGGCTGGGGCGAATCACATGCAGGCACACCTGCTCGTTCTGAAACACCCACTCCCACTGATTACGACCATTGAGGCGGGCACTCGTCTCATCGCTGCACACCAGACGGGCACGGCGCAGACGCTCGACAATTTGTGCCACTGGCGCGGCAAGTTGGGTTTGAACCCGCTGGAGCAGATTCGCAATTGCCCCTTCCGATATCGTCACCCCGTACAACTCCCCCATCAGTTGGCTGAGCCGTTGATAGCTCACCGCATGACCGTACCTCAGATACGTCACCACACTGGCGATACTTTGACCAAAGGGCGAACCAGGCTCTAACCCAACTGGCACGGGGGCTTCATAGCTCTGCTGACAGCATGGACATTGACCCCCATACCGTTCTACTCGGGTCACCTGGGGCTGAACCTGGGGCAGTTCAATCCGCTCATAGACCGCTTTGAGCTGTTGATGAGCACGTTCTACCGCGTTGCCACAGTGAGGGCAACGGTTCACTCGCGCTACCACCACTTGGTCAGGCGATGCGCTCAGGTCTCGGCCACCTCCCGCTCGACCCACACTCGCCGTTCGCTCGCTTTGGCTGGGCTTAGAACCCTCTGAGTTAGGCTTAAATCCTTTCGCGGGTGGCAAACTCGAATTGCGCGACGTTTTCTTGGTGCGTTTGCCTTTTAGCCTCTCGACGTCTGCCTGCAACGCTTGCACCATCTGCCACAGCTCTCGGATCAGAGCATCTTTCTCCTCAGAACTGAGGCCTTCTAACGGCGGCAGGTCTTTCATGCCAAAAGTCTACCACTCTCCCTCATTCGCCGGTACCCGTCAACCCAGTTGAGCAATTACCGTTTTTCGCCTCCTGTGAGAAAGTCTTCCGGCCCGACCTGGAGGGCAAGCCAGTGGTGGTGCTCTCCAACAACGATGGCTGTGTGCGCCAGGAAGTGGCGTTAAGGAATGAGTGAACGATGGATACGTCTTAACATCAGTAACTCTATCTCTTATGCAGGTAAGAGATAAGCCGTTGGGGCTAAGCATCATAGGATGCTCTATGGTGTGAGCAGCATGCCCCTGAAAGGCGCGGTGAGGTGCGAAATAGGCCACCAAGAGGCCGTGCTTGGCTAAGAGGGAATACGGTGAATCCAACTGAAGGGGATTGACACCTACGGGTTAAACGTTGCCCCTGTCCTACCCTATTTAATCCAGGACAGCGACAGAGTCTCAACGCAATACATCCGCGCTGAGGCTGGAGTGTAGCTACAATGCAGCCGTAGTTACACTTTTGGTATGGGTTACCTGAACTACCCCATACCCACGTCGGGATACTGCAGAGCGCAGGAAAAGGTGGATTGTGTAGCCCCCGCCTAAGTTCCCTCACAGAGTCCTTAACGACAAACCTGGGAACCTCTTGAAGGACGTAACTCGTGAGCAAATGAGTACAGGCGACGAAAGTCTCCTGGAACCCACGCAAGTCCTATCGCCAAACAGCGAGTATCAGGAGGGTCGGTGTGGTCATAATAGTCGGGGGAGTCACGCCCCTCTTAAAGAGACGGTAGCGCCGTTTACAGGGCGAAGGACCACAGCTTGCGGAACGTTTCAATGCAAACTAGCTGAATGCCAACATGGGTGAAGTCTCGTGAACGTTAGCGAAATGCAGCGAAAACTGAGTCTATGGGCAGAACAGGACAAAGAACGAAAGTTCTATGACCTGTACTCACTGCTCGTGAATGATGACTGGCTCAAGGTGGCGCATGGCCATGTCAAACGGAACCGGGGTAGTAAGACGGCCGGAACTGACGGCATGACGATGGCAGACTTCGATGAGACACTAAAGGGCAACCTCTTGTCTTTGCGAATCGCCTTGAAAGAGGGGACGTTTGAACCCTACCCAGTGCGGAGAGTGACGATACAGCAGCGGAAACCAGACGGACGAATTAAACAACGACCGTTAGGCATCCCCGCTATCCGAGACCGGATTGTACAAGACGCTCTTCGGATGATCCTAGAGCCCATTTATGAGGCAGATTTTAGTCCTCGCTCCTATGGGTTTCGACCCAACCGTTGCACGATGGACGCCATAGCTTACATCGTGAATCAACTACGGGCTCGCAACGGACACTACTTCTGGATCATTAAGGGAGACATTGCCTCGTACTTTGATACCGTCCAGCACCGCATTCTCATGCGACTGCTCAGACGGCGGGTCAAAGACGAGAAACTCCTGAAATTGACCTGGCAGTTCCTGCGGGCAGGAGTAATGGAGGGCAAGCTCTTTCGGGAGACCCAACAGGGAACCCCGCAAGGCGGAATTCTAAGTCCACTGCTAGCCAACATATACCTCCATGAATTGGATGACTATATGCAGGGCTATACCGGCCTAAGCCCTTATTTCAAGGCGAAGCGGAGAAAGGCAAGGGACGCGAATTTCCTGTACGTGCGTTATGCCGACGATTTTATCGTGATGTGTAATGGCACCAAAGCCCAAGCCCTCCACATGAAACAAGAACTACAGGCGTTCTTGAAAGCCAAGCTCAACTTAAACTTGGCCATGGACAAGACTAAGGTCACCCATGCCAATGATGGGTTCCAGTTCCTCGGCATCTGGATTCAACGAGCTATTGGGTCACGCGGAGTGATGGTTCCACGAACCGCCATTCCCGATGCGGCAAAGAAGCGGTTTCTAGACAAAATGAAGCTGGTTCTGAGCCCACGCACCCATCAAAGCTCGGTCAATGCCAAGCTGCTGGCGCTGAATCGGATCATCTCAGGATGGGGACGATACTACCAGTATGTGTCGAGCCCCAAGCATGTGTTTAGTCGGCTCGATGCCCAGGTGTTCTGGCTAATGGGACACTGGCTGGGCCGGAAGTACAAACTCAGCATGCCAAAGGTGATGGAAAAGTACTACCAAGGGTCAACCTTTGGGACAGATACCCACACTCTGAGGCTGTTGAGGGAAATTCCGACCAAACGGTATCTACCCAAGCAACATGCGAATCCTTACACGGCACCGGGCCAGGCTATTCAACGGGAGGACGTGTTCTCCTTAGATGATGCCTGGACAGGGCACGAGAGTCGAAATCGAGAAAGTATGGACTGGCGGCCTGACATCCTGGCGAGGGATGGCCATGTTTGTGCCCACTGTCGGCAATGCTACCCGGCAGCAGACCTCGAAGTTGACCACAAAAGACCTCGTGGAGCGTTTAAAGACCCTCGGGATGCGGATTATCTGGAAAACCTTCAGTTGCTCTGCATCACCTGCCATAAGCTCAAAACTCAGCAGGATAAGCAAGTGTTGAGCCGTATGCGGTGAAAGTCGCACGTACGGTTCTAAACGGGGGGGATGGTGGAAACGGAACTGCTAAGGCAGAAACCGCGCCCCGTCCCTACCCACCGTCGTGGCGCGATCGCCCGAAGCCAAGCCGCTGGTGGCCATGCAGGCAACGCTGTACTCTATCCAAGACCTGGTGAACCGGGTGCGTATTTGCATAACTTCGGGCTCTTGGCCACTTTTGGTGATCCATCTAGGGAGAGCTATAGACAATAGGAGGATCCATTCTCACATCAGCTACCCCCATGGACCTCATCTCGCATCTACTCCCCAGCCAAACTGAATTGAGCTTGCAGCACTGGGATTTGGATACGGTCACCCAGCAGGTCACGGTTCACCTTGTCTCTACTCAGACCGTAGCTCAGTGTCCTCTCTGTCATCGCCCGAGTCACCGTATCCATAGCCACTACGACAGAACCCTGAAAGACTTACCTGTTGTCCAATTCAGCCTGACGATAGTGCTGACGGTCTGCAAGGTTTTCTGCCTCAATGACACCTGTCCTCGACGGATTTTTACCGAACGCTTACCCGAAATCGTGGCCCCTTGGGCTAGGCGTACCGTTCGGTATGCTGACCATCTCAAAGCCATGGCCCTAGCGTTGGGGGGTGCCGCTGGGGCTCGCCTGAGCGAACAGGTTGGCTATAGGCATAGTCGAAACTCAATGCTGCGGGTCATTTCGAGCCTGCCGTTACCGTCTTTAACGACCCCAAAGGTCTTAGGGGTAGACGATTTTGCCCTACGCAAAGGGCACAACTATGGCACGATTTTGGTGGATCTTGAGCAGCATCAGCCCATTGCGTTGCTTCCGGATCGCACGGCAGAAACCCTTGAACGCTGGCTCAAAGAGCATCCCGGCGTCGAAATCTTATCTCGGGACCGTTCCAAGACCTACAAGCGAGGGATGAGCCAAGGCGCACCGGATGCGATTCAAGTGGCCGACCGCTTTCATCTGTTGCACAATCTCGAAGAGACGTTGGAAACAGCATTTAAGGGACACCACTCAGTCCTCCAACAGGTTGAAAAAGACCAGTGTCAGGCGGATGGTCTCGAGGTTCCGCATCCCTTAGACCTACCTGAGGATCCACAGTCTCCCAAAGCGCTCAACCGGGCTCATCGTTTGGAGACCTATGAGCAAACCCATGCCTTACGGCAGCAAGGATACGCCATTAAAGACATCGCCCACCATCTCGGTATTGGCAAACGGACGGTCTACAAGTATTTGGCCGCGTCAACCTTTCCTGAACGACAACCCACTATCCATAAACAAGGAAGTGGGTTGGAGGCCTATAAACCCTATCTCCAGGATCAATGGAATCGGGGACAGCACCAGACCAAAGCCCTCTTTCACCAGATCCAACAGCAAGGCTATCCGGGAAGTTACTCGACCCTAGCCCGCTATACCCATCAGCTGCGTCAATTAACGGCTTCGGGCCTACCTAGCCCGGAATCTCTTAACGATTTGTCGGGCCGGGGGCCAGCCCCTCCCCGTTCAACCGCTCCTCACAAGCCCTTGAGTGCTCGCCGAGCGGCATGGCTGATCTTACAGCGAACAGAAACCCGCACAACTGAAGATGATGTCTTATTAGAGCAGCTGGCTCAACAGCCCGAGTTATTGGGGGCTATCTCGCTGGCCCAAGGCTTTATAAATCTCGTTCGGCAGCGGCTTTCCAATCAGCTGGATGATTGGCTACAGGCGGCTAAAACCAGCTCAATAAAAGCGTTTCAGAGCTTCGCCGAGGGATTGGAGGAGGATTATGACGCGGTCAAAGCCGCGATGACGTTAGCGGTTAGCAATGGACCAGTAGAGGGGCAGAATAATCGGCTTAAGATGCTGAAACGGCAGATGTTTGGGCGAGCTAACTTGGAGTTGTTAGAGAAGCGGTTTATTTTGACCAGCTAAACAGCTGTAATTTGAGGGCCGCAAAAGGTGCCAGTTTTGCACATCACCAAAAGTGGCCAAGAGCCCGAAGTTGATGCGATTTTGCACCGGGGCAAGATCCACGCCTTCTCATCAAACCCCATGCTCTACAAGGACATGTCGCGGCGGGTCATTCAGACCCTCCAGCACTTTAGCCCCGAGGTTGAGCAATACTCCATCGATGAAGCCTTTCTGGGCCTGCACGGGTTCACTAAAGCTGATCTGGGCGACTACGGCCAGAAGATTCGCACCACAGTCAAGCAGTGGACAGGCATTCCGGTATCAGTGGGCATTGCCAAAACCAAGACCCTGGCCAAGCTAGCCGCCCAGGTCGCCAAGCGCTACCCAAACCTGAACGGAGTCCTCGACCTTGAATCCCTGGCCGATCCTGACGCTGTGCTGGCCAGCCTTGATGTGGGGGAGGTCTGGGGCGTTGGCAAAAACCTCAAGGCCAAGCTCAACAGCATGGGTATCAAAACGGTGCTCTAGCTCAAGCAGGCCGACGAGCGAGTGATCAAGAAAAAATTTGGAGTGCTTGGCCTGAGAACCCTTTTGGAACTGCGCGGCACCCCCTGTTTCCCGATGGAGCCCGTGGCCGCCCCCGTCTCCATGCGGATTGTCTCTCGCTCCTTTGGCCACCTGGTGACAGAACTCTCTGACATCAAAGAGGCGGTGGCCACCTACACCACCCGCTGCGCCGAAAAGCTCAGGGCCGATGGCCTGCTGGCGGGTCACTTCACCGTCTCCATGCGCACCAGCTACTACCGCCCCGAGAACCAGTATGGTGCGGCTCGCTCTGTAGCCCTCGACCAGCCCACTAACGATACCGCTGTGCTCATCCACGAGGCCATGAGGCTAGCTGAAGCGGCATTTACGCCGGGGTATGAGTATCTGAAGGCCAAAGTCATCGCCACTGAGCTAATCCCTGTGGGCGAGGTGCAAGGTAGCTTATTTGCGGCCCCGGTGGATACTGAGAAGCGCGATCGCTTGATGGCAGCAATGGACAGCCTTAACCGAAAGCTCTGCCCCGACGCTGTCAAGTTTGGCGCGATGGGCCTGAAGCCCACCTGGACTATGCGGTCAGAGTATTTCTCGCAACGCTACACGACCCACTGGGGGGAGATCCCAACTGTGAAGGCTTGGCAAACAGAATCCCATAAATCAACAAGACTGTCTTACGAGACCGTCTTATAGGACAGCTAGAAAACCGGGAAATCTAGAGTAGAGGGGCGGTCTGACTGCTTCTCTCTAAGTTGTCATGGGTTTTTATCCCTGAAACTGCCGTCGCTCATCATGCGGACACTGTTCTACTTGGCAACCTCCATCTCCCCAGGTCTGAGGGTGCAGCTAGCTTTGTCGCCGTGTAAAAAGTCGAAAAAAGGAAATAGTCAATGAAACCAATGATGAATGTCCTATCTATTGCTTTAGCACTCTCATTTCCAACAGCCGTACAATCTGCTGAAATGCTTGCTAATCCAAGAGAACATTCTTTCAACATGAGTTTATATTATTCTTCTGGCCTATCTCCTACACTTGTGGTATCTGAAAGCGTAAATGTACGTTCATCTATACCTCTAGAATCGGGTAGAGGAGGATTTATTTTTGCTCGTCTAGATCTTGGTGACAGTGTTTATGTAATCAGCTGTGAGGAATATACTATGGGACATCTCTGGGTCTATGTATATATCCCAGAGTTAAAGGAGTATGGATATGTGGCCGCTGAATTCTTGCAGAGCAATTTCAACTTTATTTGTGAAAGAACTATCCAGCGATAGGCAGAAGGTTAGTGCAACATCAACTTTCAAAAGATTGGTAGAGTTTCGATTGAGGCAAGGGTGTCGTGTTTCTTCTATTTCAAGGATGACTGCAAGGGCTTCTATGAAAATAAAGCGATTTACATCACTAGCTCTGTCTAGCTTTCTTCTTATTTCAGGATTAAGCATCTCTTCAGAAAAAGCATCAGCTCAGGCATCAGAGGTTACTTGCGCAATTGCATTGGCCGATGCTTTTTCGGTGATTGAAAATGATCGAAATGTGAATGTTGTTGATTTACGTTCTTATGAACTGGCAGGAACCTATAGAAATTATCCCAGAGAAACACCACATGCAGTGCTATATGTACTCGAAGGTCGTGCACGGAAGATATTTTAGTTTCAGGCCAGTTCATGACAATTCTTGCCACTAGAATCACAACTGCTTGTCCGTCTATTGGACTTGTGGAATTTGGATTGAACCATTCATCCTGGAGAGAAGCACTTGGTAAAGTTAATGGGCAAATGACATTCGTAATTGCTCAACTAGGTTGACGGGTACCGACGGATAGGAGAGGGTGGTAAACTTTTGGCATGAGAGACCTGCCGCCACTAGAAGGCCTCAGTTCTGAGGAGAAAGATGCTCTAATCCGAGAGCTGTGGCAGATGGTGCAAGCGTTGCAGGCAGACGTCGAGAGGCTTAAAGGCAAACGCACCAAGAAAACGTCGCGCAATTCGAGTTTGCCACCGGCGAAAGGATTTAAGCCTAACTCAGAGGATTCTAAGCCAAGCCAAAGCGAGCGAACGGCGAGTGTGGGTCGTGCGGGAGGTGGCCGAGACCTGAGCGCATCGCCCGACCCAGTGGTGGTAGCGCGAGTGAACCGTTGCCCTCACTGCGGCAACGCGGTAGAGCGTGCTCATCAACAACTCAAAGCGGTGTATGAACGGATTGAACTGCCTCAGGTTCGACCCCAAGTGACTCGGGTCGAACGCTACGGTGGGCAATGTGCGTGCTGTCAGCAGAGCTATGAAGCCCCCGTGCCAGTTGGGTTAGAGCCCGGTTCACCCTTTGGTCAGAGTATCGCCAGCGTACTGACGTATCTGAGGTACGGTCATGCGGTGAGCTATCAGCGGCTGAGCCAACTGATGGGAGACCTGTACGGGGTGGCCATATCAGAAGGGGCAATTGCCAACCTCCTAAAACGGGTTCAAACCCAACTTGCCGCACCAGTGGCGCAAATTGTCGCACGTCTGCGCCGTGCCCGTCTGGTATGCAGCGATGAAACCAGTGCCCGCATCAACGGTCGCAACCAGTGGGAGTGGGTGTTCCAGAATGAGCAGGTGTGCCTGCATGTGATTCGCCCTAGTCGAGGGAAGGCCGTCATTGACGAGACGATGGCCGGGCACCGCCCCCAGGTCTGGGTCTCCGATTTATTCAGTGCGCAAAAGGCCCACCCCGCCGAGCAGTGGCAAGTCTGTCTGGCCCATCAACTCAGGGATTGCCAGTATGCCATTGATGCGGGCGATGACCTGTTTGCCCCTCGGATGAAGCGGTTGTTACTGCGCGCCATTGCCGTGAATCGACGACGACATCAGTTAGCTGAATCCACGCTTCAGCAGTACCGGTCTCGATTGAGAGGCAGCCTACGGGAGATCTTGAATTTGAGGCCCAAGTCCCCTGAGGGTCAGCAACTGCTCAAACGCTACTTGAAGATTCGGGAGCATCTGCTGCTTTTTCTAGATGATGAGACGGTGCCGCCGACCAACAATTCCAGTGAACAGGCGCTGCGATGGAGTGTGGTCTTTCGCAAGGTCACCCATGGCTTTCGCCCCGACTGGGGTGCAGAGTTGTTTGCCCAGGTGCGCTCACTGGTGAATACGGCTCGCCGGCAGGGTATCTCTGCCTTCGATGCTCTTTCTCGTGCCCTTACCTCACAGCAGTCTGATTGGCTACTGAGTTGAGCAATTACCCTGCGGGATAGCGGTCTGTAGGGTGTCGGCGGGCTCGTCGTCAAAGAAAGAGAGCTGCTTGGCGGAGATTCGCATCTCGGAGTACAGGTGCCAGCGGATGCGATCGATCTGCTCGTTGATGAGGGTGGTGCCAAAGTTGTAGTGGCTCATGGCCCAGATCTGTTCTAGAAAGGCTCCTGGATCTACGGCCTCGGTCATTTCGTCTTTGCAGATGACCAGGTGAGGATCGATGACCTGGGCCAGCACCGGCTCAGCGTCGAACTGGCGGCGGGTGATGTTGGGCAGCACCACACCATAGGCGTAGGGGCAGATGAGCTTGCCCTGGTATCGGCCTGCACCAGCTCTGGGTCTTGCTCCAGTAGTGAGCACATCGCCAGGACGTAATCTCGCGCCTGGTGGAGAGGGTTTTTAACGTGTTTGATTGAGCCCTGGGGTGGGGTTGCGATCGCAAACTCATCCGGGTTCACAGACTTGATGGTGTCTAGCCGCCAGTCTTTGACCTCCAGCACGCAGAGACCCCGTGAGGGGTGCAGGAGGATGAAATCAGGATACAGGGCTTTGGGGCCGACGGGTACGTCATACCAGAGCATGTAGTCATCCTCTAGTTTGGCCTCCAGGCGCTGGGCCAGGCGCTTCTCTCCCCCGGTCATGCGACCGGCGCAGCTGCTGTAGGAGGGGATGAGAGTGGCCATGGTCTAAAACCCTGTGATTGCTCTCAGTGTGCCCGTGGGGCAGGGGTTTAGTGGCGATAGCGCAATGGATTCACAGAGTCTTGGGAGATTGGTGGTGATTGCACCCTACCGGGCTCTTCGGCAGCTGTGCTAGTTTGGCGGAGTCGGGGGGACTGTGTGAGTTCCAGACAGACCCCCCAACGGAAAGAGCCCCCCCCCGGCAGTGGGTTAATCTACCGAGGGGTATCAACTTAAGCCGGGATAGGTTGCGTCAGTAATGAGCTTTCCCCTCTGGGGACGCTTCGCGAACGACAAGCTCAGCTCGAACATTCGCCCTGTGCGCGCAGCGGCTCCTGTGGAGCAACCTGTCGAAGGGTGAACGGGCTTCGACAAGCTCAGCCTGAGCGGTTTTCCTTCAATCGGCCAAGTCATACTGAGAATTGCTCTAGCTGTTGCCAAAGGTTTATATATAGCAGTCAACCAGTTTATGCTAGTCAACAGGTGGGGCGACAGACCGCGACCGGTTGGGCGACAGCCCGTTTGGTCGGAACCTGATTGATATCCATGGGTAAGTTTAGTTAAGCCTGGATATTTAGAATACCGGCCATGCCCAAGTCTTCATGATCAAGAATGTGACAATGGTACAGAGACTTTCCCGTAAAGGTGTCAAAGCGGATACGAAGGCGGACTGTTGCTCCGGCAGGCACTAAAACGGTGTCTTTCCAGGCTCAATAGGCTTCTGTCTGACCATTCTGGTGGATCACTTGAAAGGGGTTGGTGTGCACATGGAAGGGATGACCCATGCTGTCGGTGTTCACTAAATCCCAGTCTTCGGTGGTATTGAGCGTCACCTGGGTGTCAATCCGGTCGTGGTGATAGGCCCGATTGTTAATCAGAAATACCATCCTTTGTCCAGGGGCCATACCGTGATGGAGCCGGAACTCTCGGGTCTGCTGGGGCTCCGGCAGGGCGATCACAGGAATCAATTGCTGAGGTAAGGGAACTGAGGCGGATTCACTGGCATAGGTGAGGGTAGCCAGGGTTTGGGGAGAATCAGCTGGGGATTGTCCCATCGGGCCACGGCCCATGCCGACCATTCCCCCTTGACCCATTCTTCCTTGGCCCATACCGCCTCGCCCCATCATGCCCATGGAACCCCGGTCGTAGGGTAAATTCACTAATCGATAGGTGCCCCCAGGGCGATCGCCCTTGACCAGCACCTCAGCTCGTTCCCCAGGGGCCAGCAATAGCTCTGGGAGTTCTTGGGGGGCTGCGATCGCACCCCCATCCGTTGCAATCAGATACATGGGGTGGTCATCTAGGCTCAGGCGATAGAAGCGGGCCGCCGACGCATTCACCAAGCGCAGCCGCAACAGCCCCCCAGCCTCAAGGGTGAAACTAGGGGTTTGCTGCCCATTCACCGTGACCAGGTCGCCCTCGCGCCCCAGCATGGCCTGCATCGGGTGGGCTTGCCCCAGCGGGTTGCTAGAGTCGATATCCTTCAAAAAGACAAAGATCTCTTTTGCGGCTTGAATTTCTGGGATTTGATCCAACGCGCCGCGCACCACAAAAATGCCGCCCAACCCGGCAAAGACCTGACGACCGACCAGCCCATGCCGGTGGGGATGGTAATAAAAGGTGCCACCGGGGTGATCTTCAGGAATGGTGAATTCGTAGGTAAAGGTTTCCCCGTCAGGGATATCCAAGAAGATGTTGTCGGCATGGCCCGATGGAGAAACATGCAAACCATGGAAATGCAGATTCGTGGCCTCTCCTAGCTGATTATTTAGCCTCAGCCCGACCGTATCCCCAGGATATGCCTCTAGGCGAGGCCCAGGGATTTGGCCGTTATAGCTCATCAGCTCAATTGCCCTGCCGCCCACGGTGACGGTGCCTCGCGTCGCGGCTAGGCTGACGTCTAGCAGGCCGTCCTGACTAGCGATCGCAGTACTAGACCCTACCGGGCTAGACGAGGATATCGGGTGGGGATGCCGCGCACATTGGTACAGCAACAGTGACCCTGTGCTAACGGTACTGAGGGCCAAAAACTTTCTGCGGCTGAAGTGAGGCATGGTCTGATCAGCAGTTATAAAGACATCGGGTTTTATCTAAAGTCGGACATTCTATTGACCGTACCAGACCTGTCGCCAAGCTTCAATCTGGTCACTTTCGGCCTGCTGGGCACTGATGATGTCGTCCGCCAGGGCTGGCATTTCGGGGCGATCGCTCTTTCCTCTACTCTAAACACTCCAGTGGAATGGAGAGTCAACCCTGGAAGGAGCTTTTAGCACTGACAGCGGGATCTATCGGCTAAGCGGTGACGATCATCAGCCCCCAGAATGGCCCAAACCGCTGCCGCTGGGAGGCCTTGACCTGAAAACCAGCCTGACGCAAGAACTGGTGTAGTTCCTGTTGGCTATAGCACTGCTGATGGGCTGGATCCCGCCATTGCAGCCAGAGGTCGCACAGCCGACACCACAGAAAGTCGCGACACCAGTCTAAAATCACCAGCCGTCCGCCTGGCTTGATCACCCGTTTCATCTCTTTGAGGGCGGCTAGCGGGTCGGGAAAATAGTGAAAGGCACTGGCAGAGACAATCACATCGAAGGTGTGATCGCCGTAGGGTAACGCCTCAGCGGTACCCACCTGAAACGAGACCTGGGGAAAGGGGCGACATTTTTGGCGAGCGACCGCAACCATAGCCTCAGCCAGATCGATGCCGTCGATAATCTGCTGGGGGTGGTCTTGCAGGTGCAACCATTCGAGTTCTCCCGTGCCACAGCCCACATCTAACACCCGTTCGTGGGGCTGTAGATCGGCCCAGTGCAACAAAAACTGAAGGGTCTGGTGAGTATAGTTCTGCCAGCGGCGATCGTAGCGGCTGGCCATCTGGTTGTACTGCTGCTGTACCATACGCGTATCCCTATTTGGATGGGTATTTGTATTCATAGTTGTGTTGATAAATGTGCGATCGCAACGGTTTGTAACTCCGCCCTAGACTCTTTAGTTAGCTAGAGAGTCTAGGGTAAAGCAACGGCAACCGACATTCTGTCAGAAATTAAGCGTCAGCCATTAAGATTCATCCCCTGGATAGGTGTGGATGGGGGCATTTTTATATAGGTTTCTATTGTCAAGCAAAAATTAATCGAGAGCGTTTGTGCTTCTCAATTGCAAAAAATATCAAGCTAGTTTCGATGCAGCCATGGCCTGTGCAGTGAAATGTAAACACTATACTGAAATCTGTATGGGCAAGCTGAAATGGTGAAGCGCATGCGCCTACGCCAATAGAAAAACTTCTAAGCAGAACGACCAAGTACAGCGATCTTCCAAGTAGAACTTATTTATTAGCTTGATTAGCTTGTAAAGATTATTTTTAATTTTTGTATCGCCACTATTACTACGGAGAAGACTGATGGATAGCAGCAAACAAACTACCGCAGAACATGCGGGTGCTGATCAGCACCAAGGAATGCAGGGTAGTTACATTAGATACTTTGCAATGATTGGCACCTCAATCGTTGTGATGTTTTTCTTGATGTATCTGCATTCGTACCACATTTTTGATCATGCCCGGCTTAGTGAAACACGACTCTTCATGGCACTGATCATGGGTGCTGCCATGATGGTAATTATGCTGTCATACATGCTGCATATGTATAAGAGCCGCAACATTAACATCGCCATCTACCTAAGCGCCCTTGTGCTGTTTGGCGCTTCACTGTGGCTGGTGCGCAGTCAGATTACGGTGAGCGACGTCGATTATCTAGAAGGCATGATTCCTCACCACTCAATTGCTATTTTGACCAGTGAGCGAGCCCAGATTCAAGATCTTCGTGTGCGTGAACTGGCCGATGAAATCATCGAAGCCCAGTGGCAAGAGATCAGAGAGATGGAGTGGCTAATTTCTGACATTCGGGAAAATGGTTTGGTTGCTGCACAATCTGAGCTAGAAGCAAGACCGATTCCAGATTTCTCGACAGCCCCCTAGACTCTCTAGCGCACTAGAGGGTCTAGGGTGAAGCAAAGGCCATTGATATTTATAAGGGCATCACCATGGGGTCAGCTACCCAAACGACCCAATTGATCGTGCCGGGAATGGGCAGTAACCACTGTGCCGGGTTGGTCAGCACCTCTCTGAATCGCCTTGATGGGGTGAGCCAGGTGCATACGCAAATTGCTGACCACGAGGTTACGGTGACCTTTGACCCTCAGCAGTTGGCTCCTGAAGACTTGCGCCAGGCGGTAGAGCAGGCGGGCTATGACGTGGCCCAGGTACGCAGCACCTCAGGTCAAGCCAGCCAGCAGTTGGTTTTGACGGTGCCGGGGATGGGCAGCAACCACTGCGCCGGGCTAGTGCGGACATCCCTGGAGCGCTTAGCGGGGGTGAGTGAGGTTCAACCTCGGGTGCCCGACCGGCAGGTGCTGGTGAGCTTTGACCCCCAACAGGTGGGGGCCGATGCCCTGCGCCAGGCGGTAGAGCAGGCGGGCTATGAAGTGGCCCAGGTGGCCTCGGTAGGAGAACCCGAGGCAGCAGATGACGACATTGAGGCCAACTATCTCCGGGCGGCCAAGCGCAAGCTCACCCTGGCGGCGGTTCCCACCGCGATCATCATGGGGCTGATGCTGGTGCATATGCTGTGGGTCGAGATTCCGGGGTATTTGTTGATCGTGGCGGTGCTGGCCTTTCCGGTCGTGTTTGTGGCCGGGGCCAGCACCCATCGCTCCGCCAAGCGATCGCTGCTCAATCGCACCGCCAATATGGATGTGTTGATCAGCATGGGCAGTTTGCCCCCCTACTTAATTGGCCTGCTGGGGTTTGTCTATCCCATGACCTCCTTTATGGAGATGGCCGCCACCATCATGACCTTTCACCTGCTGGGGCGCTATCTAGAAACTCTGGCCAAGGGGCAGGCATCCCAGGCGATTCGAGCGTTGCTGACCTTGGGGGCCAAGACGGCGCAGGTGCTGCGCCATGGAGAAGAGGTAGAAGTGCCGGTGCAGGAGCTGGCCGTGGGGGATGTAATGGTGGTGCGTCCCGGCGAGAAAATCCCCACCGATGGGGAGATTGTCGAGGGCACGAGCCACATCGATGAATCTTTGGCCACCGGGGAATCGGTGCCCGTGGAAAAGGGGCCGGGGGAGATGGTGATGGGGGCTACTCTGAACCAGGAAGGGCTGATGCAGATCAAGGCGACTCGGGTGGGTTCAGATACTTTTTTGTCCCAGGTGATTCGCCTGGTGAAGGAAGCCCAGGGTTCCCAGGTGCCGATTCAAGAATTTGCCGACCAGGCCACGGCCTATTTTGTGCCCGTGGTGCTCGTGATTGCCCTAGTCTCCCTGCTGGGTTGGTGGTTCTTTGCCGAGACCCTGCGGCCAATTCTGGTGTGGGGCGCAGGCTTTCTGCCCTGGGTAGATCCGACGTTGAATTCGTGGCTGCTGGGACTTTTGGCTGCGATCGCAGTTTTGGTGATTGCCTGCCCCTGCGCCCTCGGGTTAGCCACTCCTACCGCCCTAATGGTGAGTTCTGGCATGGGGGCCAAACGGGGGGTGCTGATTCGATCTGGAGACGCGATTCAGGTGATGAAGGATATTCGCACTGTGGTGTTGGATAAAACCGGCACCATCACCCAGGGCAAACCAGCCCTCACCGATGTGCAGGTGATGGGGCCGAACCTGTCCCGGCAGCAGTTGCTGCGGGCCGCCGCCAGTGTAGAAGCGGGTTCTGAGCATCCCCTGGGGCAGTCCATTATCAAAGGAGCCCGAGCCGAAGGGATAGAGATTCCTGCCGTCAGTGAGTTTCAGGCGCTCACCGCCCGAGGGGTGCAGGGACGGGTCGAGGGTGAACTGGTGCGGGTCGGCAGTCGCCGCCTGCTGCAAGAGGCTGGCATCTCGCCCCAACCGCTGGAAGCCGCCCTAGCAGCACTAGAAGCCCAGGGCAAAACCGCCATGGCCGTGGCCATTGGCGACCAAGCCGCTGGGGTAATCGCCGTCTCAGATACGGTCAAGGCTGACTCTAAAGCCGCCATTGCCCGCTTCAAAGCCCAGGGCATTACCCCGGTGATGGTGACGGGCGACAACGAACGCACCGCCCAGGCGATCGCCACCGAAGTCGGCATCGACCGGGTGCTGGCCGGGGTGCTGCCCGAGGGTAAAGTAGACGCCATCAAGCACCTACAGAGCAAACACGACAAGGTGGCCATGGTAGGAGACGGCATTAACGACGCCCCGGCCCTGACCCAGGCGGATGTGGGCATTGCCATTGGGGCGGGGGCCGATGTGGCAATTGAGGCCGCCGATGTCACCCTGGTACAAGGAGAACTCTCCAAGGTGAACGAAGTCTTTCAGCTCTCCCGCGCCACCTTCCGCAAAATTGTGCAGAACCTGTTTTGGGCCTCGATCTACAATCTGTTAGCGATCCCCATTGCGGCTTTGGGTCTGCTGCATCCGATGCTGGGGGTGGTGGCCATGACCGCCAGCTCCCTCTCGGTGATTGGCAACTCGATGCTGCTAAAGCGACTGCAATTTGAGGAGTAATTTCAACGCGAAACTAGACCCTAGGGCATGGGGATCAAGTCACTAATGGGCCTCGACAAGCTCAGGGCGAACATTCGCCCTGTTCGCGCAGCGGCTCCTTTGGAGCAACCTGTCGAAGGGCATCACCTGGGTTTACGGCACAGAGCTACAGGTGCATATTACGTCCCGCCTTACGTGGATACCCCTACCGGGGGGGATGCTCTCAGTTATTCGCTGGCGATCGCCCTGCCGGTCAGCCCAGGGCCACCAATGATAGTTAGTTAGGGCCTTAATCTCGGATTGCATCGACAGCAGAGTGCGGCAGCGGGCCTCAAGGACATCTTCGAGATCACTGAGGGCGTCAAAGCAGCGGTTGACTAAGGGCTCATCGGCGAGTCGCCAGAGCCGTTCTGCCGGCTGTAACTCGGGTGAGTAAGGCGGCAAGACCTCTAGATGAATGCCGTCGGGTATCACCAGGTCTTTGCAGGTGTGCCATCCAGCCCCATCGATGACCAACAAAATCCGCTTGTGAGGGCCAGCCCCGACTTGATCTGCAAAGGTAGCCAGGGCTTGGTTAAACCAATCGCTATTCACCCGAGGCAGAATGAGCCACTCGGTATCGCCGGTCGTGGGATGAACAAACCCGTAGAGGTACGTCCACTCATAGCGTGGGTCAACCAGGGCCAACGGTCGTTGCCCGACTTTGGCCCACACCTTGCGAATAATCGGTTTCAATCCCAAGCGATGCTCATCAAACGACCACGCTTCGACCAGCGCGTCAGGATATTGCTGTTCTAGTTCAGCCTTACGCTCCGGGAGTTTTTTTAAACGCCTCTTGGGCTTCCGGATCACCTTTGCGATGCCGAGGACGAGGCACTTGCAGCGATTGCTCCAAGCGCTTGAGATAGTCCCACCCTCGCTGGGGCCAGACCTTCGTTACCCCAGTGACCTCAGCGATGACGCGCGCCACCTTGGGCCCACTCCAGACCCCGTCATCGTCCGGGGGCGATTGCAATCGAGCTTCCAAGGCTTCGAGCTGCTTGGGGTTGAGCAGACTCCGTGACTGTTGCGGTCGCTGGTCTTTGCGGCGATTGCGCAGCCCATCAGCGCCATCACGGTTGTAATCTTTCACGACAACTCGGGCGTAGTCGTAGTGAAAGCCCACAGCTTTAGCGGCATCAGTCAGCGTCGTTTGTGTGTGAACCAGCCACAGCAGATGCCAACGTCGAGACTCGACCGGGTCAACGCTAGCTCGATAACGCGCTTTAAGCTCGTCGGCTGAAAAATGAGGTTCGAGATGGAGGGGTCTAGGCATCCCTCAACCCTACACTATTCCGGAGGTATACAAGTCGGATTTGGTATGAGTCAGTATTCTCGGCTTTTCTGGGTTACCTGGAACTGGCCTTGTACAGTCACAGATTCGCATGAGCGATCGCTCCCCAGACTGCCCCGAGTATGATGGGCTCGAAGCATCCAGACTGGCCATGATGGAGACAACCTCGTTGCGTGAAGAGAAGCCGAAGCTATCGGCCAAGGGAAGGCTGTGTCTGATGCAGACCATTAACGCACTACGGGCCAGCCAATAATTCCTGAACCTTAGCCGTCAGCGTTTTAAGCTTAACCGGCTTACTCATGTACTCAGTTGCCCCCGCCCTTAAACAACGTTCCCGATCGCCTGCCATCGATAGAGCGGTGAGGGCAATAATGGGAATATTTTGAACATTTCCTTCAAGATCTTGGCGAATCTGTCGAATAGCCTCCAGGCCATTTACCCCGGGCATTTGCACATCCATTAGAATCAGCGCTGGTTTTTCGGAGCGAGCCATCGCTACGGCCTCTGTGCCGTTATGGGCCACAATGAGTCGAAAGCCCTTGGCCTCAAGGTAGCTGGTGGTAGCTTCGATATTAGCCTCATTATCCTCAGCCAGTAGAATCAGGGCAGAGCTATTCACCGATGAGGCCGAAATTGGGGTCGATGCGCCGATCGCAGGGGCTGGGCTGGGCTCAGGGTTTAGCTGAGGGGCCAGTGTGGGCGACTGGATGGGCAGCACGATGGTAAAGCTGCTGCCGACACCGACCGTGCTCGTGCAGAACACTTCGCCCCCGTGGAGTTCTACCAGTTGTTTGACCACGGCCAGACCCAATCCGGTGCCGTCGTACTGGCGGCTGAGGTCGCTCTCGACCTGGGTGAAGGGTTGAAACAGGGTAGGAATATCTGCTGCTGCGATGCCAATGCCGGTGTCGGTGACACTGAAGCTAACCCGGTCATCTTCAGCACGAATAGCCAGAGTCACCTGGCCCCCCTTAGGGGTAAACTTGACAGCGTTGTCGAGCAGATTCACCAGCACCTGCTGCAGTCGGCGGGCATCGCCCCACAGGTTGGGAAGGTCAGCGGGCCGGTCGAGGTCAAGGGTAATCTGTTTTTTCTGGGCCTGCTGGGTGACCAGTTCTAAACTGCGGTGACAAAGTTCGGGGACGGAGACAACGGCCCAGATTGGTTCCAGCTGCCCGGCCTCGACTTTGGAAAGGTCGAGAATGTCATTGATCAGATTTAGGAGATGGGTGCTGCTTTGCTCAATGGTGGCCAGAGCGTGGATCTGGCGATCGCTAACCTCCCCCAAAATGCCTTCCAGCAGGTTTTCGGTCATGCCCAAGATGGCGTTGAGGGGAGTACGCAATTCGTGGCTCATGACGGCCAGAAAGCTACTCTTGGCCTGGCTGGCGGCCCGGACCTGGTCGTTGGCGTAGGCCAAGGCTAGGGCAATTTGCTTTTCTTCAGTCACTTCGTAAGCCGCTCCAGCAATACCGACAAGGCGGCCATCCAGGTCGATCAGGGGTTCTAGCTTGAGGTTGAAGTAGCGATCGCCCCCCGCTTGATCCAGCCGAAACTGCAAGGTCTGCCGAGTTTGGCTGGCCAGCACTTGCTGCTTTGCATTGGTAAGTGGTTGGATATTGATGCCCGAAAAGATCTCGGGATCGGTTTTGTGGAGAAAATCGGCCTCGGTGAAGCCGGTGAGTGGGTTATAGACCCACTGGTAAGCCAGGTCACAATCCTGGGTAAACACCATGATGTTGGACTGGTCGAGGGTAAGACGAAACAGGGATTCGTTTTTGACCAGAGCCTCTTGGGTGCGCTTTAGATCCGTTACCTCGGTGACAACAGCGCCCACCCTATCTCCGACGGGGTAGTAGCTGGCGATCCAGTGACGAATTTCATCGGGGGCGGCGGGGGTAGTGCCGGTAATTTCGAGGTTGGTGATGGCTTCCCCCGTTTCAATCACCTGGCGCAAAATAGGCTCCAGGGTGTCCGCCAGATCCGGCAGGATTTCTCCGGGAGTTTTGCCTAAATGGTCAGCGACAGGTAGCCCGTCAATTGCCGCCAGCACCGGATTAATGCGTATGTAGCATAAATCGGCATCCAGCAGGCAAAGGCCAACGGGGGTGGTGGTATAGGTGGTTTCTAGCAGTTCCAGGGTTTCGGAGAGCTGGCGCTCCGTTTCCTTCAACTCGTTGATATTGACAAAGGTGATCACCAGGCCATCTACTTGGCCCCGTCTTTGGCAATAGGGATGTACCCGCATTAACAGGTTTTCTCCGGTGGTGGTAAGGCGGACTTCTCGTTCCAGAGGACATTCTGTTTCAAACACCTCCTGTAAAGGCTCTAGAAGGTTGATCCCCTCTAAACTGTGGGTCAGATGCATTAGGGGGCGGTTAATGTCGGTCTCCACCAGATTGACAGCGACAGTGGCCGCTTCGGTAAATTTGCGAATGCTCAGATCCAGATCGAGGAAAATGACGCCAATGTCGATACTCTGGAGCAGGTTGTTAAAATCGGCGGTGAGTTCTGTGAGCTCGGCAATTTTAGCCTGGTACTCGGCATTGATGGTGTAGAGTTCTTCCGCCTGGGATTGAAATTCTTCGTTCGTGCTTTGCAATTCCTCATTGGAGGCCAGCAGTTCTTCGTTGGTAGACTGTAGCTCTTCGTTGATGGTTTCGAGTTCTTCAATAGTGGACTGGAGGCTTTCGCGGCTCCGCTGTAGCTCATGTTCTAGCTCGATAATGCGCAGGGTGGTATCTTCGCCCAGCTGCAAGGATTTGCCTATCGCCGGAGATGGTGGATCTGGACGGTTATCTTCGAGCACCAGGGTGGCAAACCCATCAATGCTGGAGCCACTGGAGGTGTAGGTGGCGGTGATCTGTAGAGAGCGATCGCCTACAATGGTTTTGGCCGGAATGCCTATGTAGGTCACGGGCTCTCCATCTCGATAGGCACGGCTGAGGGCGGTGCTAACGGGTACCCGAAGATCGTCGGGGAGCATAGCGGTAATTTGCTGGGTCACTTTTCCCTGGGGAACTTGCAGCAGCCGGGCCGCATCTACCACCACGTGCAACAGGTTTTGGTGGTTATCGAGCAGCACACAGGTCGCCTGACGGCTGGCGTAAACATTCACCAGAGCTTGCTGAAGCAGAGGATTCAGGGGGGACGGAGACTTTTCTGTAGAGCGAAAGTTTGAGGAGGATGCAGTTGAACTTTGGGAGAACCTCCCCACACTGGGCAGATTGAGCAAGGGCAGCCGCACATCGCGCCGCTTTTGGAAAATCTTCCACTTTTGGTTGAGGGGGGTGAACTCTGCTTCCAAATCGCCTAAGTTTTCACATTCCCCCAAAAATAGAACACCTTTTGCCGCCAAGGAAAAGTGAATGGTCCGCAGGACTTGCTGTTGACTGTCTGGGCGCATATAGATCAGCATGTTGCGGCAGCTAATCAGATGCATTTGGGTAAAGCCAGGATTTTCGAGCAGGTTATGGGGGGCAAAAATAATGTTTTCCCGAATGCGACGCTTCACATGAAACCGTCCATTGCGCCAGGTAAAGTACTTGTTCAATAGGGAGGCAGGTAAGTCGTTGGCAACCTGCTCTGGGTAGGCCCCCTCAGAGGCCTGTTGCAGGGCATGGGTATTGACATCGGTGGCAAAAATTTTGATGGGCATGCGCTGCTCCATCTGTTCCATCAGGTAGTCGAGCAGAATGGCTAAGGAATAGGCCTCCTCCCCAGTGGCACAGGCCGATACCCAAGCCCGAAGCGTATCGGTTTGGGCCTGAATGAGAGCGGTCAGCAGGTCGGGTAAAATCCGGTGTTCTAGCACCTGCCAGGCTTCAGAATCACGAAAAAAGTGCGTCACGCCGATCAAATAATCCTGCTTGAGCCGCTGTCGTTCCTCAGCGGAGTGACGCAGACAGTTGAGGTATTCGTCAATGGTGTTGCAGCCCGACAGCGAGCAGCGCAGATAGGTACGACGGCTGAGGGTAGAGGTTTTATAGTGGGAAAAATCCAAATTTTCGGATGCGTCCAGCAGATCTAGAATTTGCCTTAGCGTAGCCGGTTCAATCACAGCATCCGTAGGGTTGCCTGTTTGGAAATAGCTCTGCCCCCCCGGCTGGGTAAATTCGTAGATTAAACGGGCCAGCTCGTCAGGCGGTAGGGTTCGTCTAACGACGCCCCTATCAATAGCGTGTTGAGGCATGGCCGGAACGATGGCGGTAGCCGGGGCATGCGCCAGGGTAACCCCCCCGGCGGCCCGAATGGCGCTCAGTCCCTGGCTACCGTCCTGACCTCCCCCCGAGAGCACCACACCGATGGCCCGATCGCCACAGTCGCTAGCCAGGGATTCAAAAAACAGGTCGATGGAGAGGTTGACCTGCGATCGCGGCCTCGGTGATTGATCAACCAGGTGTAGCCGTCCAGATTGCAACACCAGGTTTTGCCCCGGCGGGATCAGGTACACCTGGTTGGGCTGCAGGGTTACGTCCGTTATCACCTGCTGAACCACCATATTGGTATGGGGACGCAGCAGCTCTTGCATCAAACTCTCAAAATCGGGGTGCTGCTGCAACACCACAACAAAGGCGACCCCGCTATCGCTAGGCATGGCCGCAAAGAATTGCTGTAGGGCTGGCAGGCCCCCGGCAAAAGCCCCTAAGCCAACAACAAATTTTGGGGAGTTGCGGGGGGGAGACATCATTAGTCAATGGAACGCAAGGGAGAAATAACAGAAGTTTAGAGCAACGTGACAGCCTCTTCTGTAGAGGATTTTGCCAGCAGGGTTGAAATCACCTGGGCCAGATGCTTGAGGCGCATGGGTTTGCTGATATAGTCATCGGCTCCGGCAGCCAGGCAGCGCTCTCGATCGTCAGGCATGGCCAAGGCCGTGAGGGCCACAATGGGCACGTTGGCCAGGGCTGGCTGTTGGCGAATCTGGCGAATGGCTTCTAACCCGTCGAGCTGGGGCATTTGAATGTCCATCAAAATTAAATCTGGGTTGGTGCTAGTGGCTAGGTTAACCGCTTCCAGGCCATTGGGGGCAACAATCAAAGAGTAATCTTTGGCGGTTAGATAGGCGGTGATGGTGCTGACATTAGCGGCGTTGTCTTCGGCTAGCAAAATTAGGGGAGCTGTAGCGGGATCTAATGGAGCAGTGGCCCCGATGGAGGGGGGGGCTGTTGCCAAGAAATTGTCGGTGGGGATGATGGGCAGTTGCAGGGTGAAACAACTACCCCTGCCGACTGCGCTGGTCAGCGTTACTTTGCCGCCATGGATTTCGGTAATCTGTTTCACTAGGGCTAACCCCAACCCAGTGCCCTTGTACTGGCGGTTGAGGGAGCTATCGAGCTGAATAAAGGGTTGAAACAGCTTGTTCGCGTTCTCAGGGCTGATGCCAATGCCCGTATCGGCAACTGACAGAGTCAAGATCCCCACCGTGGCGGAGGGCTCCCTCTCAGGATGAATGAGTTCTCGATTGAGAGCGATCTCCTCCGGTGTCAGAGAGGTGTAAGAGGCCGAGACAGTGATACGGCCCCCTTCCGGGGTAAACTTAACGGCGTTGCTAAGCAAGTTAACGAGCACCTGGCGCAGGCGACGCTCATCTCCATAGATCTCGGGTAAGCGTTTGGAAACGTGCGTTTCAAGATGCAGACATTTTTTGTAGGCCTGTTGTTTGACCAGGGTAAGGCTGGAATTACAGAGCAGACCCACATTGACCGCAGCATAGTCGAGTTCGAACTGTCCAGACTCAATTTTGGCCACATCTAACACATCGTTAATTAGTGATAACAGATGGTTGCCGCTGGTTTCGATGATGGTCATGCTGCGGCGCTGACGGTCGGTGATGGGGCCAAAGACTTCTTCTTGCAGTCCCTCGGTCATGCCCAGGATGGCATTGAGGGGGGTACGCAGCTCGTGGCTCATATTGGCTAGAAATTCATCTTTGAGGCGGGTGGCGCGGACTAGTTCAGCGTTGGTGCGCTGCAAGTCTAGTTCAACCTGCTTGCGATCGCTAACATCACTGGCGGTTCCAAACCATTCCACAACATCGCCCTGCTCATTCAGCATGGGGATCGCACGGGAGAAAATCCAGCCAATGGTGCCGTTCTGTTTAATAACCTGGTGTTCTAACTCAAACGGGCTTTTTGTTTGAATCGCCTTCTGGATAGCGGTCCATACTCGGAGCTGTTCTCTAGGGGGAATATAGGTCTCGACCCATGACTTGCTGGGGCTATCGATACTGACCAAAAAATCTTTGCCGTCAAGCGGTTGCATTTCTCGCCAATCGGCGCTCATTCTGTAGACGACGTCTGAGCTGGCATTGATAAATACGCGGAGTTCTTCTTCGCTATTCCGCAGAGCGGTTTCGGCCTGTTTGCGATAGGTAATGTCACGGTTAATGCCGACTATCTGCAATGGGTTGTCCTGACCATCTCGCTGCACCTGAGCGGTTGTTTGAATCCAGCGCAGTGAACCATCGGGTCGATGAATGCGAAATTCGGCGTGGAGGTTATTTTCTCCTTTAAGAACAGCGGGGATCTGATCATCAATGCTAGCGAGGTCGTCAGGATACACCATGGCGATCCATTCGGCATAGGTAATGGGGTGATCCAGATCTTGTAGACCAAAAATCTGATACATCTGCTCGTCCCAATCAAGGGTCTCGGCTAGATCCCAAGTCCAAGTGCCGTAAGCTCCCGCTTCTAGCGCCAGAGTGAGGCGAGTGGTCAGATCGCGCAGCTCAAGTTCGGCTTGTTTGCGATCGGTGATGTCGCAATTAATGCCCACTAGGCGGGCGGGGTTGCCTTGGGCATCGTGCTGCACCTGGGCAAACGACTGAATCCATCGCAATTCGCCATCGGTGCGCCAAATGCGAAACTCGATCCCGGTGTAAGGTGCGCCCTCAATGGCGGCCTGCAGCAGCGCCTCAACCCGCTCACTATCGTCGTGGTGAACCTGGCTGCGCCAAGCTTGCCAAGGCGTAAACTGGCTGGTTTCAGGAATGCCATACATGCGACACAGCGCCGCATCCCAATACAGTTGCAGGTCTAAGTCCCAACTCCAAACGCCCAGTTGGCCTGCCTCCAAGACGAGGGAGAGACGATCACTTAGGTTTTGCAGGGCAATTTCGGCCTGTTTGCGATCGCTCACATCTGCAAAGAGAACGAAGACCTGACGGGGTGCATCTTTGCCAACGGGGCAAACCAGTACTTCAAACCAGCGATCAAACACATCTGATCGAATGTCTTGACGAATGGGTTTACCCGTTGAAAGTACCTGGGCATAGAGGTCGTTCCAAAATGACGCGATTCCCGGCATGAGTTCGCTAGCAGTTTTACCCACCGGATCAACAGAAGCAAGTCTACAATGCCGACTAAAGGCGGGGTTGGTTTCTAAGAAGCGGTGCTCGTAGGGAGTGCCTGCGTCATCAAACAACACCTCAGCGATGCAGAACCCTTCCTCAATGGAATTGAACAGTTGGCGGTATCTTTCTTCTGATTTCCGCAAGGCAAGTTCGGCCTGTTTGCGATCGGTAATATCGCGAATGACAAACACCACCTCATCGGCATCACAAGGAGCCACCCGCACCTCTCTAACCCGTTGCATCCCTTCCATCTCAACCACCTGTTCGCTCACCTGGACAGTTTGCGTACTCAAGGCTTGTGTAATGCGATGCAGGTGAGCTTGGGCAACCTCAGGGGGCAACACTTCTGTCATAGTGCGCCCAACCAACATATCGAGGCCCGTGATCTCCAGCGTGGAGTCGGAGGGGTAGAAGTTCAGGTATAACCCGTCACGGTTAACCCGGAAGACATGATCGGGCAAGGCTACCAGCATGGCTTGCAGCCTTGCCCGGCTCTCTTTCAGATCTACTTCCATGGTTTTGCGATCGGTAATGTCGGAAGACATGCCACAGAGCGCGTAGACCTCACCCTGCTCATCCCGCAGCAAAAACTTATTGGATAAAAAGACCCAGTCTTCACCATTGACTCGAACGATTTCTTCAAACTGCTGCACACCACCCTGTTCTAACAGCAGCAGGTCATTCGTCCGAAAGGTGTCAGCAATCTCAGAAGGAAAAAATTCGTGAGTAGTTTTGCCAATAACGTCTTCAGACTGGCAGTTAAAGAGCCTCAGAAATGTTTGATTGATAAAGATGTATCGCCCTTGCAGATCTTCAACAAAAATCTTGGCCGGAGAACTGTTTAAGATGTCGTATAGCTCCGTCTGGCTTTTTTGAAGGGCGGCGGTGCGCTCGGCAACCTTTTGCTCTAGCGATCGGTTGAGGGCTTGGAGGGCTTGTTCAGCTGCCACCCGCTGGGTTACATCCTGAGCCATCACCAGTTCAGCCCGTCGCCCCTCAAACTCCGAGGCATAGGACACAATCTCGACCTGAATGACCCGGCCATCTCGCAGGCGGTGCTGCCAGATGCCAGCCATATCAAGCCCTGAATCCACTTGGGTCACATTTTCCAGCAGGCGGGACACGTCTTCTAAAGGGCGAATGTCGGCAATAGTCATGGCTAAAAATTCTGCCCTGGCATAGCCATATTTGGCGATCGCAGCATCATTGACCGCCAAAAAGCTCAGGGTTTCCAGGTCATACACCCACATGGGCTGAGGGTTGCAGTTAAATAGGTGGCGATAGGTGGCTGCCTGGGCTTTTAAGGTCTCTCGGAACCTGCCATTTTTTTCAGCAATACGCTGGCATTCTTGTTCGATGCGTTGTTCCGCTTGTTTTCGTTCGACGTCAAACCGTTTCTGTTTACTGATATTTGTAAAGTAACCCACCACCTCCTGGGGCAATCCCTGGGTATCCCGGGAAAGAACTAGTTCGTCACGGATCCACACGTAATGCCCATCCCGATGGCGAATCCGGTAATCATGTTGAAGCTTGCCCTGCTCAAACAGTTTAGGGATTGCAGCAAACACACCAGAGGCATCGTCCGGGTGCAAACGCTGCTCCCAAAAATCCGGTTCTGCTTTGAACTCGTCTGCGGTATAGCCTAAAACAGTCTCAATGCTTTGGCTGATATAGGTGCAGGAGTAGGGATGGACAGCCTCACAACTGTAGGTGGTCGCTGGGCTGGTGTTAATAACCCACTGTAGCCGATAAGTTTGGGCTTCAAGCTCGGCAATGTGTCGCTGCTGTTGCTGAATCTGCCCCTGTAGTTGAGCCTGGGTTTGGCGAGCAGCAGCATGCTCAGCAGCTAGCTGTTGGGCATAACGCTGAATCTGGGCTTGAGCTGCCTCTAGTTGCTGTTGGACGTGGTGATCTCGGGACATTGTAAAAGTATTCCCTGAAGACCTTGGTGTTTGATGGCTGAAGCAAAAATTAGTTTAGAGGACGTTTGAAAAAGATCTGAGGGGTCAAAAATTATGCTAGCTGCCTGACCATAATACAGAACGTAATTGCTCAATTCCCAGTTGAGTTTAGGAAAACTTACTGGAAAGGTCGCAGTTTATGGGGCAGGCAAAAAGCCATCATCTCTTGTGGAGGGGCACCTCTGGCAATTGTGATGGAGTACGTCAAGAACCAGGAGGGGGTGGAGGGTGAGTAAGCTGAGCCCCCGTGTTCGCTCTCATCACCCAGTCGCTTCGCGTCAGGGTGATTTCCCTCTCACGTAGTTAAACGACATCGTTGCCAACTTAACGGAGGAATTGGCGGCTCTAGCCGCCGCGGCTGACATGCACCTCAGATGTCAGCCCCCCGAACCAATAAGATTTGGCCTGATTACAATTCACCACGGCCTCTGGCTGAGGTGAGCACGCCCCTACAATGAGTTAAGCGTGTATGAGAAGACAAGCATGGCTGGTGGTGCATCCAAAGTTTCAATCTATGCCGCATTGGGAGCCAACATCGCCATTGGCATTGCCAAATTTGTCGGTGCTGCCATCAGCGGCAGCTCGGCCATGTTGTCAGAGGGCATCCACTCCGTGGTCGATTCTGTTAACGAGCTGCTACTACTCTATGGCCTGAAGCAAAGCGAAGCTCCGCCCAGCGAGCAATTTCCCCTGGGTCGTGGGCAAGAACTGTATTTTTGGTCGCTGATGGTCGCGGTGCTGATTTTTGCTCTGGGGGGTGGCGTGTCGATGTATGAGGGGTGGCATAGCTTTCAACACCCTGAGGTCGGTGATCATGCCTTAGTCAGCTATATCGTGCTGGCCACTGCCGCCGTGTTTGAAAGCTTAGCCCTAACCGTGTCTATCCGGGAGTTTAACAAAAACTATCCCCGCAAAGCTGAGGTGAGTTTATGGCAGGCCATTCGCGACAGTAAAGATCCCAGCTCATTTATTGTCATTGTGGAAGATGCCGCTGCGCTGGTTGGCCTTTCTATTGCCTTCGCCGGGATTGTGCTCACCCAGGTGTTCAACAATGCTGTCTATGACGGCGCTGCGTCCATCTTGATTGGGCTATTGCTCACCGTAGTCGCCATTCTGTTGGTCATCGAAACTAAAAGCCTACTGATGGGGGAAAGCGCTTCTTTAGCGGTGCGAGACAGCATCAAAACCCTCGTCAAGGCTGACCAGTCTGTCTCTGACATGGGGCCACCGATTACCCTGCATCTCGGCCCTCGAGATATCATGCTGGCGATGAATATCGAATTTTGCGATCATCTCTCTGCCGATGAGATTGAAGCGGCGGTACGCCGTATCGAGCAGAGCATTCGCACCACCCATCAAGACGTGAACCGCATCTTTATTGAAGCGGCCTCTCTCGATGGAGCTGATTAAAAGAACACCGCTGCGAAGCAATTTGCAAGGATAGGCGAGTAGAGGGGCTTTCAGTAAAGCCCCAGGTAAGCGTGTGGATAAAGCACACCAAGGTACAGGGACAAAACTTGGAATGAAAGCAGAACGCTAGAGCTGAAGGGGATTTGACAGATCAAGGGAAGAGGCGGTGAGCTAGGAATTACCACACCCCTACCATCGCCCGCCTCATGAACGAGATTACCCGAATTCAAGCCGCTCTGCGACCCCACCTGCCTTGGCACGGTTCCCAACTGAGGTTTCTAGCCCTCTTTCTAGTCGCGCTGTTTCGCGTCGATCAGGTGAATGTAGACAAGCTCGCGAGTGTCTTTGCCAATCAGGCGCAGTTTGATCTTGACTACAATCGCCAAGTCAGAAAGAAGCTGGCAGAACGGGAAGAACTCATCTTTTCCTCTATCCTTCACTAAAGTGCACTAACCCATCTTTATTTTGGTAATTCCGTTGAAGATCGCCGTCAAGAATTTGAACCCTACTGGAGTAGATTCTAGGTAGGGTAAAGGAGAAAGACAATACAAGTTTTCCAAACTTTATTCTCATGGACAACCTCAATTTATGCTTCAGCAATCTAGAGAGAGATCGACCTCGCATTGAGAGACACATTAAGACCTTTAATCAAAATATGCAGGCCGCTGGCAGCGATATCAACGTAAACTTTCCTTTTTTGGATATACACAAAGGCTTTACTGAACCATTCCGTACCAATGCACGTTTGAGTGAAACATTCGACCACATTGGCCTGTTCAGCCATAATCCGCGTTTTCCCTCTTATGACAAAAACCAGAGATGGGGCCTTAACTACCCCAAGGCCCAGATTATGATGTCGTGAATTTTGTTGCACTCTTTCGTGAAGTCCTTGCGGTTCCGCCTATCGAGAGATTAACTAACCAAGACAAGAAAGACTTCTTTAGAAAATTTGAGCATGAGGTGAGCGATCATCTTCCTATCTAGTTGCGGTTGCCATTACCCGAGGTTTAACTAAAAAGGCTTTTTGGTGTGTTTACGGTGTGCTTGCTAAGCTTTGCCTCTGTTCTGGGGATAACTAACTGCACCGGCCCATCCCAGCATCTATGGCTCTCACCATTCCCGAATCCATCCCATCCAAGTCCAGCGAGGGCGAAAAGGCGCTATTCAACGTCCTCAAAACCAAGCTGTCAAAGGATTTCACTGTTTGGTATGAGCCCCGCCTACAGGGCAACCTTAGCCAAAATGGCAACATAACTTTACACCTGGCATAATGCGGTCTGAACCGCCTCACCCCTGATTTAAGCCCTCTACTTCCCCTCTCCCCTAGGTATGGTCACCATTCTCTGTATCGATGCTGACCCGCTGACACCGCAGCTACTAGCGGCTCAACTGGCCCAAACTAACCTAAAGGTCAGCGTGGTGGTGGCCTCTACGGTAGCGGCGGCGATCGCCCAACTGCAAGCCCTGGCTGCTGGTGGCCTAGAGCTACCTCTGGTGGTCGCCCACCAAGCGCTGACCGAGGCGGCATGGCTGGAGCCATTGTACCGGCAGTTTCCCCAGGCGCTGACCCTGTCCCTTGGCGAATCAGCCGAGTTGGCAGCAGTTGAGCGGTTGATTCCCCCGGGGCAGCTCTACCGTTGTCTGGCGCTACCCCTAGACCCAATTGATCTGCGGCTGACCCTAGGGGAGGCGCTGCGGCGCTACCGCCACGAGCAGGCCCTGGCCAAGCTGCAGGCTGAGCTGGAGGCCGCCCACCAGCTCATGGCCGACTTTACCGATTGCACCGACAGTGCCCGCCCGTCTGCCCCTGTCGGTCTGCCCGACTACTGGCAAACCGACCTGGCCCTGCGGGCCAATGTAGCCCAACAGCAAGCCCTGCTCTCGGCGCTGCCCGATATCACCTCGGTGCTGAATGCCCAGGGGCAATACGTCGATTTTTCCTTTAACGGGTTTACCGGAAAGTTAGTGCCCGTCGCCTGCGCTGACTTGGTGGGGGTCAATGTGACTGAGGCTTTTCCGCCCGAGGTCGCCCGTCAGTGGCTGGAGGGCATTGAGCAGGCCCTGGCGACGGGGGAACCCCAGGGCTTTGAGCAGCAGTTGTGCTTTGGCGATCGCATTCAGTACGAAGAGGTGCGGATAGTGCCCTACCAGGACGACCTGGTGCTGTCCCTGGTGCGCGACATTAGCGAGCGTAAAACCGCCGAGATCGCCCGGCAGGAGAGCGAACAGCAGCTCCAGCTCACCCTGGCCTTTACCGGCATTGGCACCTGGCGCTGGTACCCCGCCACTGGCGAGCACCAGTGGACGGGGCCGATGGGCGACCTGCTGGAGATCGACTTGGCCCAACCGGATATATACCAACAGTGGCGCGATCGCATTCACCCCGACGATTTGGAAGGGGTGGAGGCCAGTATGCAGACCGCCCTGGCCAACCGTCAGCCGTTTGCAGACGAGTACCGCTACCGCCTGAGCGACGGCAGCATCGGCTGGCGCTGGGTAAAAGGCCAAGGCCACTACAGCGAGACGGGCGACCTGGAGTACGTGCTCGGGGTGGTGCAGGACACCACTGCCCCCCGTCAGATCGAAGCTGCCCTGCGCGAGAGTGAGCAGCGCCGCCTACTGGCCCTCGATCTGACCAACACCGGCAGTTGGGAATTTGACGTGGTCACTAGCGTCGTGGTGTGGAGCGACAGCCACTACCGCTTAATGGGCCTGCCGCCGAGCTCCCAGCCTGTCTCTTACCACGTCTGGCGCGATGCTCTACACCCCGACGATCGCGATCGTGCGGAGGCGACCTTTGCCCAGGCGATGGCCACGGCTACCCCCCTAGAGATGGAATACCGGGTGGTGTGGCCCGATGGCACCGTCCACTGGGTGCTGAGCCGGGGCCACGGCGTCTACGACGACCAGGGCCAGCCCCTGAAGATGCTAGGGGTAATGGTAGATATCGGCGATCGCAAGGCGGCGGAGATCGCCCTGAAGCAGAGCCAGGATCAGTTGCAGATGGCTCTCAACTTTGGCCAGATTGCCATCTGGAGTTGGGATGCCGCTGCAGACCAGTTGCGCTGGAATGACATTGGCTATCGCCTGTGGGGCATCGACCCCAGCATAGAACCGCTGACCCACGACCACTGGCTCCAGGCAATTCACCCTGAGGACAGGGCCATTGTGGAGTATGAACTGCGCCAGGCGAAGGCTGATCGGCGGGCGGTGACCTACGAATATCGTGTGGTGTTGCCCGACGGCACCCATCGATGGATTGCCGATACAGGCCAGACCATCTATGCCCCAGGCGGTCAACTCCTCGGTGCCGCCGGGGTAATGTACGACATCACCCAGCGCAAAACCGCCCAGCTCGCCCTGCAAGAGAGCGAAACCCGGTTCCGGCAGCTGGCCGAAACCGTGCGGGAGGGCTTTTACGTCTTTGATGGGCAGACCGGACAATACGAGTACACCAACTCTGCCTTTAACGAGTTGGTTGACCTAGATGCCCTGGCTGAGAATGGCATGGCCTACTGGCTCAATCACATCCATCCCGACGATCGCGATCGAGTTGACGTCGCTGCCCAACAGCTATTTCGGGGCATCTCGTTTGAGCAGGAGTACCGCTTCCAGGGCCGCGACGACCAATTTCGCTGGATCCGATCCCAGGCATTTCCAGTGAGCAATGCCGTTGGCGACATCGTGCGGATTGTCGGCACGGTGGAAGACATCAACGAGCGCAAGCGTACCGAGCAGGCCCTAGCCCTGGCCGAAGAGCGCTACCGCCGGGCCACCCAGGCCGCCAAATCGGCGGTATGGGAGTTAAATCTCAAAACGGGCCGGGGCTATCTAGACCCCAGATTCAAAGCCCTGGCAGGCTACACCGAAGCTGACCTGGCCAATGACTCAACCGAATCATTCGTCCTGCTTTTTCCAGAAAATGCAGACCTTGACCCGGCCCGACCAACCTCGGCAAATCTTGCTGAGGTCAGTCTGGCCTTCGGTCTAAACGAGACCCTAGCCTTGATCCACCCCGAAGATCGGGGCTTCGTCACCGCCACTTTTCGCTCCTTTTTGGCTGAGGTGATCGCTGACCCCGCCGCCCGGCCCGACCTGGTGGCGGAGTACCGGCTGTGCCACCAGGACAATTCAGAGGTTTGGGTGCTGTCGCGGGGGCAGATTCAGTGCGACGACCAGGGGCAGCCCACCCTGATCGTTGGCACCACCACCGACATCACCGATCTCAAACGGGCAGAGCAGGCTCTCCAGCAGCTCAACCATGAGCTAGAGCAGCGGGTGCAGCAGCGCACCCAAGAGATCGAAAAACTGGCCGCCATCGTAGAGAACAGCACCGACTTCATCGGCACCGCCAGCCTCAACGGCGAGGCCACTTACATCAATCGGGCCGGGCGGCAGCTGCTAGGTCTGCCCCTAGAGGGGCCTATCGACCAGCCCGTGACCAACTTTCACAACCCGGCGGCGGCAGCCACCCTAACCCAAGAGGCTCTGCCCATAGCCATGCAGCAGGGCTTTTGGCGGGGCGAGACCACTCTACAGCACCAGTGCACCGGAGAAACCATTGCCGTTGAGCAAATCATTTTCACTGTCTATGAACCAAATACTCAACAGCCCGTGTGCCTGGCCACGATGTGTCGGGATATTCGCGATCGCGTGCGCCTTGATGCCGAACGCCAGCAGGCGGAGCTGGCCCTCAAGGAGAGCGAAGCCCGCTTTCGGAGCACCTTTGAGCAGTCGGCCCTGGGCATTGTTGAAGCCAGCTTAGACGGCCAAATGATGCAGGTGAACCAAAAGTTTTGTCAAATGATAGGTTACCCCATGGCAGAGCTACGGGGTAAAACCTACCGCGACATCACCCATCCTGACGATATTGGCGACGACGACGCCAATGTACAGCGCCTGCTGAGCGGCGAAGTCACCAGTTTTGAGATGGAAAAACGCTACCTGCGGGCCGATGGCAGCCTGCTGTGGGTGATTCTAGCGGGCTCTCTGGTGCGCGACGGGCTGGGGCAGCCTCAGTACCTGCTGGGGGTAGTGAATGATATCAGCGATCGCAAACGGGCTGAGCAAGCCTTCCAGGAGTCGCGCAATATGCTGCAACTGGTGCTCGACACCATTCCCCAGCGGGTGTTTTGGAAAGATCGTGAATCGCGCTATTTGGGTTGTAACTCGGCTTTTGCCTGCGATCTAGCCCATACCCCTGACCAAATTGTGGGCCAAACCGACGCCGACCTCGGTTTCGTCCATGCCCACCGCTATCACCAAGAAGACGCCCAGATTTTTTCTTCCCAAACCCCCCAGATCAACTACGAAGAACCTCTGTCACTGCCGACCGACCCCAACATTTGGACCCGCACCAGTAAAGTGCCGCTGACCAACACCAACGGCGAGGTGATTGGGGTGCTGGGCTGCTACGAAGACATCAGCGATCGCAAACAGGCTGAAACCGCCCTGCAAGAATCGCGTCAGATGCTGCAACTGGTGCTCGACACCATTCCTCAGCGGGTGTTTTGGAAAGACCGTGAGTCACGCTTTTTAGGCTGCAACGCCACCTTCTCGGGAGATTTTCAGCTCACCCCAGAGCAGATTGTGGGCAAAACCGACGCTGACATGCCCTGGGCCGCCTACGCTGAGGCCTACCAAGCCGACGATGCCCAGGTGATAGCGACTCAAACCCCCAAACTGGGCTACGAAGAACCCATGAGCGGGGGTAGTGACGGGGAGCGGTGGATTCTCACTAGCAAAATTCCGCTGACCAACGCCAACGGCGAGGTGATCGGGGTGCTGGGCTGCTATGAAGACATCAGCGACCGCAAACAGGCTGAAGCCAGACTACGGGAGCAAGAGCAGTTTCTGCGCAGCATTTACGAAGGGGTCAGTCAGCCCATTTTTGTCTCCCAAGTCGGGGCCGATGGCAGCGTGCGCATGGACGGGCTGAACCCTGCTGGGGAGGCTCTGCTGGGTAAATCTACCGCCGAGATCGCGGGCAAAACCCTAGCCGAGGTCTTTGCCCCCGCCGAAGCCGCCGAACTTCTACAGCGCCATCAGTTCTGCATCACCGCCCGGCAAGCCGTTAGCTTTGAAGAAAACATCAACTTCCATGGGCAACCCCACTGGATAATCAGCACCTATACTCCGCTGCTCAACCAATCGGGCACCGTCTTCCGGGTGGTGGGCACTGTCTTTGACATCACCGATCGCAAGCTGGCCGAAGACGCCCTCAAGACCCTTAACCAAGAGCTAGAGCAGCGGGTACAAGACCGCACCCAGGCCCTGCGACAGGCCACGGAACTGGCTGAAGCGGCCAGTCAGGCCAAGAGCATGTTTCTGGCCAACATGAGCCATGAGCTG
Organism: Nodosilinea sp. E11; assembly: GCF_032813545.1. Classification (NCBI taxonomy): domain Bacteria; kingdom Bacillati; phylum Cyanobacteriota; class Cyanophyceae; order Nodosilineales; family Nodosilineaceae; genus Nodosilinea; species Nodosilinea sp. E11. The sequence continues at coordinate 143,630 of NZ_CP136514.1, forward strand.
CGTACACCCCTCAACGCCATCCTGGGGTTTTCGCAGCTGATGGCCCGCGAAGCCGACCTAGGCAGCGCCAACCACCGGTCACTGGAGATCATCAACCGCAGTGGCGAACACCTGCTGGAGCTGATCAACGACATTTTGGAGATGGCCAAAATTGAGGCCGGGCAGCTCAGCCTCAACCCGGTTGACTTCGATCTCGATGCCCTGCTCAACGCTGTAGCCGATCTGTTTGATGTGCGAGCCAGGGGCAAGGGGCTAGAGCTGATCGTCAATCGCCATCCGGCTCTACCGAGCTATCTGCACAGCGATGAAGCTAAACTGCGCCAGGTGTTGATCAACTTGATCAGCAATGCGGTTAAATTTACTGCCCGGGGGCAAATCTGCCTCAGGGTGGCTGCGACCCAAGATTGGCTCAATCGCCCAGGGGTAGGCTCCCGTCTGTCAATCAGCTTTACGGTCACTGACACCGGCATTGGCATCGCCACGGCAGACCTCAACCGGCTGCTGGAGCCGTTTGTCCAGGCTCACCAGGGTGCGGGCATCCACGAAGGGACTGGGCTGGGGCTAGCCATTAGTCGCCAGTTTGTGCGCCTGCTGGGCGGTGAGATCACCATTGAGAGTGAGCCGGGGTTGGGCTCTGCCTTTACCTTTACCATCCCCATGGCGGTAGCCGAAGGGAAAACCGTCCCGGCCCCAGAGGCGCCCCTGGCCCAGGTCGCCGAGCTAGTCCCCGGGCAACCGACCTACCGCATTTTGGTGGCCGACGATGACTCGGCCCACCGCCACCTGCTCAGTCAACTGCTGCGTTCCGTGGGCTTTGAGGTCGATGAGGCCGAGGATGGCCAGGGGGCGATCGCCCTGTGGGAAAGTTGGCACCCCCATTTGATCTGGCTCGACATGCGAATGCCGATGATGACCGGCTGCAAGGTGGCTCACTACATTCGCGCCCAGGAACAGGCGGCTGCCCTAGCACCGACCAAAATCATTGCCCTCACCGCCAATGCCTTTGCAGACGATCGCGCTCTGGCCTTGGCCCAGGGCTGCGATGACTTTGTCAGCAAACCCTTTCAGCTCAACCACGTACTGCTGAAAATGGCCGAACATCTTGGTGTTGACTATGTCTATCGCGCAGCGTCCCAGAGGGTGGCCACTGCACCTATGGACGATACCAATGCGATCGCGGCCCTAGGCACCCTACCCCAGAAACTCTTGGCGCAGCTCTACGATGCCACACTCAAACTCGATAGCGAATCTCTGGCCGAGATCATCGAGCAAATCGCCCTCAACAACAGACCTCTGGCAGCACTTCTACATCAGCAACTTGAAATTTTTGCCTTTGACACCATCCACACCCTCCTTCAGCAGGTTTCAAAGGGCACTGGTTTTCTAACGGGTGACGGCTAGAATGTAGGCAGTGATGGCCTTTTAGCCAATGCGATGTCCCTATTGCCAGAGTGAGCGCACTGTCAAGAACGGTAGAACACCCTATAAAAGAACAAAACGCTACCGAGTTGATTCATCCTAGGATCTTCTCAACGCGTGCCCTGGCCCGCACAGTTGTTGCTGAATGGACTGAGGTCTTTTACAACCGACAACGGTTGCACTCGACCCTTGGATATCTGTCCCCAGTGTAGTTTGAAGAAAACTATTGGTGCTCTTTGAATAGCCTGAGCGCAGCCTAAAGTACCTGTCCACTTCCTTGAGTCAAGATCACCCGGACACTGTTCAAGTTGGGGTCAAGATACGTCCTCAGCAGCCAGGAGGTCAGCGAACTCTGCGGCTCACAGTCCACCAACAGGACTCGGTAGCCTCCGAAAGCATCTTCCCTAGTGTCAGCACCGTGCTGCTCTTCCCCTGGCCCCCATTGAAGGAGGCGATCGTTATGGTCTGCATCGGATTAGAGCCAAAAGCTTCCTCAGAAATACCATGGTTTCCTAAACAATTAAAAGATCACTTGGTACATTAGTCAAATGGCTTTTTGGTGAATTTCCCTTTTTACTAGCTTCCTATTTAGCTAATGGCTTTTACCATGCCCTGGATGAGTCGCACCCAGGCGATCGCTTGAAGCGGCAGATCGCTAGGGCTGGGGCGTAGGTAGGGGTAGAGCTTCTATCCGACATTCCGCAGGTTGACGAAATGGATATTTAGGGCAGTTAGGATAAGCTCAGGGCACGCATTGGGATCGCGCGTTGAAGATAGAGAACCTGGATCACTTAGGCTTAGTCGCCGCGCTTGTGGATGAGATCGGGATGGTAGACCTCGCCGACGAGCTGCTCGGCAAGCATAGCTTGAACCACATCAGCCCAGGGCAAGTGCTGAAAGCGATGATTCTCAATGGGTTGGGGTTTGTCAGCGCGCCGTTGTACCTAGTCAGCGAGTTTTTCGAAGGCAAACCCGTAGAGCACCTGTTGGGGCCTGGCATCACAGCGGCGCATCTCAACGATGACCGCCTGGGGCGAGTGTTGGATCGCCTGTTTGAGTACGGCACGACGCTGTTTTTTCTGAAGGTGGCGATGCAGGCGGTTCAGCGCTTTGGGGTCAGCGTTAGTCAGGGGCACCTGGACTCAACCTCCTTTGCTCTCGACGGCGAGTACCCGTCTGCGAACGGGTCTAAGAGTGTTCCAACAAATAAAACATCCATTTACTAAGCGGACTGTGGGGTGATTTCGACGAACCACTTATCTAACCCTGGTAAACGACGGAACTGCTTTTCCAGGTCTGCCATCGCTGATTGGGTCAGCTTAACGCCGGTTTCATAGGGTTGGGTCACGAGACTGACGGTAGGGCGGTTGCCCTTGAAGGTCAAGGATTCAGCGAACCGTACCACCGTCTCGATGGAGTTCAATAAACTGCCTCGCCAATGCTGCTCCAACCACCCAAAGGTGCGCTCTACAGGATTGTATTTGCTGTGATAGGGCGGGTAGTAATATCAAGTCCGCTTAATGAACCACACTTAGCATTGAAACGCCTTCCACCAGTGGAACTGAGTCAAGCCCGAGATGAAATCGGTGAGGTTTAGGAGTTGTACACAGCGCTGCTCCACCCGTTCCAAGAGGTCATCTAAGGTCTCAAACACCCGGTTCGCTAAAGCTTCATTGAGGATAGGCCAGAGTCGCTCTGCCGGTTGCATATGCGGGGAGTACGGTGGCAGAAAGGCCAGGTGTAGACCTTCGGGTACGACCACCTGCTCTGAGGTGTGCCACCCAGCTTGATCCATGACCAGCACGACTCGGTGCTTGGGGCCAATGCCAAAGTGTTCGGCAAAATCAGCCAAGGCCCGATTAAACAGGTCGATAGTGACTCGAGGCAACAGCCACCAGTAGGTTTGTCCGCTGCGAGGATGGACAAAGCCATAGAGCCAAAACCAGTCATAGCGACAGTGGACGGGAGCACTGAGCGATCCAAGCCAGTTATCGACCCACACCCGACGCAGGATGGGATGGAGCCCCAAGCGATGTTCGTCCATGGCCCATAGCTGCACGTCGGCGTCGGGATGGGCCATTTTGATTTCCGTCAGTTGAGCGTGCAGATTTTTTTTCCCACACCCACTGCTCCTCTTCGGTGGCGGCGTGCTGATGCTCAGGTCGAGGTACCTTGAGAGAGAACTCCATCTGTTTGAGAATCTCCCACCCCCGTTGGCGATGAACCGAACGGCCTAGGTGCTCACTGAGCCAGTCGGCCACCTTGCGTCCATTCCAAAAGCCGCCATCCGGAGGCTCCTCTTGCAAGGCTTGGTACAGTAAGGCTTGCATTTCATCTTCAAGAATGACTTGCCCATTGCCCTGATTGTGCTGCCGTTGGTCGCCAAGCGCCGCCGGGCCTTGACGGTTATAGCTTCTAACGATTTCATAAATCCAGGCTCGGCTGTAGCCGGTCATCTCAGAGACCTCAGCGGTACTCTTGCCCGATTGCAATAGCCAGATCAGCTGATAATGCCCTCGTTCAATCCCGCTCTTAGCCGATTTATAACGCTGTTCGAGTTCCTCGGTGCTCAAATATGATGCCAGGGTAAGACGACGTCCCATCACCCTTATCCTCGTCTTTCAACCCTACTATTCTAAGGTCGATTAGCCGGACTTGATATAAGCGAGTTGAATGGTAATCTGCTCGCGTTGAGCGAGCGCCACCAACCGGTGCATGAATTGCGTCCGTCGAGAGTTGTTTTCGGGGCCATTATCCGCGTTAATCACCCAACGACGAATGTGGGGGAACTGAGCTTTAACCTGCTGCCACCAGTCCTCTAATCGGTCGACGATGCAGTCTGCGGTCAGTTTTGACGTCACTAACGCCAATGAAAGTTGGTTGTATTGGGGCAGAAAAATGCCAAACGGGGTCACGGTGGCGGTGGGCTTAAAATCGTGGTCAGCCGCTCGAGAGCTAACCCGACTTTTTCCCCCCTCGGTCATAGTCGCCGACCTTGACCGTCGCTTTGGCATCAATGGAGAGCCGCAGGGTGTGGGCATCAGCATCGGCGGCTTGGTTGACCCGATTCACTTCGCTAAAAATCGCCTCGGTTTCAGCAATCACCTTTTGAGGCTTGGTCTTAGCAACCCGCTTCAGGCGATAGCCCAACTGATTTAATCGCTGGCGGATCACTTCGTCACTCGGTAGCTCAGCATCGCTATAGCCTTTTTGCGCCATCAACTGGCGGCGCACCTCAGGCGCACTCAGACGGGTGTACAGCCGCTGACTGGTGAGCGTTGGGTCAGCTTGGGTTTGAGGCTCGACAATCGCCTGAATATCAGACAGCAATTGGGGCAGTTTAGCTTCTACGGGCTTGCGACCCCGCTGAGCAAAGGCATCCTCAATTGGGCCGTGGTTCAGTTCAAAAAGGCCTTTTCGAACCGTGCCCCGATTCCAGCCCAACTCCCGTTCGGCTTTCACGGCCCCGCCGCGACCCAGCGATTGAACCACTTGCGCCATAAACTGTCGGCGCTCTGTTCCTTTCAGTCGGGTTGCAGTGTCTTTCAATAACGCCTTGAGGCTATCGGTTAACACTAGAGGGGCATCATCCATCATCTAAGTGGGAGAACAGCACAGGTCTTGCCTAATCTAATGGATGATCATTTACATGGGCTACTCTAACGTAGCGTCAGAGACCGATTCCGAGGCCCCCCAGGCGATTGAGATTTGTCGGGGCTATTCGAGAGACCATCGCCCCGACTTGAAGCAGTTTTTGGTCAATTTGATTTGTACGGCCGAAGGTGGCATTCCGGTGTGGTTTAAGGTCGGCAGCGGTAATGAGACTGACAGTCAGACCTTTGCGGGGCTGATGGCAGCGTTTGCTGAGCAATGGGAGACGCCTGCGCTGATGGTGGCTGATGCAGCGTTTTATAGCGAACCTAACCTCCAGGCAGTAGGGAGTTTGCCGTGGTTGAGCCGGGTGCCTGTGACCCTCAAGGCTGCTCAAACCCTGGTCGATAGTAGCGTTGACTCCTTGATGGAGATGCCCTGTGAGCTGGAGGGCTATCGGCTATGGGAGCAACGGCAGACCTACGGCGGGGTGGAGCAGCGCTGGATTCTGGTGGAAAGCCCACACCGTCGTGAGTCGGACGATTGGCTAAAGCCCCTCGAAAAGGAGAAAAAGGGGCTGCAACGGCAGTTGCAACAGCTGTGCAGCCAGACCTTTGCCTGTAAGCCCGATGCCATGGAGGCGCTGATGCGCTTTCAGGACACCCTCACCGGCTACAAGCTCACTCAAGTCGCGCTGGTGCCGGTTGCCGCCAAGCACCCCCCCGGCCGGCCCAAGCGCGCTAACCCGTCAGAGCCAGCCACGATAGGGTATCAGTGGCAAGCGACCCTGGAGCGCACCGCTGAGTACGAGGCCCAGTGCCGACAGCGCCATCGTCGTTTCATCCTGGCGACCAATGTCCTGGACGCGCAGGCCTATCCTGCCGAACGGCTGCTGCGCGAGTACAAGGAGCAGCAGCAGGTCGAGCGCGGCTTTCGTTTCCTCAAAGACCCCCTCTTCTTCACCAGTAGTGTCTTTGTCAAAAAGCCCCAACGGGTCGAAGCTCTCGCCCTCGTGATGGCCTTGACTCTGCTGGTCTACAGCCTCGGTCAGCGCCAGCTCAGAGCCCAATTGGCTCAAGCGGGTGAAACGGTGCTTGACCAAAAGAAACGCCCGACGTCCATCCCAACCTTTCGCTGGATTTTGCAGACGTTCCAGGCGATTCACCTCGTTTCGATAAACGCAGGTCAGCAGGTCAGCAACCTATCTGAGGAACGACGCAACATCATCCGTCTCATGGGCTTCCCGGCCTGCCGCTACTATCTCCTAAATTAAGTCCTGTCAACCTGCGGAATGTCGGCTATAACGGCCAAGGCTGGGCCTGAATGCCTGCCCACTCGCTTAACTCGTTGCAGAGCCATTCAATTTCCCGACGAGTACTGTAGACGATAATCATTTGATCATTAGATGAGAAGTTCAAGTTGATTCGATAGCTGGTTCGGTTCGCCGCGCCAGCAGAAATTCCCATTAGTTCTCCTTGGAGAATTACAATTTTTTCCCCACCTTTTAGCCGGTCGAAAGTAACAAAGACTGTCCTATCTTTTTTTTGAAATGCAATATTAGCACTAGTATTATTGAATGAACCTCTAACGTTCATCAAGAACACATCAAGCACTTTCCTTGGGCTTGACCCTTTGAGCACTATAACTATAAGAATTGGGAGAATTGGAAGAAATGGAAGAAATGGAAGAACCGCAGTAAGCAACATAAGAAACAAAGTAAACAGAAAATCTATAAAAAACATTGCAAACGTTATTAAGGCTAGTGCTAGATAAGTCCAGAACAGTAAGTTGTCATTCACGCCTGGAAAGGTATATAGAATTTGATTTAGTGGTACTCTTAGTTGAAGAGTGGTTTGAGTTGCCTTCAGGGAAATAGAGGAGGAGGAGGGACGTGTTGTTGTACCTAAGAAAAGTTTCTGTACGGTTAAGGTCACTTTTGGCTCTTGACGAGGCTTGAGAAAATGTAGCCTTGCGTCTTGTGCTGATGCCGATCTTTTGGCTAGGCTTGGGTTTGTTAGCCACTCAATCCAACTGATGAAAGGCTCGCTGAGGGTTGTCAAATGCTTAAATTCGACGTGTAAATCGTTCTGAGTCAAATCAGCAGGATGTTGACCTGTCGCCAAATAAATTAAAGTCATACCGACACCATACAAATCGGATGCGGGTAACGATCGGCCACCAAATTGTTCGGGTGGCATATAACCATAGGTGCCAACCACTGTTACCGTGCCACCATGAGCGGCTGTTTGTGCCGAGCCAAAATCAATCAGATAAACGTTACCAAGACTATTGCCACTACGGTTTTTGAGCAACACATTGCTCGGTTTAATATCACGATGAATGACAGGCGGCTGAAGTCGATGAAAGTACTCCAAGATGTCTATTAAGTCTTTAGCAATTGCCGTTAATTCTGCTTCACTAAACCTGCGTCCGTCCTGTATCCATTGTTGAAGTGAGCGTGCCTCAATGTAACTTTGTACCAGCGCAAAACCCTTGCAAAACTCGGTTTTAATCTCAAAAAAATCAAGGTGTTGGGGTATTGCTGGGTGATTAAGAGCTTTGAGGGTTTCTGCCTCTCGTTCAAATAATTTCAAATCCTCCCAGGTAAAATCTGGGCTAAACAGTAAGAGTTTAATGACAACAGGCAATTGGTTTTTTAAATCGTGCGCCAGAAGCGTTTGCCGTCCAGGCTTGCGACCCAGCAGTGCTTGAATTTGATAGCGATCGTACAAGATTTGATTGACGAACGGACTGTCAGCACTGCCATCGAACTCGACCATTGGTAAACCTTTTTGAGGTGATTGAAGTAGATCAATGTCAGCGGTTACTCAAACCTTACCCACTCAAAAAGGTTGCCTCCAAGGCATTTTTTGAATACCTGTCCACTTGCTTAACTCACTGCTGAGCCATTCAATTTCCCGATGAACGCCTTCGATGGTAATCATTTGATCATTATCTGGAAAGTACAAGCCGAGTTGATATCTGAAATAAAAATTATTGTTGGTCTGGATCGGTTCGTCATTAGAAATGCCTATCAGTCTTCCTTGACAAATTACAGTTTTTTCCACACCTTTTAGCAGGTTGAGAGTGACAACAACTTCCCTATCTTTTTTTTGAAATGTAACATTAGCACTAGTATTGGGTAAACCTCTAGCATTTTCAAAGCGATTGCCAAGCGCTTTCGCTAGTCTTGGAACTTGAAATGTAGGTAATATCTTAGAAAAAGATATCAGAAAGCCTACAACCAGAAACGGCAAAGCAAGACAAAATTTGCTGATAGGTGTTTCAAAGAAAGGCAGTGAGACTAGTTCTAGATAAGCGGGGAACATCAGGAGGACTAGTGGTAGATAAGCCCAAAACTGCATGATGTCATTCATACCCGGAAAGAAATATCGAATTTGCGTTAATGGTACTTTTAGTTGAAGAGTGGTTTGAGTTATCTCCAGGGAAATAGAGGAGGAGGGATGTGTTGTTATACCCAAGTGTTTTGTTTGTCTGATCAATGCCGCTTTTGGCTCTTGGCGAGGCTTAAGAAAGTGTAGCCTTGCGTCTTGTGCTGTTGCCGGTCTTTTGGTTATGCTTGGGTCTGTTAGCCACTCAATCCAACTGATGAAAGGTCCGCTGAGGGTTGTCAAGTGCTTAAATTCGACGTGTAAATCGTTCTGAGTCAAATCAGCAGGATGTTGACCTGTCGCCAAATAAATTAAGGTCATACCGACACCATACAAATCGGATGCGGGTAACGATCGGCCACCAAATTGTTCGGGTGGCATATAACCATAGGTGCCAACTACTGTTACCGTGCCACCATGAGCGGCTGTTTGTGCCGAACCAAAATCAATCAGATAAATCTCACCAGGACTATTGCCACTACGGTTTTTGAGCAACACATTGCTCGGCTTAATATCACGATGAATGACAGGCGGCTGAAGGCGATGAAGGTACTCCAAGATGTCTATTAAGGCTTTGACAATTGCCATTAATTCTGCTTCGCTAAACCTGCATCCGTCCTGTATCCATTGTTGAAGTGAGCGAGCCTCAATGTAACTTTGCACCAGCGCAAAACCCTTGCCAAACTCAATTTTCACCTCAAAAAAATCAAGGTACTGGGGTATCGCTGGATGAGCAAGAGCTTTTAGGATTTCTGCCTCGCGCTCAAATAATTTCAAATCCTCCCAGGTAAAATCTGGGCTAAATAGTAAGAGTTTAATGACAACAGGCAATTGGTTTTGTAAATCGAGGGCCAAAAACGTTTGCCGTCCAGGTTTGCGACCTAGGAGTGCTTGAATTTGATAGCGATCCTGCAAGATTTGGTTTACAAACGGACTGTCAGTACTGCCATCGAACTCGGCCATTGGTAAACCTTTTTGAGCTGAACACTACGGATGCCTTTGGCATCTTTGCATCAAAGGTACCCAACTTCATGGGGCTCACCCCCGAGATCAGCAATCAATATGCACGGTTGATCGCGAACGCTGTCATCTACTACAACCCTGCCATTCTGTCGCGCCTACTCACCAAGTACGAGGTCAGTGGGAATGCGAAAGCATCAGGGAGGGCGGCGTGGGTTGAGTAGTTGCCTGCGCGCGCAGCTATCCAGCCAACACAAAGAAACTAAATGAGCCAAAATCGCAGCTTCACTACTTTGGGCCCTATCCCGTGGGCAATCAGACACACCTCTGGCTACACTTGGCCAGCAGTACACCTGGGGGCTACAGCAGCGGTGAGCAATTTGCTATCACTAGCAATACAGATCACAGCACAGCACAGGCGCTCACCTCGACTACCGGGTTAAAAGAGTTGGCCAGCGGTGAATGGGTCAGGCATTATGCTGACGTGCTACATCTACCGCTCAACCCTAATGCCGCGATCGCGCAGTCTAGCCCCACTATTGACACGCCCGGCATGGTGGAGCTTATAAAAAGCTTTGAAGGATTCCATCCCAAAGCCTTAGTAGGACTGCCAGCAATGGCGCTAGAGTTTTGGTACCCGCATCCCTGACCAGTACAGCACCATCGACCAGGTCGCTGCAGCGTGAGCTACTGGCTTACCTGGAGCGAAACTGCCTACCCGCAACGCGCCCTTGGGACTTGCCGATCCCTAGTCTGCTGCCCTAGCCAGCTTCTGCTATAACGTCCAAGACTTGGCCTGGATGCCTGCCCAATCGCTTAACCCATTGCAGAGCCATTCGATTTCCTGACGATCGCCATCGACGACAATCATTTGGTCATCAGATAGGAATTTTAAGCTGAGCCGATAGCGGGTCAAGGTCTCCGCGTCAACAGAAATACCTACTAGTCTGTCTTGAAAAACTACAGGCGACTCCACACTTTCTAGCAGGTTAAGAGTAACAATAACTGCCCTATTCTTTTTTTGAAGTGTAATATTAGTACTAGTATTGGGTAAAACTCTAGCACTTGCAAAGCGATGACCCAGCGCTTCGCCTTGACTTGAAATTTGACGTCTAGGTTGTTGCATTAAAAACGTTATCCTAGAACCTACTAGTAAACCTAAAGCCAGAAACAATAATGTAACCCAAAACTTGTTGAAAGGTGTTGCAAAAAACGGCAGTGAGACTAGCTCTAGATAAGATAATAAAATCATTGAAGCTAGTGCTAAATAAGTCCATAATGCCTGATTTCTATTGCTATCTAAAGCTGTAAAGATATACTGGATTTGCCTTGATGGTACTTTTAGTTGGAGAGTGGTTTGAGTTGCTTTCACGAAAATAGAGGATGAGGATGGACGTGTTGTTGTCCCTAAGTGGTTTTTTTGTTTGGTCAATGCCGCTTTTGGCTCTTGATGAGGCTTGAGAAGGTGTAGCCTTGCGTCTTGTGCTGATTCCGGTCTTTTAGCTAGACTTGGGTTCGTTAGCCACTCGATCCAATCAATGAAAGACTCGCTGAGGGATGTCAAATGCTTAAATTCGACGTGTAAATCGTTCTGAGTCAAATCAGCAGGATGTTGACCTGTCGCCAAATAAATTAAAGTCATACCGACACCATACAAATCGGATGCGGGTAACGATCGGCCACCAAATTGTTCGGGTGGCATATAACCATAGGTGCCAACCACTGTTACCGTGCCACCATGAGCGGCTGTTTGTACCGAGCCAAAATCAATCAGATAAACCTCACCAGGGCTATTGCCGCTGCGGTTTTTGAGCAACACGTTGCTCGGCTTAATATCGCGGTGAATGATAGGCGGTTGAAGGCGGTAAAGATACTCCAAAATATCTAGCAAATCTTTAGCAATTGCCGTTAATTCTGCTTCACTAAATCTGCATCCGTCCTGTACCCATTGTTGGAGCGAGCGAGCCTCAATATAACTTTGTACCAGCGCAAAACCCTTGCCGAACTCGATTTCTACTTCAAAAAAATCAAGGTTTTGGGGTATCGATGGATGATCAAGAGCTTTAAGGGTTTCTGCTTCGCGCTCAAATAATTTCAAATCCTCCCAGGTAAAATCTGGGCTAAATAGTAAGAGTTTAATGACAACAGGCAATTGGTTTTGTAAATCGTGCGCCAAAAACGTTTGCCGTCCGGGTTTGCGACCTAGCATTGCTCGAATTTGATAGCGATCCTGCAAGATTTGGTTTACAAACGGACTGTCAGCACTGCCATCGAAATCGGCCATTGGTAAACCTTTTTGATCTCAACGATACGGATGCTGTTGGCATCTTTGCATCAAAGGTACCCAGCTTTATGGGGTTCACCCCTGAGATCAGCAATCAATGTGCACGGTTACCGAGAACTCTGTCACTTACTACAACCCCACCATTCTGTCGCGTCTACTCACCAAGTACGAGGTCAGTGGGGATGCAAAAGCATCAGGGCGGCGTGGGTTGAGTAGTTGCCTGCTCGCGCAACTAGCCGAACTGGCTTACCCCACCCCTATCGCCACAGGAGACCCTGCATAGCTGCGTGGTTATTGTCCAGCACTGGACAGATTTTGGAACGTTTCACGAAAGAGCTGCCGAGAGAGATTATGGTGCCACTCTGCGGCGCGGGCAACTAGCCTAGGCAATTCTACTATTCTTAAAGCTCTTCGTAGCCGAGAGTGCACGCCACAATTGTCGCCTGGTTCTTGCTTGTCGACATTGCACTCACTTAGGGACACTATGGACAACTTATGCCTAGAGATAGATGAATTCCTCCTGAGACTAATTATGCTAACAGCAGTAAAGGACTTTATAAAGTGTGAGTGCTGTGGCTTTTCATCAAAACTATTTAGGGATTGAGCAGCCTGCCGTTGGTCAACTGATTCGAGAGCTTCGGCAAACCTTAAAACTGACCCAGGAGAAGTTTGCGGCTCAACTTGGAGTCTCCTTTCCTACCATCAATCGTTGGGAAAACGGACATGCCACCCCTTCTCCCTTAGCACTCAGACAAATTGAAACTTTGCTGAACCAGTTAGTAGAGTCACCTAATGGAGCCCTACGGGAGCGCAGTCGGGCAATCCAAGGAAAATACTTGCCCTCAAGGATGCTAAAAGCATGAGGGCAGAGCAACATCAGGCGATGCCCGACAAGCCTTTTAAAGGCGGTGATGAGATAGAAACACTCCTGCGATCGCACGATTGGTCACAAACGCCTCTAGGGGCGATCGAAACCTGGACGGACAGCTTGAAAGCGGCAGCGCAAATTCTGTTGACTGAACTCAATCAAGCTCAAAACCCAGAACCGATGCTGGCTGCATCGGTTCTGCCATCACAGAATTGCACCCAAACAGCTACCTTACGCCAAGCGGCCCAATCCAATGCGTTTCGGGTCACCCTTGCCGAGGCACTGCGCCCGCTAACCGATGCTGATGAGATTCAAGCCACCGCTGCCCGGATTCTGGGCGAACACTTAGGGGCTAGCCGCGTCATCTATGCTGAAGTATTGCCGGGCGGCAAGGACGTAATTGTCCATAAAAACTATATAAATGGTGTTGCCGAGCTGAGCGGGCAATATTGTTTAGACGAGTTTGGACGTAATTTGACCGATGACCATCGAGCGGGGCGAACGGCGATCGTTCCCAATGTAGCGAACTCCCTCAGATATACAAACCGCGAAAAGGCCATGTATCGGGCGATCGATATTGCGGCACATCTCGATGTTCCCCTGATCAAAAAGGATCAATTCGTGGCGCTGCTGGCGGTTCATCAGGCAACCCCGCGGCAATGGACAGAGGGCGAGGTGAAATGGGTTGAAGAGACAGCAGAGCAGACCTGGGCAACGGTTGAACGTGCCCGTGCTGAAGCCGCGCTACGTAAATCTGAAGCGAAATATCGCACGGTGTTCGAGTCGATTGACGAAGGCTTTTGCACCATTGAAGTGCTCTTCGATGCCGATGGCAAGCCAGTTGATCACCAGATTTTGCAAGCGAATCCTGCCTTCAAGCGGCAATCTGGTATTGCTAACCTAGAAGGCAAAAGGGCAAGCGAACTGGTACCGGGGCAAGAACAGTATTGGAATGACCTTTACGCTCAAGTCATTCACACCGGTGAGTCCATCCGCACTGAAGAGCGAGCTGACGCGCTTGATCGCTGGTTCGACGTTTTGGTTTCACGGATCGGCGATGCCGCAATGCGTCAGGTAGCGATCGTATCGACTGATATCAGCGCTCGCAAACGAGCGGAAAATACGGTGCAACAAACCTCTGCTGAACTCGAACGACAAGTGCGAAAGTGGGACGCGATCGCCGCTACCGTCCCCGATTTTATTTATACCTTCGATTTGTCTGGACGATTCACTTACATTAGTCAAGCGTTACTCGACCTGTGGCAAAAAGCATCGGCTGAAGCACTGGGAAAAAACTTTTTTGAGTTAGATTACCCCGAAGATTTAGCGGCTCGATTGCAACATCAGATTCAGCAAGTGATCGAGACGCGCCAACCGCTTAAAGATGAAATGCCTTACACGAGCGCGATTGAAACCAGAGCCTACGAGTATATTTTTGCGCCAATGTTTGATGCGACTGGCGCAGTCGAGGCCGTCGCAGGAGTAACGCGAGATATCACCGATCGCAAACAGGCAGAAGCAGCGTTGCGGCAAACCTCAGCCGACCTCGAACGTCAAGTGCGAAAGTTTGATGCAACGCTTTCGACCCTCACTGAATTGATATTTAGCTTTGATCAAGATGGGCGGTTTCTTTACGTCAATCAAGAATTGCTCGACTTGTGGGGAATCACTGCAGCAGAGGCGATTGGCAAGACAATGGCTGAACTTGATTATCCCCCAGCCGTTGAGCAGCAAGTGCTGAACGATATGCGACGAGTCTTTAAGACCGGAGATACCGTTAAAAACGAAGCTGCCTACACTAATCCAGCCGGAGTCGAGGGCTACTTTGAATATATTTTGAGCCCAGTGTTTGCCGCCGATGACACCGTAGAATCTGTTGTCGGTTCATCTCGCGACACCAGCGAACGCAAACGGATGGAGATTGCTCTGCGGGAAAACGAGGAGCGTTTCCGCACTCTGGCAGATAATATGTCTCAATTCGCCTGGATGGCAGACGAGGCTGGTTGGATCTTCTGGTACAACCAGCGCTGGTTCGACTACACGGGAACGACCTTAGAGGAGATGCAGGGTTGGGGCTGGCAACAGGTGCATCATCCGGATCATGTCGATTGCGTGGTTGAGCATTTCCGCTACTGTCTTGAAACGGGTGAGCAATGGGAAGACACCTTTCCGCTCCGAAGCAGAGACGGAACCTATCGTTGGTTTCTGTCTCGTGCCATCCCGATCCGAGATGAGCAAGGACAGATTTTGCGCTGGTTTGGCACGAACACTGATATTACCGATCTCAAACAGGCAGAAGCCAACCTGCAAGAGAGTGAAGAACTGAAGCGACGCATTCTAGAAAGCAGTCAAGACTGCATCAAAGTTTTAACGTTAGAGGGACGACTTCTCTACCTAAATGTAGGCGGATTGGATCTCCTAGAAATTGACGATCCGGCCTCTGTTTTGAACAGCCAATGGCTCGATTTCTGGAAAAACGAAGACCGCCAAAGTGCAGAAGCCGCGCTTGCATCTGCCCAAGCAGGCAATGCCGGTCAACTTCAAGGCTGCTGCCCCACGGCAAAGGGCAACTTGAGGTGGTGGGATGTCATCGTCACTCCCATCCGAGATGCATCGGGAAGGGTTGCACAACTGTTATCAATCTCGCGCGACATCACAAAGCAAAAGCAAGCTGAATCAGAACAAGAGCACCTGCTAAAGCGAGAACAAGCGGCACGAGAAGAAGCAGAACGCGCCAACCGGATCAAAGACGAATTTTTGGCAGTGCTGTCCCACGAGTTGCGATCGCCCCTGAATCCAATTTTGGGCTGGACACAACTGCTGCGAAACGGTAAACTCGCCTCCTCCCGTCAAATGGATGCCTTAGCCACGATTGAGCGCAACGCCAAACTACAATCGCAACTAATTGAGGACTTGCTTGACGTTTCCCGCATCATGCAGGGCAAGCTCACTTTAACAGCCGCTCCAGTTAGTTTGGCATTTGTCATTGCTGCTGCCGTTGAAACCGTGAGGTTAGCGGCAGACGCGAAAAATATTCAAATCACACTTGATCTTGACCCAAACGTTGCTCCGGTCTCGGGCGATGCTGCTCGACTGCAACAAATAGTCTGGAACCTGCTCAGCAATGCGGTCAAGTTCACAGACAATGGTGGACAGGTAACGGTTCAACTACGGCAAGTCGCTGCCGCAGGCAGGGGAAATGCGGTGGCCCAAATTCGAGTTATCGATACGGGTAAAGGAATCAGCCCGCAATTTCTGCCCCATGTGTTTGAGTATTTTCGCCAAGAAGACGGCTCCACGACTCGCAAATTTGGCGGTCTGGGATTGGGACTAGCGATCGTGCGGCAAATTGCGGAATTGCACGGCGGTAAGGTCAACGCAGAGAGCAGCGGTGAGCATCAAGGTGCGACCTTCATCGTGCAGCTACCGGCTCTGCCTCAGGCACCGCCGATCCTTTTTGAACAAAACCAGCTTCAATCCGCTTCAGAAACACGCTTAGACAACGTGCAAATTTTGCTCGTTGAGGACGATGCCGATGCTCGTGAGTTTCAGGCTTTCCTGCTGGAGCAGCACGGGGCAACCGTAGCAGCCGTTGCTTCAGGTGTAGAAGCGCTGCAAACGTTAGAGCAGCTTATTCCAGATGTGATTGTCAGCGATATTGGCATGGCAGACATGGATGGCTACAGGCTAATGCAGCAGATTCGCTCGCGTCCACCCGCTCAGGGAGGGACGGTGCCAGCGATCGCGCTCACGGCTTATGCCGCCGAAATCGATCAAAAGAGAGCCCTCGAAGTTGGCTTTCAAACACACTTGACGAAACCGTTAGAGCCAGAACGATTCGTCAGCGAGATTGTAACCCTGCTCAAGCCCAAGCGAGTCTAGAGATGGTGCATTTTCACAAGCGGTGCCAATTCGGCTAGCTCGACCTTCTCCACTAACACCACCATCAACCCCAAGTGCTTCAGCTTCTCGATCTTTAACGCGCGTTCCCAATGCTAGCTGCACACTCTATTCAATCTTCATTTCGTTAAGCTGCAGAATGTCGGGTTAAGGGTATGGTGGCCTAAGCTAGTTGCCTGCGCGCGCAGCTCGCCGATCTGGCTTACGCTGATGCACCTAGAGGGTAATTGTCCTACGTGGTGTAGGACAAAGTTTGGAACGTTTCACGAAAGGGCTGCCGAGAGAGATTGTGATGCTGCTTTGTAGCATGGGGCAGCTACTCCAGGCCAATATGGCCTGATCAGGGCTACTCCCAAGCGCTGGAGCCGTGGGGAACAAACACTCCATTAGTGTAGTGAGTTCATTTTGATCTTTGAAATCTCGGAGGGCTCAAAATAGGGCGCTAAAGCAAGCTAAAGCTGAAATACCCTAGGCTGACGTTTTTTTGACCACCCCCAGCCGTATCATGCCCCTATTCTTAAGAAGTTCTCAACGGAACAATTGATGCGATTGGCAGAATTCATTCTTGGGAACATCGAGCCCATTCTCGTGGACTGGGAAGCGTTTGCACGTAGTCTCGCGCCTGGGATGAAGATGACTAAACTCGCCCTGCGTGACGACGCCGAGGGGATGTTGCGGGGGACGGCGCTGGACATGCAGACCGGCCAAAGCCTTGCCCAGCAGTCGAGCAAGTCTAAAGGCCACGGCGGCGCTGGTAGCGAGGAGAGCGACCCGCTCGACCATGCCTCGGTACTGCACGGCGCGGCCCGTGTGGGCTCGGGTTTTGACATTATGGAGGTCGTCTCTGAATACCGCGCCCTACGCGCCAGCGTGCTCCGCCTGTGGCGTTTGAGCTGCCCGCAGATCGACATCAACGACCTCGACGACATCACCCGATTCAACGAGTCGATCGATCAATCGCTCACCGCAGCCGTTGGCAGTTACACCGATCGCGTCGATCAGTCACGGCGCATGTTTCTGGCAATCCTCAGTCATGACCTACGCAACCCGCTGAACTGCATCAGCATGGCTACACAACTTGTCTTGCGCACTGCAAATCAAGACTCAGGCTCTGCCAAAACGCTGTCGATAATCGAGAAGAACACGGAGGTGGTCACACGGTTGATGGACGACCTGATTGACTTCGCCTCGACGGGGATAGGCAGCGCAATGCCGCTAACGCGCGATGCGGTCGATCTGGAAAAACTTTGTCGCAACGTCTTTGAAGGATTCTGCCTTGCCTACCCTCAGCGTACGCTGCGCTTTCACTCGGCTGACGACCTCATAGGCGACTGGGATGCGGCCCGGCTCCGCCAGGTCGTCTCCAACCTGATGGGTAACGCGATGCAGCACAGGTCAGCTGAGGAACCGGTAGAACTATCGGTCACCTCAGAAGGATCTACCGTGGTCTTGAGCGTACATAACCAAGGGTCGCCAATCCCGCCAGAGATGCTGGACACAATCTTCGATCCGCTCATGCGCCACATCATGCCAGAATCGACAGCGCAGCGCGTTCCGGGTAGCATCGGGCTGGGGTTGTACATTGTGCACGAAATTGTCGTTGCCCACGGAGGAACGGTAGAGGTCGCTTCGACGGCGGCAGAGGGCACAACGTTTACCGTCCGCCTACCGCAGCTACGTCCGGTTGAGGGCAATCGTCAGTAAGCCTAGGGTGCTGCTGCATCAAACGGCGTCAAATTCACGCGTTTTAACTTTGAACGGACAGAATGACACTGCTGGGAGGTAGCTGAGGTGACATCGATTAAGCCGAGTGCGCAAGGAGCTTAACCTGCTGAAGGCTTGTGGGTTGAGTAGTTGCCTGCACGCGCAACTACCCTTTCTGGCTTACCTTACACCTATGCCCATAGGAGGCCCTGACGTAGCTGCGTGGTAATTGTCCAGCGCAGTGTTGGACAAATTTTGGTACGTTGCACGAAAGATCTGCCGAGAGATTGTGCTGCTGCCCTGATGCGCGGATAATCATACATAGAATCACATTAGAGCAGCAGATTTAGCAAGAGATGTAACTGGGCTAGTCTTTAATCGAAGAGGTCAGCATCCGATATCCCATGCCCCGTATGGTCTCAATGCAATCGCTGTAGAGCTTCTTGCGCAAATAGCCCACATAGACATCCACAATGTTAGAACCCGGATCATAGTCATAGCCCCACACTAGGTCGAGCAATTGCTCTCGACTAAGCACCTGCCCGGCATGGCGCATGAAGGTTTCGGTCAGGATAAATTCTCGGGCTGACAGATCGACTAGTTTGCCTGAAACCTGCACTTGCCGGGTGAGCCGATCTAGCACAATGGGGCCGATGGTTAGAATGTTGTCGTTTGAGGTTCCTGCCGGTTGAATATTGCGCAGCCGGGCTTTGACCCTGGCCAGCAATTCTTCAAACCGAAAGGGCTTGGTGACGTAATCGTCGGCTCCGGCTTCGAACCCATTCACTTTGTCGTGGATGTCATCCCTTGCCGTAAGCACGATGATGGGCTGGCTAAAACCCTGTCCCCGTAGCTCATTCAACAGCACCATGCCGTCTTTATCAGGTAAGCCCAGGTCGAGAATCATCAGGTCAAAGTCGCCACTGAGGGCAAAGTCAGTAGCCTGAGCTGCGTTGACCGCATGGGTGGTAGTAAATCCGTTGGCCTGTAGCCCTTTGGCTAAAAATGAGACGATCCGGGGCTCGTCCTCCACAATTAAGATTCGGCTCACAATGGCAACTCTCGGGCTAGCTTGTCAGGTAGAGCCAGGGTAAAGGTAGACCCCTGGCCGGGTTGGCTGTTTAGATCAACCTTACCGCCATGGGCTTGGGCAATGGCCTGCACAATGGATAAGCCTAGGCCAGTGCCCTCTGGATGAGGTTTGCGGCTGTTGCCACGAACAAAGCGTTCAAAGATCCGCTGTTGGTCGGCGGGGTCAATGCCTTCACCGGTGTCTTTCACCCAGAGATAAACCTGTCCCTGGCGCAACGCTGATCCGAGGGCAATCGTATCCCCCGGTTCGGTGTGGTGGGTGGCGTTCTGTGCCAGATTGACGATTGCCTCCGTCAGGCGCTGGCGGTCGGCAATGAACTGGCCAGTTCCCAGGAAGTCAAGCCGCCAGCGACGATCCGCCAGTGCCGTGATTTTGGTGAAGAGTTCTTCTGTGAAGAGGGTCAGGTCAATTAACTCAGGAGTTAAGAAATCAGGACGTTCGGCTTTAGCCAACAGCATTAGCTCATTGATAAATCGGCTGATGCGATCCAGCTCATCTAGCACAATATCGAGGGTTTCTTGCTGCTCTTCAGGGGTAGAGCCCATCAGTTCTAGATGGCCTCGAATGATGGTGATGGGGGTGCGCAATTCGTGGCCAACATCGTTGAGGAGCTGCCGCTGGCTGTTGAAGATAGCTTCAATGCGATCCATCATGTCGTTGAAAGTGACGGCCAGTTCGGCAATGTCGCCGCTGCCGCGAACTGGAATACGCTCCGTCAGGTTTGATTCGCTGATAGATCTAGCGGTTTGACTGAGGAGTCGCAGGGGGGCCAGTACTTTACCAGCAGCAAGCCACGCCAGCAGAGATGCGATCGCCAGCACCATCAGCGATACCTGAGTGACAATCTGCACTGCCTCATCTACTTCATTCCGTGCTCTTGATGTCAGGTAGGCCACGACAAAAACGCCGCCGATTTGTCCGGTTGTCGAGTTCAGTTCAGATTCAGAATATAGCCGTACTGGTTCTGCCTGGTATAGCACCAGGCCCGAGGGCGTCATTTCGATCCCTTTGCTGGGCATGGTCAACCCTGCCCACCGTTGTACTAGGGGCGCATTGGGTTTGACGGCAGCTGGTAATGCTAGAGAACTGGCCCGGTAAAACTCTTCGTTGGCAATGGTGATTAAATACTCGCCATCTTCAGGAATATTCCGAGATAAAAAGACATCAAATATCGCTTCAATGTCGTCATTAAAAGGTTGTCCAGTGCCCGGATTGTTCCCACCTCTAAGCTGGCGAAATTCTTCAATTTCTTGCTGTAGAGACTGCTGAACCCGTTCCTCCAGTCTAGCAATCAAAATCTGTCGAACCACTAGTACTGAGGTGAAGCTAGAAAGAGACATCAGCACCAGGTACCAAATGAGAATGCGGGTACGGGCTGCTCCAAAAATTTGCCACCGTCGACTTGCTTTGAAGTCTGTAGAATTTAGTCTAACGATCCCATCCCTTGGCCCCATCGATTGTCCCTTTGAAGAGTTTGCAGCCAAAACTTAAGGTGAGTTTAGGCCAACACAAGTTTTTGCAGCCGGATTTCGCAGAGAATCAAAATTTCTTCAGTTAAATGGCGACGAGAAGGGATGCGGGTACTGATATGAATGTGACGAACTAAGCTCAGTACGTTGTAAAGCTCAATGGCCATAGGAAGTTGGTTTGGGTCAGCAGTAGGGTCAGCCGCACTGGAGGAAATCCAGGCTTGAATAAATGTATCTCTCAATGTGGCTACTTGAGCATCCATGGCCGCTGAATCGCCCATCTGCCGCAGGCTCTGCTCGGTGATGTGAGCCATGAAGTTGCCGATATCGAGGGCCGGATCTCCCTGGCAGCAGAGATCGAGGTCTACGAGCCAGAGACGGTGGTGGTCTACGAGAATTTGATCGGGGTAGAAGTCGCGGTGGATGAGGGTGGGCGGCTGGCTGGTTGGATAGAGTGTGGTGGCGAAGGTGTCGCAGTGCTGAAGGATGATTTCAATGCGCGATCGCCATTGGGGATGCTGGTCAGCTACCAGGGGAAGGCGATCGTGAAGGATGCGGAGTTCGTCGGCTAGGGTGTGGGCTTGGGTGGTAGGGATGGCGGTGTGATGAAGTTTGCGGGCCAAGGTAGCCATGCTACGGGCGAGGGGGATGCCAGCAGGCGTGGGCAGTATATCTGTAGCGGGAATGCCGGGGACTTTTCGCTGTAGCCACATCTGCCAGTCAAGGACGACGCCCAGGGGTTCGGGAACGGAGAAACCGTCAGGGCTATCGGCGGCAAAGCCTTGATTCCATAGGGCTTGCTGGACTTCGTAGCTCTTCCAGTCGGTGCCTTTGGCGCGAATTTTGCCCAGGAGGGTGAGGGGGCCATCTAGTGTGTCGATCTGGTACTCGATCAAAGCGCGTCGTCCAGGCTTGTGGCGAACCAGGGTGGAGGCCGTGACTGCACGCAGGTTAGGAAGGGTGGATTGCAGTTGCCCCTGAGCCTGGTGTGAGTCGAGGGCGTCCTGCAAAAAAGGAATCTTCGGATCTAGCGACGAATCTGGCATGGAAAAACCCCTATTCAAAGTGGGTGTTTTGTGGGGGCATTGGGCCAAACGTCCCCACAGCGTCCTCTCGAATTGCAGATTGCATTTTGAACAAAGCCGCGTAGGCCCCATTTCGTCGCATCAAGTCCTGGTGGGTGCCCTGTTCCAGCACCTGCCCCTGTTCGAGGTAGAGGATCTGATCGGCCTGAGTCGCCAAGTTGAGGTCGTGGGTGATGAGAAAAGTGGTGCGATTTTGAGCCAGTTTTCGCAGGGCATCTACCACGGCCTGCTCGTTGGCTTTGTCAAGGCCGGTGGTGGGTTCGTCGAGAATCAGGATGGGGGTGTGACGGATGGCGGCCCGTGCGATCGCAAGCCGCTGCCGCTGCCCACCGGACAGAGTTGCCCCCCGTTCCCCCACTACCGTGTCGTAACCCTGGGGCAAAGCGGTAATGAACTCGTGGGCATTGGCTGACCGGGCAGCCGCTTCAATGTCGGCATCGCTGACCCTGGCAATGCCGTAGGTGATGTTCTCCCGAATGGTGGCGGCAAATAGCAGGCTCTCTTGCAGTACGACGCTGATTTGGGGGCGCAGGCTATCTAGGGTGTAGTCGCGGATATCGCGCCCGTCGATCAGCACCCGTCCTTTTGTCGGATCGTAGAGCCGCAGTAGTAGGCTCATCAGGGTAGATTTACCGCTGCCGGAAGGCCCCACCACCGCCACCTGCTGTCCGGGGCGTACCGAGAGGGTGATGCCCTTCAACACCTCATGGCTTGGTTCGTAGCCGAAATGAAGAGTTTCCAACCGCACCGCTCCCTGGAAGATGGGAGCGGGTTGGGCATGGGGCAGGTCATCCACCTCTGGGGTTTGCTCCAGTACATTCAAAATACGCTCCCCGGAAGCGGCGGCTTTGGCCAGGCGGCCGGTGTATTTAGCAAAGTTTTGCACTGGCTTAAAGGCGTTCTTCAGATAGGTCATAAACACCAGCACATCTCCTGGGGTAAGGGCATCTTGAATCACCAGGTGGGCACCGTACCAGAGCACCAGGGCGGTTCCCAGGGCAATCAGCACATCCACAGTGCGCTCCAGGTTGGCAGCGAGACGTTTGGTTTCGACAGTGTCTTCCAGGCTGCGGCGGTTTTGCTGGGCAAAGATATCGGCAAAGGCATTTTCTAAAGACAGCGCCTGCACCAGCTTGATCGCCGCCAACGATTCTGCCGCTGTCGCCGCTACGGCTCCCTCCTGCTGTCGCTGCTGGTAGGAGGCGTGGCGAATCCGTTGGCTCAACCGGGTGGCTGTCAGCCAGAACAGAGGAAAGGTCACCAGGGAGAGCAGGGTCAGCTGCCAATCGAGCCAGACCATGACGATAACCATGCCGGTCAGGGTCAGAAGGCTGGACACCAGGGGTAGAGCGGCTGTCAGCAAAATTTCCTGTAATCGGCTGGCATCGCTGCTGACTCGGATAATTAAATCGCCGCTGCGAGCCTGGTGGTGATAGCCCAGGGAAAGCCGCTGCAGATGGCGGTAAATGCGATCGCGTACCCGCATCATCACCCGACTGCCCACGATCGCTAGGCTGACGGTACTCCAGTAGGCTGCGATCGCCCGCAGTCCAGTAATCGCGACCATGCTCGCGACTGCTACCGTCAACAGAAGCACCGGATCCAGGGCTTCTAGCGGGGGCCAGGGCACTCGACCACCCTGGGGCGACATCAGCACGTAGTCAAAGATGACCTTCAGGGGCCAGGGCTCCAGGACTCGCAGCCCCACTTCAGCCAGCAGCGCTATGCCAGAGACCAGCAGCAGCGGCCACTGGGGACGAATATCAGGCCAGAAATGACGCACAACGCGCCACAGCCCAGGAATCGCTTGTTGAATCGGAGCCGTTCGGTTCATCGTTTCACGTTCTCTTGGTAAACCATTCCCTTGGTGGAGGGGTGCCCCGAGGGCGGGGTGGGTTGCAGAGACTGGGCGCACCCACCCCTGCCCCTCCCAAGAGGGGCTTGCTCTGGCTCTGGGATTTGATTTTGGTGCTCAGGAGACCCCTGTCCAAAAGCCATGGCCAAAATTTGCTGTGCCACCTTCTCCCAGGTGTGATGGGCAAGGATGTGTTGCTGCCCCGCCTGTCCGAGTTGTTGCCGCAGTTCCGGAGACTGCCACAGCTCCTCTAGAGCAGCTGCCAACGCACCCTCATCCCCCGAAGGACACAGCCACCCGGTATGACGGTGGGTGACCAGATGGGACAACTGCCCAATATCGCTGACCACCACCGGCAACCCCGCCGCCATGTATTCCACTACCTTTAAAGGGGAAAAGTAGAAATCTAAATGGGTTGGATAGGGCGCGACGCCTACATCCATCGACGCTAGGAAAGCAGGAATCTGCTCAGGGGATACTGCTCCAGTCAAGTGGGCAAAGGGGAGCAAGCCTCTTTGCTCCAAATCGGTTTGCAGGGTATCTCGCTGGGGGCCATCTCCCACTATCAGTAGCCGAGCCTGAGGAACCCGTTGATGCAGTTTGGCGAAGGCGTTCACCAGATGGGAGAGCCCGTGCCAGGGCTTCAGAGAACCGATAAAGCCAATGGTGAAGGCATCTGAACCCTTGGGAATGGCAGGTTCTAGATCGGTGGTAAAGCGTTGGTGATTCACCCCGTTGGGAATAACCTGCACTTTATCGGCCATGCCCCAACGGCTCAGATAACCTTTGACTTCCTTAGATACGGCCACGATCCCCTGGGCAGCACGAAACACGCACTCAGCTACGCGTTCCGCCTGCTCCCGATGCACTAGGCCACGGTGCTCGGCCTGCTCTTCAATCAGAGGCGCATTGACTTCCAAAATGCCGGGAATTCCCGCAGTTTGGGCAAACTCCATGGCGCTGTAGCTCCAGAGAGAGTAGCGTTCATAAATCAGATCAAAGGGGCCACTGAGTTCTAGCTCAACCTGCAAATCGGGATTGATCGTGAGGGCAACCTGCTCCCTTAACCCCGCCTCTCCTTTGGGGATGGGGGGTAGGCGATGCACCTTTACGCCCGCCAGATCTGCCGGAGTTTGATCACCCCATCGCACAGCAAACAGCTCCACCGTTGCCCCTTGCTGTTGGAAGGCACGAATCACCTCTTGAACATGAATAGAACAGCCCTTCTGGCCAAACACAGGAATCCCCGGATCAGCGCAGATGTAGGCAATGTGCATCACTCTAGACCTCCTGTAGTGCGGGTGCGGCAGCGGTGGAAGGTTGAAAGCAATCTCTCAGCACGGCTGCATTGTGGGCAATGTCGAATTGAGTTTCGATCAGGTGTCGGGCCTGGGTAGCGATCGCGGTTTTCAGGTCTGGCTGAGTCAGCAGCGTTTGCAAAGCGTTTGCTAACCCCTCCACGTTTCGCTGAGCTACCAGCAGCCCCGTTTCTCCGTTTCGGATAATTTCGGGAATGCCGGTGACCTCGGTGGCCACGCAGGGAGTGCCCAGGGCCATGGCTTCAAGCAGGGCCGTGGGCAAACCATCCCGATTGCCATCAGTTCCAATCACGTAGGGGGCGGCAAACACGGCGGCTTGCTGCATCAAGGCAAACACGTCTCCCTGGGGACGGGGGCCGACGATGTCTACCCAATCATTGAGGTGAAGGGCAGTAATACGCGATCGCAGATCTTCCGCCATCGGCCCACTGCCTACAATCTGGCAGGTAAACTCACAGCCCCGCTGTTTCAGCAGTCCGCAGGCCTCAATTAGGTAGGTCAGCCCTTTCTTCTCCACCAGCCGACATACGGATAGGATGCGCGGTGCCCGCTGCACCGGGGGCTGGTAGTGCAGCTCACTTAAGTCCATACCGTTGTAGATGCGACGGACGTTCCTGGCATCTGGCCCAAACTGCTGCCGCAAATAAGCCACGTTATAATCGCTGACCGTCACCACCGTTGCCGCATCCCGCAGCTTTCGCCGCAAATCCTCCGGATCCACGTCATTGTGAAAAATGTCCTTGGCGTGGGCTGTAAAGCTGTAGGGCACATCGGCAAAGTGGGCGGCCAACCGGGCGACGCTGGTGGCGACGCTGCCAAAATGGGCGTGCAGATGGGTGATGCCCCGCTGCCGAATTTCCTGAGCTAACCAGGCCGCCTGATACACCACACTGGATCGCTCGCCTGCGGCATAGCCCAGCTTTGGCCATAAATCCGGCATCACGTTAGCCGCTTGTTGCAGTTCGGCCCAAAAGTAGGTGGCCGCATTGGGGGCCAGAGTGGCGATCGAAGCATTCATGCGCCCCTGGACAGGCTTTTTTAGGTAACTTACCGGCGCTCGCACTCGGGCAATTTTGTCCTGAAAATGGGTGTCTGCCGGGGGGCGCAGGGCGAAAATGTGTAGGTCTAAGCCTGCCGCCTCATGGGCCAGAATTTCATTGACGATGAAGGTCTCGGAGTAACGCGGGTAGCGTTTGACGATGTAGGCGATTTTGGGAGTAGTCATGGTTTCAATTCAAGATGCCCTTGGGGTGGATATCGGTTGGGCGCTCAGCAGGTGTCGCATCTCTACCAGCAGATTGTCCAAACCATTCAGGTTTACCGAGGGGCGCACCTGGTTAGGCGCAACGGGCTGGTGAAGCCATTCAGTTAACGCGGTAGGGCTGAGGTGATCGGGATGTAGCACATCTATCAGGCCCATCTGTTGCAGTCGCTCGGCCCGAATCCACTGTTCCTGACGAGGGGTGATACGAGGCACCAATAGGGCAGGTTTTTGGAAAGACAGAATTTCGCAGGTGGTATTGTAGCCGCCCATGGCAACGACCCGACTGGCCTGTTCTAGCAGCAGGGTTGGCTCTTCGAGGTAATCTACAATGCGTAGTTGGGGATTGTGGGATGCTCTCTCGAAGAGAGTTTGCTGAACGGCGGGCGGCATAAACGGCCCAGTTACCAGCACACCGGTCATGCCTGCGGGAAAGGTAGTCTGGGCAAACGCCTGGGCGAGGGCAGTGCCATCCTGACCGCCCCCCACCAAGCACAGCACCAGATTGTCTTGGGGCAGGTTGAGCGCTTCTAGACTAGCCCGTAGGTTGGGACGCATATAGCTCAGGCGAGGGCGCTGATCGAGGTACCCCAGGGGCCGCATCTTGGCGACGATATCTGCTGGTAGGTCGTATTCTTGCCGCAGGTCGTACAGGCTAGGGTCGCCGTAAATCCAGATGGCGTCGTAGTAGTGGCGCAGAGCAGCGAGACTGTCAGCCCGTCGCCAGTCTCGTCGCACGGTGTCAGGGGTATCTAGCACATCCCGCAATCCTAAAACACAGCGGATGTGGGGCTGCGATCGCACATAGTCTAAGGTGGGATCCAGTTCTCGCATAGCGCCGCGAGGCACATTGTCCACAATCAGCACATCGGGCTGAAAGCTTTTGACGGCGGTGCGGATGAGTTGCGATCGCAGCCCGATCATCTCCTTCAGTTCCAACCCCAGCCGTCGGGACTGATACTGCCCATCCTCACGTTTCTGGAGCGCGGGCAGAGTCAGGCAGTCCACCCCATCGGGCGTGGGTACATCGCTGGCGTCGCGCATGCCACTGATCATCAAAATGTCGGAGTCAATGGTTGAGCTGCCTAAGGTTTGAGCAATCAGTAAATTTCGTCGCTTGTGACCTAGCCCCATCGTGTCGTGGGAATAGAGCACGATGCGCCACCGCCGCCGCCCCTGATTGCCACTCGAAGGAGCGTCGGATTTCCCCTTAATATCTGACAACAGTGAGGAGTCAGGATTTTCCCCGGTACGAAGAAGCAACCCGGCAAGGGAAAGTCTAGTCGAGTTGATTGAAAACAAGGGATGCTCCTTTACGGCTCAGTAGACAAAATGGCTTGGGGACTATCCGCAATTCGACATTCAGTGGACAAGTAAGGTTAAGGAGAAGGCTCTCCAAATTACAAACTGACTGTGCTCAGAGCATGGCAGGGACTTTTGCCCTGGCTCCCCAAAACCTTAGGCCAGCAGGTTTCTGGTTAAGTCAAGATTAAGTATTTTTAGACTATTGGCCGTCTCTAAGGCCTAGGTGAAGGTTGTATGAGAACGTTTTCATCTCGAAGTTCCCGCCATTCTTCCTGGATTGGGCTTTCCATCGACCCAATGGTCTGCACCAACAAGACAGGCTACACCTCCAGGTATGGCTCTTTGGGAAGTCTCTGCTGCAGTCAAGCCCCATCAGAGCAATGGCTTCGCGATTCTATTGGCCCAGCACAACTTTTGACTTGGGACTACTTGGCAGAGTTGATGATGACGATCGATCCTCAGCGGAGGCGCTGCCTCAGCCAAAAATGGAGCATCGGTAGGGCAATTCGGTAGCCAAACTGAGGGCCATAGATCAAACCCTTTTGCTCCAGACTGGTGAGCGCCCCCTGCAAGCCCCCGCCCCGTGAAAGCTGGTGTTTTTTGATGTAGGCGCTGGACTGGGGGCTACCGGTGGGGTCGAGGGCCAGGCTTTCGAGCACGCGGGCCTGGGTGGGGGGCAGCAACAGCAGCAGCGCTTCAAAGGTGACCGCCATATCTTGCACCAGGGCCAGCATGGTGCTGTGCACCTGGTGCGCTTGAATGAGCTCAGGCGTTGGCGAGGCGATCGCAGTGCAGGTGAGCCACAGGCGCTGGGCCAGGGTAATGGCATCTTTCATGTGACCCTGCACGTAGCTGAGAAATAGCTCCAGGGCTTGGCTTTCAGGGTCGAACTTGAGGCCCGCCGTGGCTAAGGTGCTGATTACCCAGGGTTGCAGGTCGCGATCGCTCAGGGGGGTGAGGGCAATTACCGGCAGCTGGCTGGCGATCATCCAGGGTTCGGCTACCGTGGCAATCAGGGCGTAGCTGACCCGGCTCTGGTACTCAACCTCCTGACGTAGATGACTCTCCCACTTGCCCTGACGATCCCACGAACGCATGTGGGGAAAGTTGTGAAACATAATCACCACCTGGCAGTCGAGCCATTCTGCCAGGTATTGGGGCAGCGCCAGCAGGCACTGAAACAGGGGCCACTCTTTGCCTGGGGGCTTAGGCCACACCAGCCGCGCCTCGGCCCCCAGGGTGCAATCAACACTCAGGGGCTGATTCAGACTCCACTGCTGAATTTGAGCAATTTCGCCTGGTTCTGAGAATGCCCCCATGATGCCATCGGCCAAAAATCGCAGAAACTGACTCGCATTGCGGCAGCGCAGCAAATCGATTTCGAGACAGCGTGATTTTTCCTGACGGGCAGCATTGCGAATTAGGGTGCGGCGGCCAATGCCCGGCACCCCAATCACCACAAAATCACTGTCTTGACGCAGCAGAGCGCAGACTTGCTCCAGTTCGTTTTCTCGGCAAACTAGGGCCTGGGGCACAAACGGATTAATCATTTTGGCATGAGCACTATTTTTTAGTGCTATAAGTGAGAGCTAGGCACTCTCGGATAGTAGCACCCCATTCTTTTGAGGAAAATTCCCCCCGTGGCCCACAGTACTCTCCCCGGCCAAAGCGTTTCCGCCCCTGCGTCTGCAAACCTTTGGCATACCCTCAGCCCCGAGCGGGCGATCGCGCTGTTAGAAACCAGCCCCCAGGGGCTCAGCCCCAGCGAAGCCGAGCGTCGGCAGCAGGTCTATGGCC
The DNA here is from genome assembly GCF_032813545.1 of Nodosilinea sp. E11. Classification (NCBI taxonomy): domain Bacteria; kingdom Bacillati; phylum Cyanobacteriota; class Cyanophyceae; order Nodosilineales; family Nodosilineaceae; genus Nodosilinea; species Nodosilinea sp. E11. The sequence continues at coordinate 172,932 of NZ_CP136514.1, forward strand.
CCAACGAGCTTCAGGAGAGGGCCACCCGCAGCCCCTGGGAAATTTTGTGGGATCAGTTCAAAAACATCATGCTGCTGATGCTGATCGCGGTGGCCCTGGTGTCGCTGGTGCTCGATCTGCGCCAGGGGGGCTTTCCTAAGGATGCGATCGCGATTTTTGCCATCGTGCTGCTCAACGGTCTGCTGGGTTATTTGCAGGAGAGCAAGGCCGAAAAAGCCCTGGCCGCCCTCAAAAATATGACCTCATCCCGAGTGCGTACCCTGCGCCAGGGCCAGGATCAGGAGATCGACGCCAAAGCCCTGGTGCCCGGCGATGTTGTGCTGCTAGAGGCAGGGGTGCAGGTGCCCGCCGATGGCCGTTTACTCAGTGCTGCCAATTTGCAGGTGCGCGAAGCGGCCCTGACGGGCGAAGCCGAGGCGGTGATCAAGCAACCTGAGCTGCTTTTGGAATCTGAGTCTGCCCTGGGCGATCGCCTCAACCTGGTCTACCAGGGCACCGAAGTGCTGCAAGGACGCGGTACTGTGCTGGTCACCCAGACGGGCATGACCACCGAGCTGGGCCGCATCGCCACCCTGATTCAGTCGGTGGAGTCTGAACCCACGCCCCTCCAGCAACGTATGGCTCAGCTGGGCAATGTGCTGGTGACCGGCTCCCTGGTGCTGGTGGCTTTGGTGGTAGCGGCAGGGCTGCTGCGCACTGGCGACCTTAGCCTGTTCGACGAGCTGCTAGAAGTCTCCCTCAGCATGGCGGTGGCCGTAGTGCCAGAAGGGCTGCCCGCCGTCATCACCGTTACGCTGGCCCTGGGCACCCAGCGCATGGTGCGCCGTCACGCCTTGATTCGCAAACTGCCAGCGGTAGAAACCCTGGGCTCGGTCACCACCATCTGCTCCGACAAAACCGGCACCCTGACCCAAAACAAAATGGTGGTGCAGCAGGTGAAGACCGTGGCTCACCAGTATGAAGTCACGGGCGAAGGCTACGCCCCTGTGGGGAACCTGTTAGAGAATGGGGCGGCCATAACCCCCCAATCCGACCCTGCTCTCCAAGCCCTGCTGATGGCCTGCGCCCTCTGCAACGACGCCACCCTGAACCAGTCGGGAAGCATTTGGACGCTGTTGGGCGACCCTACCGAGGGAGCCCTGCTAGCCGTGGCGGGCAAAGGCGGGTTTGATCAAGCCACGCTGGAGCAGCAAAGTGATCGCATTGGCGAAGTGCCCTTCACCTCAGAGCGCAAGCGCATGAGCGTCGTGGTGCAGGCCCGTGCCGCCTGGCCACTGGCACCCCAGGTCATGTTCACCAAAGGCTCCGCCGAACTGGTGCTAGAACGCTGTAGCACCAGCCAGGGCGACAGTCAGCCCGAGCCGCTCACCGAGGCTCAGCGACGGTCTATTCTGGCTCAAAACGACGCCATGGCGGCGAGCGGGCTGCGGGTGCTGGGTTTTGCCATGAAGCCTACGCCCCTGAAGCCGGAACAAGTCGCCAATCCCAACGGCAACCTAGAGCCCGAGGAGCAGAACCTGGTCTGGCTGGGCCTGGTGGGCATGCTGGATGCCCCGCGTCCCGAAGTGCGCGACGCCGTGATTGCCTGTCGGCGGGCCGGCATTCGCCCGGTGATGATTACCGGCGACCACCCGCTGACCGCTAAGGCGATCGCCGAAACCCTCGGCATTGCCCAACCCGGCGACACCATCCTGACCGGGCGTGAGCTGAGCCATCTCTCGGCAGAAGAGCTAGAGCGCACCGTACCCCACGTCAGCGTTTACGCCCGTGTCGCCCCCGAGCACAAGCTGCGGATCGTGCAGGCGCTGCAAAAGCAGGGCGAATTTGTGGCCATGACCGGCGACGGCGTCAACGATGCCCCCGCCCTAAAGCAGGCCGACATCGGCATCGCTATGGGCATCACTGGTACCGACGTCAGCAAAGAGGCCAGCGACATGGTACTGCTTGACGACAACTTTGCCACCATCGTCGCCGCCACCGAAGAGGGGCGCGTGGTCTACGACAACATTCGCCGCTTTATTAAGTACATTTTGGGCAGCAACATTGGCGAAGTGCTGACCATCGCCGCCGCCCCGATCATGGGCCTGGGCGGGGTGCCCCTCTCGCCGCTACAAATTCTGTGGATGAACCTGGTCACAGACGGCGTGCCCGCTCTGGCCCTGGCGATGGAGCCTGCCGAACCGAACGTGATGCAGCGCCCGCCCCACAATCCCCGCGAGAGCATTTTTGCTCGCGGACTTGGCAGCTACATGGTGCGGGTGGGCATCTTGCTGGCGGTGCTAACTATTGGCCTGATGAGTTGGGCCTACCGCTACACCACCGCCCCTGGCTACCCCGGCCACCCCGACACCTGGAAGACGATGGTGTTTACCACCCTCTGCCTGGCTCAGATGGGCCACGCTCTAGCAGCTCGCTCAGATACCCGCTTAACAGCCCAGCTCAATCCTTTGTCAAATCCTTACGTATGGGGTGCGGTTTTGCTCACCACTGGCCTGCAAGTAGTGTTGCTATACGTTCCCCCTCTGGCCCAGTTTTTTGGCCTGCATTCTCTCTCGGCGATCGAACTAGCGATTTGTTTTGGCTTCAGCGCTCTGATGTTTGCCTGGCTGGAGGCCGAAAAACTGGTGATTCAGCTGGTGCTGCGGCGCAGAATGCCTAAACCCTCTTCCCTAACCACTGCTGAAGGTACCCGATGAATGGCTGCTAACTCGCCCCGGTTTTCTGAGGAAATCAAGGCCCTCCTAGAGCGCCTGGCCCATCAGCCGCTGACCCTGGCCCATGTGTTGAGCGAAACCGCTGAACGGGGCTTTTGCCTAGTGATTGGCCTGTTGGTGCTACCGTTTCTCTTCCCCATGCCGCCGGGGTTTACCACCATTTTGGGGTCGGCCTGTCTGCTGTTGTCGTTGCAGATGGCGGTGGGGCGAAAAGTGCCCTGGCTGCCCCAGCGGATAGCGCAGTTTCAGTTTCCGCCCGTGCTGGCGCGGCAGGTGCTAGGCAACCTGCGGCGGGTAACACGCTTCAGCGAGCGGTTTGTACGGCCTCGCTTCACCCGGTTGGCTAACAGCCCCTCTATATGGCATGTCAACGGTGCCTGCATCAGTTGGCTGACGCTGTTGCTGATGAGCCCGGTGCCGATGACCAACCCCCTGCCAACCATCGGCATTCTCATTTTTGTGGTGGCCACTCTCGAAGCCGATGGGGTGATGATGGTGCTGGGCTATGGGGTTATGGGGATGATTACAGCGGTGTTTGGGCTGCTGGGGTATGGCCTGTGGCGATCGCCTGATCTATTTTTACGCTGGTTCAGCGGCGGTTAACCAGCTAATTCTTAGCTAATGACCTACTTGTCAGACCCCGAGGGCGTCCCCGAAAATGGGGCTGAGGGTTATTCCTCCGCCGATGGTTTGTAATTGCTCAACTCAGTAGCCAATCAGACTGCTGTGAGGTAAGGGCACGAGAAATAGCGTCGAAGGCAGAGATACCCTGACGGCGAGCCGTATTCACCAGTGAGCGCACCTGGGCGAACAACTCTGCGCCCCAGTCGGAGCGAAAGCCATGGGTGACCTTGCGAAAGACCACACTCCATCGCAGCGCCTGTTCACTGGAATTATTGGTCGGCGGCACCGTCTCATCGTCGAGGAACAGCAGCAGATGCTCCCGAATCTTCAAGTAGCGTTTGAGCAATTGCTGACCCTCGGGCGACCTGGGCTTCAAGTTCAAAATCCCCCGTAGGCTGCCTCTCAATCGAGACCGGTACTGCCGAAGCGTGGATTCAGCCAACTGATGTCGTCGTCGATTCACGGCAATAGCACGCAGTAACAACCGCTTCATCCGAGGGGCAAACAGGTCATCGCCCGCATCAATGGCATACTGGCAATCCCTGAGTTGATGGGCCAGACAGACTTGCCACTGCTTGGCGGGGTGGGCCTTTTGCGCACTGAATAAATCGGAGACCCAGACCTGGGGGCGGTGCCCGGCCATCGTCTCGTCAATGACGGCCTTCCCCCGACTAGGGCGAATCACATGCAGGCACACCTGCTCATTCTGGAACACCCACTCCCACTGGTTGCGACCGTTGATGCGGGCACTGGTTTCATCGCTGCATACCAGACGGGCACGGCGCAGACGTGCGACAATTTGCGCCACTGGTGCGGCAAGTTGGGTTTGAACCCGTTTTAGGAGGTTAGCAATTGCCCCTTCTGATATGGCCACCCCGTACAGGTCTCCCATCAGTTGGCTCAGCCGCTGATAGCTCACGGCATGACCGTATCTCAGATACGTCACCACGCTGGCAATACTCTGTCCAAACGGCGAACCGGGCTCTAACCCTACCGGTACGGGAGCCTCATAGCTCTGCTGACAGCACGGACAGTCTCCCCCATACCGTTCTACTCGGGTCACCTGAGGCTGAACCGGGGGCAGTTCAATCCGCTCATAGACCGCTTTGAGCTGTTGATGAGCACGTTCTACCGCGCTGCCGCAGTGAGGGCAACGGTTCACTCGCGCTACCACCACTGGGTCGGGCGATGCGCTCAGGTCTCGGCCACCTCCCGCACGACCCACACTCGCCGTTCGCTCGCTTTGGCTTGGCTTAGAACCCTCTGAATTGGGCTTAAATCCTTTCGCCGGTGGCAAACTCGAATTGCGCGACGTTTTCTTGGTGCGTTTGCCTTTTAGCCGCTCGACGTCTGCCTGCAACGCTTGCACCATCTGCCACAGCTCTCGGATTAGAGCATCTTTCTCCTCAGAACTGAGGCCTTCTAACGGCGGCAGGTCTCTCATGCCAAAAGTCTACCACCCTCCCTCATTCGCCGGTACCCGTCAACCCAGTTGAGCAATTACCAAACGTGTATAGGGCATCGAACAGGGTGCGGTAGGTGTTGCAAGCCCAGACTGGCGAGGTGTAATCATCCGTGAGTTGACGCAGTTGGGCCAATGCCTGCCCGGCTTCGTCGTGCTCCAACTCCATACGCTGAATGGGGTTGGCCACACTGCCACAGTGGGACACGGGCAAAGTCGCGCTCAACTCAATCTGACGAATGAGCGGAAACAGCACCTGCTCCTCTTTCATCAGGTGGGTGGTCAGGTGGGCGGCCATCGCCAAGACCAGGTCTTTGATCTCTGCCAGGCGAGGCTCTTTATCACTGTGAACCTTAGCGACTTTGGTCACCAGTTTTTCCAGCCGGGGCAGTTCCTCGTGCAGGTAAGCGTGGTGGATGCGCTCGATGTGATCCGCCAGTTCCGTCAGGGAAAGGGCTGTGAGATCCAGGTCTGGGGAGGGATCGGTGGTGGCAAAATCCTCCAGCTGGGCCAGGAAGGACTGCACATCAATACCTCGCTGGGCGCAGGCTGCGGCCAGGGTGCGCTGTCCGCCACAGCAGTAGTCTACCTGGACCTGTTCAAATAATCGGGAGATGGCGGGATGGTCTCGCACAATGTGGCCAACGGTGTCTGTATCGCGAAAGGTGGTCATGGTTCAATCTCCTGCGTGGTAGCGATCCCAGGGTTCTTGGAGAATCCTGGGATCTAGGGTTACTGATTCAACACATCGCGCTTGTGTTGCGGAGCAGCGGCGATCGCGGCCACCTGGGCTCTCAAGTCCTCTGAGATGCCCAATTCCTCTAGAGTGATCATCAAGTCTTCGGCGACGGCATCGAAATGCTCGCTGTTGAGCCCGTGGTGTTTAACCAGTTCTTGATGGGCTTCACGCATGTAGCGGCCATCGTACTTGTCGGTGCCGCCAAAGGCATAGGTCAAGAATGCCTTTTGGTGAGCCCGCTGCTTGGTCATGTCCACATCGGCAAAGAAGTGCTTGATGCGGTCATCTTGAAGCACTCGCTCATAAAATTTATCGACGGCTAAATCAACCGCCGCTGCGCCACCCAGTTGGTCAAATAATGTCGTCATCGGTTGTCCTTTGAAATAAAAAACGGTTGAGAGATGCCCAAATTCTTGAAGAAACCAAGAATCTGGAATTAGCTTCGTTCGACGATGGGGGTTACGGGCTGGGGCTGTTCGCGCAGGGTGGGCTGTTCAAAGAGGGCACACACCGCCCGCACCATAAACAGCACCATACCGATCGCCTCCAGGGTGAAAACGATGTCGCCCGGGAGCACCAACCATACCGGTAAACTAACGTTTCTAGTCTGACAGACCGTTCTCAACTCTTTTATGAGGTAGCTCATAGTTCAACCCAAATCTTGTCAATATGCAAAGCCAGGCTCTTACCTCGTAAACCCTGGTCTCTCAATGCGTTGGGGTTTGGGCGATCGCCGCGAGGAGAAACCGTGGGGCACCAGTGCTTATGGGGGCTGGCGATCGCTCTGGCTAAAGCCCTTGGGGTTTCCTAACCGGAAGTACAACGCCCTGACCTGCTCCAGTCGGGACGGAGCCTAATCCTCACCCGGCGAAAATTTCTGTTGACCGATATAGATTTATTGACGGCTACAATCAAAACTCGTAGATGATGCCGTTACCGGTCAGCTGTCCATCGCTATGGCCTCTCTATCCCAAACCTTCGACACCACCCGCGCCGAAATCGTCGCCGCGATGGAGCAGCGCATCGATAATGGCGATCGACTAAGCTGATAAAGCAAACCAGGCAAATGAGAGCTACCAGACACTGTTAACGACACTGTAACGCCTGAGGGGCAAGGCTCTACCCAATCCAAGCTTGGGTTTTGAGGTGGTTCCAAGCCATGACGAGGTGCTGAGGCTTGAAAAGGTTTTTCTTGCGATCGCTCCATTCTTGCACCCGCGCAATGGCTATCTCACAATCGACAGCAGCCTGAGGGTCTTCTTGGGCTACCCAGTGCAGGGTCGCCAGCATTTCCATGCCGTAGGGGGTTTCAAACCCTTCGATGAGTTGACTGACTCGTTCTAAATAAGGGTCAGCTTTTTGACTCTTAGCCAAGAACCGTTGGGCCGCCTCGTGTCCTTCAGGCAAGACCTGAATCTGGGCGCGATCACTGCCGTCACCGTACCCACGAATGTAGTGGCCCTCCATACCTTGCAGGGCATGGCCTAGGTTATGGGCATAGGGGCCATAGCGAAAGCGTTGGTAGATCAAGGTTTGTAGCGTAGGCTCTCCTGCCACCTTGAGAAAGTACGCCAGCTTTTGAATTTCGATGCGGCTGGCGCTATACCCCGGTAGCCCGTAGAGTTCTAAAATCCGAATCAAGGAGGCTCTAAAGGCCGTCATCGGGGGCTTTGAGGTGGCGATCGCCATCGCTTCAACTGGCGGTGCCCCGGCAGGTTCAAACACAATTACCTCAACATTGGGCAGCGGTTTGAAGGCGTCAATAATCAGCGGTTTGACGTCGGCCCAGTCTAATCCCCCGTTGCCACAACCCAGGGGGGGAATGGCAATCGACCGAATTCCCAATCGTTGAACGTCTGCTACTAAAGCAGCTAGCCCGGCCTTGATATCGTCAAGCTGGGAGGGTTGCTTCCAGTGGCGTTTGGTCGGGAAGTTGATGATGTACCGGGGGTTCAACAGCGAGTCAGTGGCGACAGTAAACATGCAGCCTGGCTCGACCTCGCTGTTTTTGCACGCTTTTTGATACTGCTTAAAGTTCTCTGGAAAGGCTCGCTTAAATTGCAGCGCCACTCCTTTGCCCATCACACCCACACAGTTGACGGGGTTCACCAGGGCTTCTGTTTTTTCGTCTAGGAGGTTGCCTCGCTTTAGCTTGAGCATTGCACCGTCATGTCACTAGTTCAATCGTACTGAATAAAGGAGTTGGATTCAAGACCCGTTAGGGGTGCCCGAGTCACCTGCATTTTACGCGTACTACCACTGAGGGCGCAGGCGGGCTGTCATCGTTTGCCCAAATTGTCGCAAAATTTGGTTCACCTCGGCCGCGATCGCCTCATCCATCACCCCTATGCCGCGAATCAAGGGCCAGGGTACCGCTTGTTTGAGGGCCTAGCTTACGGTATTCAGGGTTCTCTCAGTCCCTACTCATTGAGCCATTAGCTTGAGCGGTGATGGTAATCAGTAGATTGCCATCAGATCTAGCAATATTCAACGGTTGGAATGTTGGACAAGGGAACTGTGTCAGGAGGATTTTGCCATGAAAGTAATGCGCCAAGTAGCCATTGGTGGACTATCTGCCGCCGTGCTTTTGGTGGGGGCTGCCGTAGTGCAAGCGGGGGGATGGGACAACTTTAAGCTGCAATATTATTCGCTGACGCGGATCTTTCATGACCAGGGGCGCGAGCTGGGGGATTTGCGCAAGCAAAATGTTGACCCTGAGGCGACCACCCGAATTGATCTGACGCAGCTGCTAGATGGTGGTCCGCCAAAGGACGGGATTCCTAGGGCGTGTTTTAAAACCTTTTGGCACAATGGCAGCAGTACAAGAGAACTCTTAAACTGTGATGATTCTTCCACCTCAGCAAGCCCCTCGTCGGGGTGAAATGAGCGAAGTAATTGCTCAACTGGGTTGACGGGTACCGGCGAATGAGGGAGAGTGGTAGACTTTTGGCATGAAAGACCTGCCGCCGTTAGAAGGCCTCAGTTCTGAGGAGAAAGATGCTCTGATCCGAGAGCTGTGGCAGATGGTGCAAGCGTTGCAGGCAGACGTCGAGAGGCTAAAAGGCAAACGCACCAAGAAAACGTCGCGCAATTCGAGTTTGCCACCCGCGAAAGGATTTAAGCCTAACTCAGAGGGTTCTAAGCCCAGCCAAAGCGAGCGAACGGCGAGTGTGGGTCGAGCGGGAGGTGGCCGAGACCTGAGCGCATCGCCTGACCAAGTGGTGGTAGCGCGAGTGAACCGTTGCCCTCACTGTGGCAACGCGGTAGAACGTGCTCATCAACAGCTCAAAGCGGTCTATGAGCGGATTGAACTGCCCCAGGTTCAGCCCCAGGTGACCCGAGTAGAACGGTATGGGGGTCAATGTCCATGCTGTCAGCAGAGCTATGAAGCCCCCGTGCCAGTTGGGTTAGAGCCTGGTTCGCCCTTTGGTCAAAGTATCGCCAGTGTGGTGACGTATCTGAGGTACGGTCATGCGGTGAGCTATCAACGGCTCAGCCAACTGATGGGGGAGTTGTACGGGGTGACGATATCGGAAGGGGCAATTGCGAATCTGCTCCAGCGGGTTCAAACCCAACTTGCCGCGCCAGTGGCACAAATTGTCGAGCGTCTGCGCCGTGCCCGTCTGGTGTGCAGCGATGAGACGAGTGCCCGCCTCAATGGTCGTAATCAGTGGGAGTGGGTGTTTCAGAACGAGCAGGTGTGCCTGCATGTGATTCGCCCCAGCCGGGGGAAAGCCGTGATTGATGAGACGATGGCCGGGCACCGCCCCCAGGTCTGGGTCTCCGATTTATTCAGTGCGCAAAAGGCCCATCCTGCTGAGCAGTGGCAAGTCTGTCTGGCCCATCAACTCAGGGATTGCCAGTATGCCATTGATGCGGGCGATGACCTGTTTGCCCCCCGGATGAAGCGGCTATTACTGCGCGCCATTGCCGTGAATCGACGACGACATCAATTGGCTGAATCAACCCTTCAGCAGTACCGGTCTCGATTGAGAGGCAGCCTACGGGAAATCTTGAACTTGAAGCCCAAGTCGCCCGAGGGTCAGCAATTGCTCAAACGCTACTTGAAGATTCGGGAGCATCTGCTGCTGTTCCTAGACGATGAGACGGTACCACCGACCAATAATGCCAGTGAACAAGCCTTGCGTTGGAGTGTGGTCTTTCGCAAGGTCACCCACGGCTTTCGCTCCGACTGGGGTGCAGAGTTGTTCGCCCAGGTGCGCTCGCTGGTGAACACCGCTCGGCGGCAGGGTATGTCTGCCTTCGAGGCCATTTCTCGCGCCCTTACTTCAAACCAGTCGGATTGGCTACTGAGTTGAGCAATTACTGAGCGAAAAACAGTGGAACCAGATTAAACCCCTGCTGCCCCCGCAAAAATCTCGCACCGGCTGTCCGGCCAAAGACCACCGCCTGATCATCAATGGCATCCTGTGGATTTTGCGGACGGGTGCGCCCTGGTGAGGCTTACCGGAGCGTTATGGGCCGTGGTCAACTGTTGCCGGGCGGTTTTACCACTGGCGCAAGATCGGCCTGCGGCAACAGGTACTCACGACCCTCCAGGCGAACGTCGATGCCGAAGGCAAGCTCAATTGGGACATTCATTTTGTCGATGGCAGTGTCATCCGAGCCCATCAGCATGCCGCTGGGGCAAAAAGGGGGACCTAGAGCCAGACTCGGACCTCTCTGCTGTTCAACAGGTGCAAATCCGGGAGGCATTGGGGCGTTCCCAAGGGGGCTTTAGCACCAAAATTCATCTGCGCTGTGAGGGCAACGGCTTACCCATCACCTTGCTGCTAACCGTCGGCGAGCGCCATGAGGCGGTCGTGTTTGAACAGTTAATGGAGCAAGGCGCAGTGAAACGCCCTACTGGGGGACGACCGCGCTTACGTCCCAAGCGGATTGCTGGAGATAAAGGCTATAGCAGCGGCCCCATTCGCCGCTATCTGCGACGGCGGGGGATTCGGGTGACCATCCCTCGCAAAAGCAATGAACGGCGACGAGGTAAGTTTGACAAGGCTCTATACCGCCAGCGCAATCAGGTTGAGCGGTGTTTTAATCGCTTGACAAGGACATTCGCTGTCGCCAGGTGGGCATCAATATCGCCTAACACGCATACCGGCCCCACCAGATAGGCCTGTTCTGGCGGTGGAAAGAGGCCTTCTACCGCTTGAGTTCGACCAGCGGGGGTGGTGACCAACAGGTCTGACTTCACCCGAATCGCCCAGTTCCACTGCTGGTTATTCAACCAGCGCATCAACTCACCATGGTTAAAGCCTCGGTCGGCTAGCAACGTCATCTGCACCTCCGGGGGCAGGACGGCTTGGGCGCACTCTAGCACGGGCTTATACTGCTCAAAGCCCACGGTAGCACTGCCATGTTCCAGCACCACTTGGGCCAGGGTAAAGGAGCGTCCACCCCAGACAAAGCACACCTCAATTAGACAAAAGCGATCCCATAGCATGCTGGTGTCCAGGGTCAGGAGGATGGCCTCGCAGGCATTGGCCGACAGTGCCTGCCGCAGCGTTGACCTTTTGGGCACTGTGCAACTGAATTTAACAGGACTTGTTTCTTATTTTTCCCATAGTTTTGGTCTCCATAGTGCGCAATTAGAAGAACTGGTTTTTCACTGGCCGCAGGGTAGGCCCGGCCCACCCTCTCTATAGAACCTGGCGCACTTAGCCAGGTCAATGCATACGCTACCGTTTTTAGATTATGCCAATGGTTAACACAATCAACCTGACATCCCTGAGCCTGGCGCTAGTACTGGGGTTGGGCCTGCAAACAGCTGCTCAGGGGCAGGCATCCCCGGTGTCTATGCCTTCCGCAGCGGCGATCGCATTCACTGCTGGCGATCGCCAGTATGTCTCCGAAATGGGTGGTTTTTCCGTCGCGATGCCAAGCGATCCTGAGGTGGTCACGCGGACGATTCGCGTGGGGGGTAGCCCCTTGGCCTGGACGCTCGCAACGGCCCGCACTGAGGCAGGCACCTTTGCCGTGGCTTATACCGATATCCCCCTGAGTCTTTTGGGGCAAGGGCAATCGGCTGTGCTCGAAGGCCTCAAGGCTCAGCCCCTGCTGGAAGATCTGGACTGGCAGGCGATCGCCAACCAGGGGGCGTCCGTTTATCTCGATGACATCCCGGGCCGCGAGTATTTGTACCTGTCAGAGGGGCGCTTTTCTGATCTGCAGTTTTATTTGGTTAATCGCCGGCTGTACGTGATCATGGCTACTGCCTCTGATTTAGATGCGGTCTATCAGTTTGTAAATTCTTTTCAGATTGCAGATCGCTGGCGTCCGTTTGTGAGTGAGGCCGGTAACTTTGGCGTCGATGTGCCCACAACGCCAGTGGTGACGCCGCAGCAGCTTGAGTATCAGGGCATGGTGTTGATCTGGCGACAGTTCACGATTTACAACCTGATGGCGGTGGACGATAGGTACCAGATTGCCTATGTTGACCTACCGGCCAGCGTTTCGACCAACGACGCAGATGCGTTGCTCAGCACAGTAGCAACGACCGTGCTGGACTCAGTAAACGCCAGCGCGTTGAGTGGGATGGGCCGACCCATTACTCTGCAGGGATATCCGGGCCGAGAATATTTGCTCACCGGGAATAACGGCATCTCCTACGCTGTGCGGTTTTACCGGGTGGCCGATCGCCTGTACGGCGTGGTCGCGGGCAGTCGGTCAGTCCACAATCTCGATCGATTCCTCAGTACGTTTCACTTTCGGTAAGTCGCCTGTTTCCGTTGCGACTGTGATTTAGGAATGTCCTCTCGTGGTTAGAACTATGAGGCCTTTACAGCTTTTAACCCTTGTTTTGAGTGTCGGTGTAGCGGGGGCGGCGATCGCACCAGCCCTGCCGGTAGGGGGTGCGATCGCACCGCCCGCGCCTGACAGCACCCATCACCACCTGGCCGGCCTGTTTCACACCCTCGATGTCATCGAAGACGTGGATGATGTGGTCGACGGCGATTTTGGTGAGATCGATCCGGTCCGAAACGTGACCGAAGGCGTCGGCGATGCAGTGGATGATATCAGCGACACCTATAACGACGTCACGGATTTCAGGATTTGGGAGCCCTTTACAGACATCGACGACAGCGTCGAAGACTTCTCCGATGACGTGGATGACAGCATGCGCCACGTCTCCAACAATGTTGAAGATTGGTTCAACTAGTTTCAAGTGTTGCTGAATCAAGCAATGAATTTGCAGAAGCGAAAGGTTACTGCATCGGCCCCCTAAATCTCCCAAACCTGAGGGACTTTGAGGTTGTCCGATTCCCCCAAAATTGGGGGCTAGGGGGGCCAGATCATCCCGACAATCAGCTCCCACGACGGGTTTCTTAGATTTCTCATAGTTTTCATGCCTACGCTACTCCGTAAATTCTTCGCGATCTACTCTGTCCAAGTGAAATCCGCTATAGCACCTGCCATTTTCAGATCGTACATTTCTACAGGTTTAATTTTTGGGGCTAGCTATAAATGGCGATAAAAATACGGCGAGTTATTGTTTGGTCTGTACTGTCTGTCGTTTTGACCTTCTTGATCTGTGCCCCACCTCTGGCTTTGTTCGCCCAGACGCAGCCCATCGTTTTGACCCAGAACCCTGCTATCGGATACTGCCTGGATAGCGGTGGTTAAGCTCAGCAACGGTTTCCGGCCTACGGCACAATAACGCAATCTATCCTCGACTAGTGGGTTCAGAAATCTTTTGCCAGTTCACCGCAGAGGACAACACGCGGGGTTAGTGAAGTGGTCTGCGAGCGATCGCATGTTTTAATAGCGAACCTGTCCTTCGAAAACCCTGCCGTCGCCGCCAGCACCCACCCCCTATCCTCTACCTATGAAACTTACCTTTAGCTCTCACCTCAATCGCTTGGCCAAACAGGTACTACGCCCCGAGGACTCTGGCCGATATCGAACGACGGGAAAACGCGGGAACGCGGCAACGCAGAAACATGGGTTCTGGCAAAATCTTCAAAATTCCACTCAAAAACGACCTGACAGGGAAGCCGGTTTTGCCCCATCAAAACCCCTCCAAAGGCTGCGTCGCGGGCTGCTACTCGGCCTGCCAGTAATGTCTATAGCGGCTACCGGCATGGCGGTTGATGCCTTGCTGCCCCAACCGGCCCAATCGGCAGAGGAAATTCGCCTGCTGGTCACGGGGCCAATTCTCCTCACCCTATCGATAGATTCCCTCGCCACCTTTGCCGAAACGGGCGAAATTAACGGCGATTTAAGAACCTACACCAGGTTTTTGGACGACAAAACCCTGGACCTGATGCGGAACGGGCTGAACCGCAAAATTCCCCTCGATGTGGTCACAGTCAGTCATTTGACCTATTCTCCCCTGGGGCGAGATACCTTGTTTAACCTGGGCAAGGTGTTTCAGGTCTATCGAGGCATTAATGGGCAAAGAGGGCTGCGGGCGGCGGTCATCGGGGCGGCAGCCAAGGCTGATGCGGAAGGCTGGACCTTGATCGATGTGTTGCGCGAGTTTCCCACCTCATCTATTGAAATTGAATTGTCAGACTTGCTGGCCCTGCAGCGAGAGCTGGCGGTGTACTTTAGCTACAACAACGCTGTGGTAGAAGCCATCCAGGCTCAGGCGGCCGCAGAGGCCGCCACTCAGGCCTCCCTCAACGTCGCGGAACTCCAGGATCTCAGCCAGCCCGGCCCGTTTCAGTACCGCACCCAAACCGTCACAGTGAGAAACCCCGCTCTGGGCCAAACCCGGCAGGGGCTGACGGTGGGCTACGACTTCGATGTGGATGTTTACATTCCTACCGGGCTGACGGCTCCCGCGCCGATTGTGATCATTTCCCACGGCTTTGGGGATGAAAAAGAAAGTTTCACCTTCCTGGCCAAGCACATTGCTTCCTACGGCTACGTGGCGATTGTTCCAGACCATGTGGGCAGCGATCTGCAATATCGCCAGGAGTACCTGCAGGGCTGGTTAAACACCCTGCTGAGCCCAATGGAGTTTATCGATCGCCCCCAGCAAATTTCGTTTCTAATCGACAAGCTGGAAGCGCTGGTGGCCGAATCGCCCGAGTGGGCTGCCCTTCTGGATGTGGACCGGATTGGCCTGGCGGGAGACTCCCTGGGCAGCAACACGGCCCTGGCTGTCGCTGGGGCAGAAATCACCTATTCGCGTCTGGTGCAGGCCTGCAACCGCGACAGTCTGCTGCTGAACTTTGCCCTGTACCTGGAGTGTCGGGCTCAGTATTTGCCGCCCGAAAATTACGAGCTGTCAGACCCTCGGGTAAAGGCTGTGATCACCGGGCATCCGCTGGGGGCAGCACTCTACGGGCCAGAAGGGATTCGCCAGATTGATGTGCCATTGCTAATGGTGTCGGGATCGAAGGATATTGTCTCTCCGGTGGTGACGGAGCAGATTCATCCCTTTATCTGGCTGCAGACGGAGCCGAAATACCTGGCCCTGCTGGATGTGGGCACCCATTTTTCGTCCAAGCCGGGACGAGATGCCGCAGGCGTCTTCAAGCTGCTGGCGGGAGAAAATCGGGATGTCGGCTCGAGCCATTACAAAGCACTTACTGTTGCCTTTTGGAACGTCTATCTGCGGGGACAGAACGACTATTTGCCCTACCTAACGGCTCGCCATGCCCAGCAGATGAGCGCAGGGCAGCCAATGACCGTGGATATCATTACCTCACTAACCCCCGAACAACTTGAGACGGCCTACGGTAGATCTGCGCCTATTCCGATTATGCCGCCTCTGGCCGCATCGGTGCCCCCTCGGGCCGAGAGCATTTTGGCTGAAATTGAGCGGACAGGGGTGCTGAAAGTGGCGCTTCGCCGCGATGCCGCTCCCTTTGGCTTTATCGACACACAAGATCGGTGGGACGGCTACTGCGGCAGTATGGCGATCGCCCTGGGCGACTACCTGACCCAAGAATTAAACCTGGAGGTGGAAGTTGAGGTGGCGGAGCTAGCCTCAAATCTGACCAATCGGTTTGAGCTGGTGCGCGACGGTGATGTCTATTTAGAATGCGGCCCCAACACTATCCAAGAAGGGGTGAAGGGGGTCCTTTTCTCGAATCCCTTCTTCACGACCAGCACTCAGTTTTTGGTCCCGGCAGAGCGAGCCGCGCAGGTCAATCCCAACACGCCCCTGGCCAATGTTCGTCTGGGGGTGCTGAACGACACTACTACCCAGTCCTTTGTCGAGACTACCTATCCCCAAGCCAATGTAGTGACGTTTTCTGGCCCGGAGGGACGCAAAGAGGGGATAGCCGCTGCCGCCACTGGGGAGATTGATGCCTTTGTGGGAGACGGCATTCTGTCCTATGCGGAGCTACTGCTAGAGGGCTATGCGGTGGACCAATTTTCTTTGACTCCAGACCTGCCCCTGACCTGTGATTTCTACGGCCTGATCTTGCCCAACGACGACCCGGAGTGGCGATCGCTGGTCAATCAGTTTTTGAGCAGTGACGATGAAAATGCCGTGGCGACGGAATGGTTTCAGGAGATTTATCCGGAGACCTTCAATAAAACCGCTGTTTGTCTGAATCAGTAGAGGCTTCATCCGGATTCACCTGGTCAGCACGACCTATCGGGCAGGGGAGCAAGGGGAGGGATCGGCTCCCCACCCTACGGGAAGCAGGCTGCGCTCTTGGGCTACCGTGTATACCTTGACCAATTAACGCTATTTGGTCCGGTACAGAAGCCGCTACGCGAATGAAGTGACTCGATTAGGGCATGAATACCTATGCCGCATTCCTTTTTGGTAGAACACTAGAGGTTAATAATAGATTTGTTAGGGTGACAGTGAAGCTAAGCAACGATGCCTATGCCTCCCTGCCCTGATTGCACCTCTGAACAAACGGTAAAAATGGCCATATTCATTACCGGCAAGCAACGGTACCTGTGCTGTGGCTGTGGTCGTCAATTCGTCGAAAACCCAACTAACGAGGTGATCGACACCCCGACTCGGAAGCTCATCGATCGATTCTTGCTAGAGCGTATCTCGATGGCTGGCATCGCTCGGGCCGTTCAGGTTTCCGAGCAATGGCTACAAGACTATGTCACGTGCAAAGCTGCCCAGACGCCCACTCAAGCCACAGTCGGCCCCAAAAAAAGGCCGTTGACTGTACCCGCAGGTGCCACCCCGCAAGCGCCACCGGGTCGTGAGTAAGTCGAGCGGCCAAATAAGTTACATTGTTCGCGTTAGCGTTACAGAGCAAAACGGTTCAACAATACGCTGAGGCAGCGGGTTTAGCGATTTATAAGACGTAGCTCAGCCTTCTCTAAAAGCCTGCGTAATCACATTGGCCTGTTATGGAATTTTATTCACCACTACGATGCATCATTACCTCTAGAGTTCTACCCAAACGCTATCTTGGCTCACTTGAAAGCGCTTAGCTAGTTGTCGAATTGACCCTTCGCCTCACTTATAAAGGGTGACAATGCGAAGACGTAAATCGGCGGAGTGGGGATGCATAGGGACTCCCAGAGGAGTACAAATGAGCGTACTGCAAAGCCTGCACACTGCTATAATTGATAGCGTCTCCATGGCCTAACAACTCTTACCCCGTGCGAATGGCGTAGCCATCTTCGAGCAAGTGAGTGGCAAAGCTGCAGCCGTTAGCTATGACGGGGCCAATCATTCAAAGTGGGACGACGCGATCGCTGAGCAACGAGCTGTCATAGAGCGTACGATAACGATATGAGGCTTTCCATCAGTTTCAACCGCTTCAACCCTTACTATTCATGGACACAGTCAATCAGATACCGTTTACCGAGTGGTCCTTCCTCGATTCTTAAACCGTGAATTTCATTTTCAAATCCGGGGAACTGGCGATCGAAATCACGCGCAAAGCGCAAATATTCTAGAATTAATTGCGTTTCTGGGGTGAACTGTTCACCTGGCATAATGACTGGAATACCGGGCGGATAGGGAACAACCATCGCCGCAGCCACCCGCCCGATCGCGTCTTCAACATCTACCCGCCCAACCCGACCATGGACGAGCACATCATAGGCATCAATGGGGCGCATCGCTGGTTCGGGCAGCGTTGTATACATATTTCGATTAGATTGCATGGCATGATTAACGCTATAAGCCTGATGGATCGCACTGCACAAATAGTGACTTACCTCAGATGTTGAGTTAACCTCAAAACGCCTGAATCAACACAAGGCGCATTTGCCATCCTTCCGGGCTATTGTCGTTGCGAGCGACTACCGCTCCACCGTTGACCGAAAGTGTACCGCCTTCCCAAAGATTCGCGCCCAGGGTTCCACCGACCGCCAACCAGGACTGCGGATTATCCCCTCCCTCGCCATCGGCGTAGGTTGCGCCGCCCGCCACGTAGTACGTGTCTAACGAGACCCAGACCTGTTCCCCTAAATCCTGGGTCAGATGGGCTTCGAGTCTAAACAGGGGGTTTTGGGAGGTGCGACTGGCGACAAACTGCCCAACCCTCTCGTTACTCGACAATGGCGGGGACTGATTATCGGTAAAGAAATCCACCACGGGCACCACTTCCAGCGTGGTGCGGTTGCCCGGTTGCCAATTTTCACTCAGCCGCATCACGATGGGAACACCCGCGCGAAATGTCCAGCGGTTGCTGCCAAGATTCACAACGTGATCGGCATCGTACTCTCCGGTGGGGATGAACATAGCGGCCAGGGCATAAACCTGCACCTGGGGGTTTTCTTCCACCATATATTGAACGTATTCTGGAATGTCCAGCCCCGGCGCATTGACCAGCCCAATTTTTAAGTGAGCATAGCTGTCTGCGAAGCCTTCTGCATTGCGGTCAATGTCTCTTGACCCGGCACTCAGGTCTACATCCGCCCAGGCATAGGGGAGCGAAAACACAAATTGCCCCGATGTATCGCCCAGGTTAAAGGTGCGGCTATAGGTGCCAACCAGGGCTGTTGTATCAATCTCCAGGTTCGGATAGACAACGGCGGCATCAACGGCGGTATTGGTTTCCTGATGAATCAGCTGAAATTCAATGGCGTTGATGCCAGATGGGGCTAACCAAAATATGCGAGGGCCATATTGCTGAGCCTGGGCCGGATGGGTAATGCCCATGGACAACGCCAGCCCAATCGCCGCTGACGCGAGGGAACGGCATGGGCCAGTAAGACGTTGGAATGAAAAAAGCATAATACTCCTCCAGGTGATAGTGCTAAATCAAAACGGTTCTCAGAACAGCCCCTCCCCCATCACACCGGAAGATTTTTCACCAGGCGAAATCCGATATGCGAGGTTCCGGTGTCTGGGGATTGGGCTTCACGGGCAGCGGGACGATAGCGACTGCAATAGTTTTTGGCACAGAGATAGGAGCCTCCTTTGATGACGTGCTTGGCAACCCCAGGGTCACGCGGATCAGAACTTTGCGCAGAATCGGCCATGCTTGGATTGGTGGCATGGTTCATGAAGTCGTGCCCAACGTGGTACCAGTCCTGTGTCCATTCCCATACGTTGCCCGTCATGTCGAATAATCCATATCCATTGGCAGGGAAAGAGCCAACGGGGGCTGTTCCCGCGTAACCATCGTCCTGGGTATTGTGGAAGGGAAAGTTGCCCTGCCAGGTGTTAGCTTTTTGGGCAGAGTAGCGATTACCCCAGGCAAAAATTTTGTCTTTCAACCCGCCCCGTGCCGCGTATTCCCACTGGGCTTCTGTCGGCAAGGACAAGCCTGCCCAATGGGCATACGCCTCCGCATCCTCATAGGCCACATGCACGACGGGATGGTTCTCTCGTCCTTCAAGGGTGCTACCAGCCCCTTCCGGGTGCTGCCAGTTGACACCGGGCACCCACTGCCACCAGGACAGCAGCGGCACCTCTCCCTGAGGCGACGGTTGAGCAATCTGAAAGACAACAGAACCGGGCGATCGCTCGTTCTCCGTTAAATCCGGAAACTGTTCCTGGGAGAGCGATCGCTCTGCAACGGTGACATAGCCTGTTGCATTCACAAACGCTGTAAATTCAGCATTCGTCACTTCGTATTGACCCATGCAAAACTCACTAATGGTGACATCCTCAGCGCTATGTTCTTCCGGGTAAAACCCATTGGAGCCAATGCGAAAATTACCGCCATGAATCAGCACCATACCCGCAGGGCAGGCTTGGGAAGGGCTTGCCCAGACCGGTACACAGGGCAACAGAACGGATAGCAGAACGAGCAGTCCCAGTAATTTTGGGAGTAATTTGGGGATGAGGGGCGATCGCACCACCCCTCGACGGCTCACCAACGGTGTGGATTTCATCGCTTCTTTCCGGAACACCTATTTCAACTCCACGTTCACCTGCTCGATGGTGCCGTCGAAGGCAAAAGGACGGCGATCGGCATAGTGGGGGGAGACAGGCGACCCCAGATCCGTACCGACATCGAAGGTTTCACTGGCTGTAAAGGCTCCAGGAACAGTGCGACCGACGGTGGTACGCGCCGCTTCTTCCCCATCCACCCGAATCACCACTTCTGCAGGCGAGAGCGGCATGGGGGATTGCAGCGTGGTTTCCACTTCAATACGATGTTGTCCGGCGGGAATTCGGGCCGTTTGAGCGATGTAACGCTCAATCAACTCCATGTTGTATTCGTACTGAATCTGCCCCTGATCCATAAACACGGTGAGACCGCCTCCCGACCCGCCCAGGGCGTACAGCACACCCGATGCGTTGTCCTCAAGGGTTGCATCAATCGTCACCCGGCTGCTGGCATGGCCAATGCCAGGGGCGGTGAATTCGGGCATCCGGGTGGTGGTCGCATCGAAGGTCCAACGGGTGTAGGGCGTGCTGATGCGATCGCTCGGATGCAGGCGTGTCCAGAGTGCCCCCCCAATGGGAAAGACCTTGTTTTGCTCTGCTTCCTCCAGGAACAATTGCTTCATGGCTTCCAGGCGTTCGGGTTCCTGGTCAGCCAGGTTGTTCATCTGCGTAAAGTCTTCGGTGATGTGGTACAACTCCCACACATCCTGGCTGGCATCCCAGGTATCCAGGCCAGGGTTGACCGTTTGCCAGGGAACCGTCGGGCCAAAGGTGCAGGCATACCAACCGTCGGCATAAATGCCCCGACTTCCGTTGATCTCAAAATATTGCCGCTGCTTGCGACCCGGCGCACGAGCATTGTTGAAGGTGTAGGCCATGCTGATGCCGTCGATCGGATCTTGGGGGAACCCATCCACCACTGCCGGGGGTTCAATCCCCAGGATGTCGTAGATCGTGGGGGCAATATCATTAACATGGTGGAATTGACTGCGGGGGGTGCGATCGGGTCGAATCTGTTGGGGCCAGGAGATGACCATGGGGTTGCGAGTCCCGCCAAAGTGGGAGGCCGCTACCTTGGTGTGGCGGAATGGCGTATTGCCGGCCCAACCCCAACCCGCGTGATACATATTGTCGGTTTTGGGACTGCCCAGCGCATCCAGTCCTCCCAACCCATCCAAGGCCTCCAGTTGCTGCTGGATGGTGTTGGGAATTTGGTTCTGGGCCAGGAGTTCGCTAATGGTGCCCGCCTGACCTTCGGCACTGGAACCGTTGTCACCCCAAATGTAAAAAACGAGGGTGTTGTCGCGAATGCCCAACCGATCCAGTTCATCAATCACCTTTCCGGCTTGCGCATCGGCGTGTTGTGCAAACCCTGCGAAGATCTCCATCAACCGCCGCTGGAAGGGCCGCTCCGAATCAGGAATGCTTTCCCAGGCCGCCATCGTCCCATCGCGAGGGGTGAGCTGGGCATTGGCCGGAATCCACCCCATTTGTTTCTGGCGGGCAAACACGCGATCGCGGTACGCATCCCAACCCT
This sequence comes from Nodosilinea sp. E11, assembly GCF_032813545.1. Lineage (NCBI taxonomy): Bacteria > Bacillati > Cyanobacteriota > Cyanophyceae > Nodosilineales > Nodosilineaceae > Nodosilinea > Nodosilinea sp. E11. The sequence goes on from NZ_CP136514.1 coordinate 194,253, forward strand.
CGTCAAATTTTTTGTTATATTTATCCGCCCATTCCTTAAAAATATGGTGTGGCCCGTGGGCTGCTCCCGGTGCCCAGTAAAGCAAGAAGGGTTTGTCGGGGGCATAGGCTCGGTGTCGCCGCATCCATTGAATCGCTTTATCGGCGAGGTCTTCGGTTAAATGGTAGGTGTCATCAACGGGCGGTTCTACGGGGTTGGTGTTTTCGTAGAGGCGCGGTTCATACTGGGAGGTTTCCCCCGCCAGAAAGCCATAGAAATAATCAAAACCATGACCCGTCGGCCAGCGATCGAACGGCCCCATGGCGGTTGTCTGATTGGCTGGGGTGTTGTGCCATTTACCAAAGGCTGCCGTCTTGTAGCCGTAATACCTCAACACCTCGGCCAGGGTGGCACTGGTTTTGGGAATGAGGCCAAGATACCCGTCCCAATCCACGGCCCGCTCAGCGATCGTGCCAAAACTGGCCCGGTGATGGTTGCGTCCGGTTAATAGGGCAGCCCGAGTTGGGGAACAGAGGGCAGTGGTATGGAAGGTGTTGTAGCTGATGCCGCGATCGCGCAACTTCGTCAGGTTGGGGGTATGAATTTCCCCACCGAAGGTATCTGTTGTTCCGAAGCCCACATCGTCCATCATAATCACCAGCACATTGGGGGCATCGGCGGGAAGGTGATTGGCTTCAGCCCGTCGCGTCATCGAGGATTCCTGCAAGGTGGGTGCCGCGACACTGCCTGATGGAACGGGTGGAAACGGCAACACAGAACCATCGGAGGAGGCTGCTGGCATCGGAGGTGCAGCGGCCATTACCGCCCATGCACCCAGCGTCATGAACAAACTGCATAGACTGATGACCAGGATACGGATGAATCGTTGTCGGGGCATGGAAATTCTCCTGAAAAATCATCAGAGAAACAGGATTATGAAGCGACGCAGAAAGGTTTTGATACGGAGATATACACGTTTCGTAATGGCGGGAGGAGGGTGGATGTGAAACAGGATTCACATTCGCCATCATCCCCAGCACTTTCCCAAACTCATGATGAGGATGACGATTCGAGCCGTTCGATGGGTGGGGGTGCCCAGTTGCCCTGCAGCACTTCCGCCCCAGGCCAGTAGAGGCGCATCTGGAGCAGGAAATCACCGCTGGGTGCGGGTAACCAGTTCAATTGCTGATCCTCGGCTGGTGCTTCGTGCTGGATCAACAGGTCAATCGAACCATCGGGGTTTGTGGCTAAGTTGCTGCGATCGCCCAACACATAGCGATCGAGCGGATTATCCACAAAGAAACCATCCTGGTCATACATCGTGAGCGACCAGAAGGCACTCACCGGAGGCAGTTGCCCCGGTAAAAAGTGCATCCGGTAGCGATAGGCTCCAGTCAAGGGTCGATTTTCGGCATCAGTCGAGGTCATCGGATAGACTGCATCTTCCCGCAGATTAGCCCCCAGCCCAACGAGCGCAATGTAGGCGCGGTTGAGATAATTGGTTCCAAAATTCCCAGGGCTACCTAAACCAGTCTCAACATTGATCGTCCAACCATTTCGGATGTCGCCTTCGGGAGAGGTACTGGTAATGACAGCTAATCCATCCTGAACAGCTCGCTCCAATTCCTGTTGTATCGTTGGGTTCAGGGCATCCCAGTCAAACGATTGTCCGGGAATCAGTCCAATCTGCGCCATGCGCGCCACTAGAGGAGCATCGGCAGGGTAAGGCGGATTAGACTTGAGGAGTTCAGCAATCAGCGGAAAGAAGGTTCGCCCGTTCATCTCCCGAATTTGAAACAGGGGCGGTGTCGAAATATCCCAGTCTGGATTGGGGGGCACTCCCTGGGGGGGCGGGTAAAACCGACCATAGGCTGACAGCGGAATCAGGTGAAACTGCTGGTAGAGGTCGCGCACGTTCTGCACATCCTCTGCACTGTCAACTTTAATGCGTGATAGGAACCAGGCGATATTTGTGGTGGATTTGATCGTTTCCATGCCCTGGGGAATGTCCCCTGACCAACCAGTCCCCACAATCAGATACGTTTTGGCACCCAATGTGGTCGTGCGAGGACTGGGATCGGCCATAACATCCGTCCACATATTTAAGACATTGAGGAGGTAATAGCGATCGCCCATATCCGGCACCTCCAACACGATGGGTTCCTGCGACAGATCCAGCCACGCCGAACCATACAACGTATCGTTATTAGGACGCACCACATCTTTGAAGGATGCGTCTGGAAACACCTCAAAATAACCTAGTTGATTTATGGGGGCGTAAGCGTTGGGCTGGGGCGACAGCACCGACGTAGCCAGTCGTCGAGTCAACTCCATCACCACCAGGGGAAAACTATAGATATAGGCATCTCTGCCGATTTCATAGGCTTCCGTTGCCGTAACCTGAGCTGTCGTCTGAGATGCTGACATCGCTGATACTTGGGGAGGGGGAGTGGCTTGAGCCAGATTCTGACCTTTGGGTATCTGACCCAAGCCAACAACAGTTAGTAGGCTGATGAGGGCGATCGCCAAACATCGCATTAAACATTTTTCAGTCATTCTTTCCTCTTCAGGAAATGTGGATGGGTTGCAACCATTGAGTCCTGGGGGCTGATTGCTCAAGTCCGCACTTATTCAGCCGAACAGTAAAGCGACACCATAAGAACCGCATAAGACGAAACCTGCTTCAGGCGGCAACCCTGGAATGCCGACCAGTAAAGCGACACCATAAGAACCGCATAAGACGAAACTTTTCTTCATGCGGCAACCCTAGAGTAGCTACCGCAGCAGCGGCAAAGTCCCGACGGAGACATCCATGTCGACGGGATCTTCATAATCTGCGTTACCGTCCCCATTGCTGTCCCAGAGGGTGGTTGCAGAGTAGCCGCAGCAAATGTCTATCCCCTGTTCTGCTGGTGCGAAGAAGAGCGTACCGTTTTTGATTGAGCAGGCCAGTTCAGCTTGCTCTAATCGGGGTGCAAAGCGGTCTTTCAGGAGCCCCAACTGGGCCTCGCAGGCCTGATCTCCCGCTGGGCAGGTGAAGGGTTTGATAAAGATTGGGTCGTTCTCGGTCAGCGGCAGGTTGCCCAACCACTGACCGCTGCAGTTTCCGTCGCTATCAGGGAGTGACTAGCAGACGAAATTAGCCCGTTGCGGTTCTCACTCATTCTGGAAGGGGCAAACGCTCAGGGAACCGGAAGATTCGCATTCTGCCTCCAGGGCTGCAACCTAGTCTGGATACAGTTCGCGCGCCTGGTTGAGGGTTGCCTCGGTTTCTGCGGTTGTCGATTCCAGCAGGGTTCCTGGTTCTGGGACACTGTTTCCTAATTGAACAGAGCACCCGTTGGCCGCTGCACTCACCGCTAGGATCACCTTAGCAATACCCAAATGCTTAGCCCGGTAGCGGCACAGTACCAACCGAGATATCCACACCAGTAGGCTGTTCCAGGTACCCCTGTCCGTCTCCGTTTTCGTCATACAGACTGGTGGCAAAGTATCCACAGCGCATGTCTATTGCCTGTGGTGCGGAAGCAAAAAACAGGGTGCCGTTTTTCATGGCACAGGCAAACTCCGCCTGTTGCAACTGCTGAGGATAACGCGCCTGAATCAGCGACAGGTTTGCCTGACATTGTGAATCTCCAGCAGAACAGGTCATCGGTTTTGCAAAGGTGGGATCATTTGCCGTTAACGGCAGCGTCCCTAACCATTGCCCCGATCGCGAGCCGTTTGCTTCCGTTGGCGACCAGCAAAGAAAACTGGCTCGCTGGGGTTGTCCTGAATTTTGGTAAGGCTGAGCGATTAACGTTTCAGGGGGGCGACAGTCTGCTTCCAGCTTTGCCACCTGTTCTGGATAGAGTTGACGAACCTGAGCCAGCGTCGCCTCAGGACTGGGGCTGTAACTTAATAGCTGACCCGTCTGAGGACTGCGAGTGCCTACTTGTATGGTGCAGTTATCGGTAGTGCTGTTCACCAACAGCTTCACCGTTTGCTCGCCCCTGGTGTTGGTGTACACCGTTCCTTGCGGAATCGTTTCGGTGCTGACGGGGGTTTGGTTCATCCAAACTACATTTTGCTGGCGATCGTAGGCCCTCATTAGTGTTTGTCCGCTGGAGCTATAGACCCGTACGGTGTAGTTCGCTGCCTCGCAGAGGGCGAAGGTCGTTTCCTGAGCCATGGCTGGTTTTACCCAGAAGGATGAAGAAGCTGTCAGCGAAACAAATGCGATCGCAATGGATGGGAAAAAAGCTTTGGGTTGCATAACAGACCACACTCAACAATGAAGACAACACTTTGATATTTAGAAAATTTCTATCAAAAAAATTAAGGAGCTATAGGATTTCTACCCCTACACAAGAGGTCTAGAAGTCTTGCCAGCCAAAGATTCTACACCTGCCTCCTTTCCTAGAGATAATTGGTATGAGGAAATCTATAAAAACTTGAAGGTTTTTAGAACAATTCTGTCTTCGTGTCAGAACAAATTAGCTTAATAAACCCTAATCTTCTCTGGGCCAAGCTCCTGCTCGATATTCTGGTGTAGGAGCGAGTATTGCTTAGCCTCCTATCTATTGGTTAATTAAAGTTAATCAACTTAGTCATCTGGTTGACTGACAAAACTGTTGAAACCCTTATCCTGCCGTAGGTTGGGTTAGCGTTAGCGTAACCCAACAAAACCGTTATTGGTGTTAGGTTTCGCTTAGCTCAACACCAACCTACATCAGAACTTTTGTCAGTCAATCAACTTAGTCACACAGCCTTCTCAGTTTCAACTGAAAGCTACGGTAGAACCATAAGAACCAAATAAGATAATTATGCATTGTTCAGCCTACGGAAAATGCTAGGGAAATGCCTTCTTAGGTTGAATGGAACGCCTTGACCTGGACAGGCGAGACGCCTATCTCACAAGAGATGGCAAGGGACTTGAGAAAGCTGCACGGTGGGGGATCGGAGCAATAAAGGGCAGAAGGTTTGCCAGCAAATCAAGACCGAGGGTTTAACCCTGTTCTGGGGTTAACTTTAGCCGCTTCTTATCTTTGTCTTATGGTTCTCCCCTAGCTTGGGCATCGAAGGGCGATCGCTATTGATTAGCTAGGAAACCAAGCAGCGCAACGGTTTTCAGGCGTTAGGTGCGCAAATCATTCTACCCAACCTGCGTTCATTGCCCAAACGTACAACGTTCAAGTTATACCGATGAGTGTCTCCCCTACCCGTCAGCTGATTCACGCGACCCTGTTGTTATCCCTAATGGCGGGGAGTTCCTCCTTTCTAAGTGGGTGCAGCAGTAGCCAGTCAGAGTCAGAAGCAGCTACTCCGCCCCCTCTGGCCGTGAAGGTGCAATCGGTGGAGAATGGGACGCTGCAAAGTGTTTCTGAATTTGTGGGCACGTTGGAAGCCGCTGAACGGGTGGCATTACAACCGCAAACCAATGGGCGAGTGCAGCAGGTATTTGCGGCCAGCGGCGATCGCGTTACCCAAGGCAGCCCCATTCTGGCCCTCAGTGTTGACCAGGCCCAGGCCGATGTCGCCGGTGCCCAGGCGGGGGTTACGGTGGCCCAGGCGGGCGTGGCCACGGCTGAGGCCCAGCTGCAAACGGCCCAGGCGAACCGCTCGAAGGCCGCAGCGGAGGTGGAACTCCAGAAGTCAGAATCGGCTCGGGCCCAGGAACTGGTAGCAAAGGGAGCGATCGCCCAACGAGACGCCGAGATCGCCAAGCGCAATTTAGAGGGGGCGATCGCCGATTTGCAAGCGGCGGATGATCAGGTGAATGCCGCCCAGACCGCCGTCGCCCAAGCGAGGGCCAATGTGAGCCAGGCCCAGGCAAAGGTAAGCTCGGTTGGGGTGGGGTTGACCTATAAACAGGTAACGGCACCCATCGCTGGGGAGGTCGGCGATTTCAACGTCAAGGTGGGGGATTACGTCAGCGTCGGGCAAACCCTGACCACGCTGACCCAGAACAATACGCTGGATATGCGGATCACCGTGCCCTCTACCGAGAGCGGGCGGTTAACGGTGGGGCTACCGGTTGAGTTAATCGATCCCAACACCGGCAATCAAATCGCCACGGGCAGTATCAGCTTTGTCTCGCCGCGCATTGATGCCACCAGCCAGGGAATGCTGGCCAAAGCCCGGTTTGATAACCGACAGGGCACCCTACGCGATGGCCAGTATGTGAAGGCGAGGGTGATCTGGGGGCAGAGTTCCAAAATCATGGTGCCCCTGACCGCCGTGACCCGCATTGGCGGCCAGGGGTTTGTCTACGTGGTTGAAACCCAGGAAAAAGATGGCAAAACCGCTCAGGTCGTCACCCAGCGTCCGGTCAAACTGGGGGAGTTGCAGGGCGATCGCTACGAAATTTTGGAAGGCATCCAGACGGGCGACACCATCGCCGTGTCTAACACGCTGAAGTTAAGGAACGGCGCACCCGTTCAAGTGGAATCCTAGGGGTAGGCATGGGTGTTTTTTCGATCGCCAATCTCTTCATCCGTCGCCCGGTGCTGACGACGGTGGTCACCCTGTTGATTGTCTTGATGGGGGCGATCAGCATTCCCATGCTGCCCGTGAATAACCTGCCGGACATTGCCCCGGTCAAGGTGAATGTCACCAGTGCCTACGTGGGTGCCGATGCCCAAACCGTTGAAGACACCGTCACCTCGGCCCTCGAACGGCAGATCAACGGCGTAGATGGCATGGAATACATTACCTCCGCCAGCAGCAACGACGGCATCAGTTCGATCGGGGTGTTCTTTAAGACCGGTAGCGACAAGGATATTAACCAGGTCAACGTGCAAAACCGGGTGGCGGTGGTACAGCCCTCGCTGCCGGATGTGATCAAGCAAACGGGGGTGACCGTCCGCGCCTCTTCTGCCAGTACCCTGCTGGTCTATGGCTTCAACGCCGAGAACGACGAATACGACAACATTTTCATCAGCAACTACCTCGATCTCTACCTGGTCGATGAGCTGAAGCGGGTTCCGGGCGTGGGCGACCTGGCGATTCTGGGAGAACGCACCTACGCCATGCGGCTCTGGCTCGACCCCAACGCCATGGCGGCGCGGGGGATGACGGCGGGGGATGTGGTGGCGGCGCTGCAATCGCAAAACGTGCAGGTGGGGGTGGGAGCGCTGGGCAATGAACCCGCTCCTAGCGATCAGGCGGCCAACTTTCCGGTGCGGGTGCGGGGCAAGCTACGGGACGAAAAAGAATTTGCCGCCGTGGTGCTGAAAACGCTGCCCAATGGTGCCGTGGTGCAGGTAAAAGATGTGGGCCGGGTGGAACTGGGAGCCCAGAACTACACGGCCAGCACCCTCGTCGATGGCAAATCGGGCGTGGCCATTAGTATTGCCCAGGCCCCCGGCAGCAATGCGGTGGATGTGGCTGATCAGATTAAAGAACGGATTCACGAACTCGAAAACAGCTTTCCACCGGGGCTAAAAGCCACCCTGGTGTTTGACGTCACCGAGTTCATCGAAGCCTCCCAGGAGGAAGTGCTGCACACGCTGCTGGAGGCGATCGCCCTGGTGGTGCTGGTGATCTTCATCTTCCTGCAAGACTGGCGCACGACGCTCATTCCGGCGATCGCGATTCCGGTGTCCTTACTGGGGACGATGGCGTTTGCGCTGATCATGGGCTTTTCGATTAATACCCTGACCATGTTTGGTCTGGTGCTGGCCACGGGGCTGGTGGTCGATGACGGGATTGTGGTGGTGGAGGCGATCGCCGCCAAGATGGAAGAGACGGGCATGGGGGCACGCCAAGCCGCGTTTGAGGCAATGGGCGAGATCACCGGGGCCGTGATCTCGATGTCGCTGGTGTTGATGGCGGTGTTTGTGCCGGTGTCCTTCTTTCCAGGGGCGACGGGAGTGATGTATAAGCAGTTTGCGCTGATTATCGTCTTCTCCATTTTGATTTCCACATTTAATGCCCTCAGTTTCTCGCCCAGTATGTCGGCCCTGCTCTTGCAGCCCCACCACGGCGAGGGCCGGGGGCCGCTGGCCTGGTTTTTCCGCAAGTTTAACCAGGGGTTTGGCTGGGTAATCGATCGCTACGGGAAATTGCTAAACGCCTTAATTCGAGTCCGAATGTTGGTCATCGGAGCATTTATCCTGGGGCTAATCGCTACCGTCATGATTTATAAAACGGTGCCCTCTGGCTTTATTCCCGAGGAAGACCAGGGCTTGTTTCTAGGCATTGTCCAGGCTCCCGAAGGCGTCGCCCTGAAGTACACCGATCGGGTGGGGACAGAGGTGCAGCGCATTCTGCAAACCTACCCGGAAGTCGAGTCGTCAGTCATGGTGACCGGCTACGGGCTGGACGGCAGCGGCCCCAATAAAGGCACATTCTTTGCCAAGCTAAAGCCCTGGGCAGAACGACAAACTCCCGAACAGAGCGCAGCCGGAATACTGGCCCGGCTCAACCACGACTTCGCCCAGAACCAGGATGCCATCATTCAAGCCTTTAGCCCGCCGGCCGTTCCCGGATTTAGCGCCACCGGCGGCTTTGAGTTCATGCTGCAAGATCGTTCTGGTGGCAAACTGAGCTTTGATGAGTTTCTGGCATCGGCCAACGACATTATCGCGAAAGCCAACCAACACCCAGCCCTAAAAGGCGTCTTTACCCAGTTCACCACCAGCACGCCGCAGTACGAAATCGATTTTGATCGGGCTCGCCTCAATGCCCAAAATATCGACTTTGGGCAGGCCCTTTCGACCCTGAGCACCTACATCGGCAGCCGCTATGTGAATGACTTTACCCTGGGGCAGCGCAGCTACCGGGTCTATGTCCAGGCCGACCAAGACTACCGCAGCACGCTAGACGATCTGAGACAGGTATACATTCGCACGCGGGACGGCGAGCTGGTGCAGCTAAATGCCGTCGCCACCATTCAGCCAATCGTTGGGCCTTCTATCATCAACCACTTCAACCTGTTCCGCTCTATCAAAATTCAGGGACAGCCTGCTCCCGGTTCCAGTTCTGGAGAAGCGATTGCGGCGATCGATCAGATCTTTAAAGAAGTCGCCTCCCCGGATTTGGGTTACGAGTGGACGGGGCTCTCTAGAGAAGAAGTGAAATCGGGTGGCCAGGCGGGAGCGATCTTTGGTCTAGGCATTCTGGTGGTGTTCATGGTGCTGGCCGCTCAGTATGAAAGTTATATTGACCCGATCATCATTCTGTTAACCGTGCCGCTGGCCATTTTTGGGGCCTTGCTGTTTGTTCTGCTGCGGGGCCTAGTGAATGACCTGTACTGCCAAATTGCGATGGTGATGTTGATTGGTCTGGCCGCAAAAAACGCGATTCTAATTGTGGAATTTGCTAACCAGTCCCGCAAGCAGGGGATGACGATCGCCCAGGCCGCAATTCATGCGTCTCAGCAGCGGTTTCGTCCGATTTTGATGACGGCCCTGGCCGCCCTCGTGGGGTTCTATCCGCTGGTGGTGGCTTCTGGTGCAGGGGCCGCCAGTCGCTGGTCGCTGGGCACAGCGGTGTTTGGTGGGCTATTGATTGCCACCATCGTCAACTACCTGATTACCCCGGTCTTGTATGTGGTGATTAAGAATCTGGAATTGCAGTTTCTCAAGGGTGAACCGCCCTCCGATCAACCGCCCCAAGGCCCCGATCGCGCCCCCTTTGACGGGGCAACTAGCCAGCCACCAGCCCTTGCAGATCTGCCCTCTCCCACAGTTCGCCTGGAAGGAGAAGGAACTGCCTAGAATACAAGGAGCAACCGATGAATTATCGGCATATTGTTTTTTCTAGCTTGATTACCTCTGTAATCGGCATCCTGTTTGCCCTGGTTGTTTTGAAAGTAGCAGCGCCTCCCTTCCAGAGCCAAAGATATCAGCAGTTAACCCAATCCTACCCTTGGATTGGCGCAGTTTCGGGGCTGGCAGCTGGAGCAAGCGTGAATGCAGTGTTTCAATTAAAAAGTCAACGCGATCGCCTAGGAGAATAAACACAATGGAAATTTCGCATCCCAACATGAAAGCTCTGAGCCCTGAGGAACAGCAAAATCTGAACCGGCTCAAAAGCATCATTGAAAAATCAGTGGCTGATGGTGTACTGACAACCCATGAACTAGAGCAAATTGCCACCGTAATGGGAGAAAACCACCATATTACGCCCCAGGAACTGCAACTCGTTCACACCCTAATTCGAGAAAAGATCAACCGGGGTGAACTCGTTGTCGATCGCTCCTTTGATCTCTAGAACATTATCAATGCGGATGCGCTCCTTGACTGCCTGTGGTTCCTGGTCTAGTTTTATTCACTCCAGTGCAGGATTTTGGCGATCTGAGCAGGCAGCGTAACTGGGTCGAAGGGCTTTTCGATCGCCCCTGTGATCCCTAAAGCTTGTAGCTGTTCTGGGGTGAACCAACTGGCCTTGTCTGTTACCAGTAGAATAGGGCTGGCTTGGGTGAGCGGATAGCTTTTCAACTTTTTGATGAGGCGTCTTTGTCGGATGCTCAGTCCGGGCATTTCACACAGCAGCACATCCAGCAAGATTGCATCGGGTTGTTTACTCAGTAGTCGGTTTATTCCTTCATAGGTGAAAGGAATAGAAACGACATTCCAACCCGCCATGTAGTTTAAACAGACGCTGATAATTTCCTCTATGCTGTCGTCTTCACTTTCATGAAGTAGCAAAATCAACTTGGCCGACATTGCTGAAACAGCTCAATACTTAGGATGATATTTAAATCTAAGACAATCTTTTCAATTATTATTAACAGTTCGCTCGCTCATGTTGAGACGGAAAGCGAATTGCCATAATTGGTATTCATAGATCAATTGAACAATTAAATAGTATTCCAAGAGTCTAAGAAATTCATAAGATCCCCTGTTTAAGGTGACCATCCTAAAAATTTTTCGACTTGAGACCAAACCGTGACGGGATCAAACGGTTTGGTGATTACCCCAGCAACTTTCATGGCGGCAAAGCGACGACGATCGCTGGGTAGAGCCTTTGCTGTCAGCAATACAACCGGAATGACCTGAGTTAGTGGATCTAATTGCAGTTGCTCAAATACCTGAAAGCCATCCATATCGGGCATTGAGATATCAAGCAGAATGGCATCTGGAGCTTCTAGCCTTGCTTTGCTAAGTCCTTCCGCTCCGGTTGTGGCAGCGATCGTTTCCCATCCAGCAATTTTGCGAATAGCGATCTGAGTTACCTCTTGAATTTCCGAGTCATCGTCAATCAGCAGCACTTTTTTAGTCATTTCACCGTTACCTAAACTATTCTCCTCTTTCCCGGTTTATGCTGCGGTTGGCAGCGTAAAGTAAAAGGTGCTTCCTTGTCCTAAGATGCTCTCAGCCCAAATAGCGCCCTGGTGCTGCTGCACAATACTCTTGCAGATCGCTAACCCCAAGCCCGTTCCCCCCTTCTGACGAGAATCTGAGGAATCCACTTGCTGGAACCGCTCAAAAATGGTTTCCAGCTTCTCTGGAGGAATCCCCCGTCCCTGATCCGCAACGGAGAATACAATGGAGCAAGGGACGATCACAGCATTCTGGGACAGTGGCATGGTAGGGGGAGCAGACGAGAACCTGGAATGTTGAAAACCCCTGCTTGGGCATTCCTGATCAATTTTATGGGCCAGAGATTGATCGATCACTGCGGCCTTGAGCGACACGGTACTTCCTGGTGGTGAAAACTTAATGGCATTGCTCAGGAGGTTGGTGAGCAGCTGAACGATCGCATCAGGAGCGGCTTGAACTGAGGCCGATAGGGGCTCCCAAACGAGGGTAACGGTAGCTTGATCGGCAATGGCCTGCACCAATTCCACGGCTTGCCCCATCAAATCACAGACGTCGCAAATGTCCAGCACCAGCGGTACTTTACCCGATTCCAACCGCTCCAAATCTAGAATGTCGTTTACCAAGCGAACCAGACGATCGGTGCTGTTGAGGGCAACCTGTAGCATCCGCTTGGCGGTCTCCGGTTCATCATTGAGAACGCCGGTTTCTAAGAGGCCAAGTGAGCCGCGAATCGACGTCAAGGGGGTACGCAGTTCGTGGCTGACCACGGAAATAAATTCTTCTTTCATCACATCTAGCTTGTGGCGATCGCTAATATCCTGAATCTGGGACACAAAATACAGCGGTTGACCTGCACTATCCTTTACCAGAGAGACGCAAAGCAAAGCCCAGACGGTGGTGCCCTGTTTGTGGACATATCGCTTCTCCAGTTGACAGGTGCGTCGTTCACCGCTCAACATCTGCTGCGCCAGTTCCAAGTCGCTATCGAGGTCGGCCGGGGGCGTAATGTCCTGGAACGAGCGCTCCAGCATTTCGGCTTCGCTGTAGCCCAACATTTCGCAGAGCGAGCGGTTGACTTTGAGAAACCGCCCCCCGATGGCCACGAGGGCAATGCCGATCGCCGCATTATCAAAGGCCTGCCGAAAGCGTTCTTCACTTTCGCGGAGCAATTCTTCCACCTGTTTGCGGGCAGTAATATCTTGAACCACGCCATGCCAGGCGATCGCCCCGCTAGGGCGTTGTTCAGGTTGCGAGTTGCCCTGTTGCCACTTGATCTGGCCAGAGGGTGTAACAATGCGCCACTCGTGGCAAAACATGTCTAGGGTCTCAGCACTGTGAGCGGTGGCCTCTAAATAACCGGCCCGATCATCGGGATGGATCTGACTGAGCAGAATCTGGGCATCGGCTAAAACCTGTTCCCGCGAAACCTCATGCATGCCTTCTACAGCAGCAGAGATGTACTCAAACCACACGCGTCCATCCGGTTCCAGCACGACGGTGTAGATGGTAGTGGGAGACTGGCGGCTGTATTGTTGCAGCCATTGTTCTGTTCTGCGCAGCTGCGCTTCAATCTGCTTGCGATCGCTAATATCGGTTAGTCGCACGAGCTGCATCCCCTGCCCGGCGACAAAAATAGGCTTCGCTGCTAAGTTCCCCCAAAAAGATTTGCCTTTTTTGGTAACGTACTCAATCTCTCGGCTCCAAAACCCCTTTTGTTCCAGTTCCGCCGCGATTTCAGCCAGTTCAGCTTCGGTGTAGGGCTGCTTTTGCAGCGTTGAGCCTTGAATACCAATCAGTTCGGCTTTACTCTCTGCCTCAAACAATTCCACAGCGCGTTCATTGCAATCCAAGATTCGGGTGGTTGGGAGTAGTTCTACCAAAAAAATTCCGTCGGTTGACTCGTTAAAAATGACTTCCCGTAAGTCTCTGGCCTGCACTAGTTCTGTCGTGCGTTCTGCGACCTGCTGCTTCAGCTCTTGCTCGTAATCGGTCTTTAATTGAAAAGACAACTGTAGTTCTTCTGCCATCTGCTGGAAGGATTGAGAAAGCTGTTTTACTTCCCCCAGTCCACCAATGGGCACCGAGTGAGCAAAGTTATTCTGTGCAATATTACTAGCGGCAATATTAAGCCGATGGAGTGGACCAGTAATGCGGCGGGCAACCAATACTCCCAGGGCACTCGTTGCCAACAGAGTGCCCCAGCAGAGAAGAATAGTGCGAGCCTTTTGTGCTTGAATCTCGGCCATAAAGTCAGATTCGGAGATCACCGTAACCAAAAGCCAGTCCAACCCGTAGTTGTCTTTGTAGGGCGTGACTTGCACAAACTGTCGCGCACCATCCACTACCAAACTCAGTTGTTGAGCATCCCTAATCGTTTGAAGATTCCCGAACTGTTGAAGGATCTGGTCAGCAATATCCCTGGTTGGGTGATCCTGGCTATCTACAGCAGGGAGGTAATCGGGTTGGCCATTCACGTGTTTCATTGCCCATTCTTCCGACAAAATGGAGGTGGCAACCAGATCCCCCGATCGCTCCATGATGAACATTTGTCCGGTAGGAGATACCTGTAGTGTATTCAGAAATCGGCTAAAGTCTGCCAAAAAATAGTTAGAGGTAAACAATCCCTGAGTTTTCCCAGCTGCATTCTGAACGGGAGCGACTGCTAGAATTTGCAAACCTGGTATAACCCGACTAGTAAATACAGGTGTCCAATGTTGTTTGCCAATAGCTATTGATTGCCGATACCAGGGTAAATCTCGGAAGTCATTCTTGAGCTGATAAATCAATATTTGAGGTTTGCCCTGGGAGTCAACCTGATAAAATTGACGGTAATTCGGTTCAACTACTTGCAAATAAATCTCTCCCAGCGGAAAGGTTTTACCGGTTAGTTGCTGAATTAAGTCTTGCCCTTCCTCTGAAGATAATCGCCCATACCCCAGCCCGCGCCCCTGTTCACTCCAGTACATAGTACTAGGGACTGATGGGTTTAGTATCATTTGCTGCCAAAGTTGCCGCCGCAGTTGCTCCAAGTCATTCAGGTTCAAGGTGCCTTGCTCCACCTCGAAATGATTCGCCGCGACCACCTGTTGAGGTGTCCGCAAGTAGTTGTTGAGGCGATCGCTCACCCGTTCTGAGGTCTGCTCCAGCAGATGGGTAGTCAGGTTCTCGACGGCCTGCTGACCACTGCGGTAGGAGAGATAGCCCACTAGGGCCGTTGCTCCCGTCGTGAGCAGCACAAACGGAATGACTAGCAACCAGCGCAGCGGAATTTTTGCTGAGTCAATCCGAAGGTACCTGAGGAAATGAGGTGACACCATAAACGACCGTAGGGCACTTACAGCGGATACAAGCAATAACTATTGCGCCCCTTCTCCTTGGCAGCATAAAGCGCCCGATCGGCCATGGCAATTAAATCCGTAAAAGATTTACCTGCGGAAGGCACTGCACTGGTAATACCCAGGCTCAGGCTAAGGTAACTGTAAGCAGCATCCTCACTATGAGGGATCTTCAGGTGAGCGATCGCGTCCTGGATCCGGTCGGCAACGCTAACGGCCCCACTGGCAGAAGTATCAGGTAAAACAAGCACAAATTCCTCCCCACCATAACGGGCAACCTGGTCAATTCCAGGTCTAATACATTGTTGCAGCGTGCTAGCCACTTGCTGCAAACAACGATCTCCGGCCAGGTGCCCGTAGCGATCGTTATAAAGCTTGAATTGATCCACATCACACAAAATCAGGGAGAGGGAATGTTCTCCTTGCAGTCGTTGCCAAGACTGCTGGAGAAACTCATCAAATGCCCGACGATTGGCAATTTGAGTCAAGGCATCTACTGTTGCCTGCTGATACAACTGTTGCGTCTGCTGACGGCGCAACCGGTTCACCTGCCGCTGCAAATACGATCGCTCAAGGCGATTGATCACCCGGGTCACAAATTCAGAATCGACGATGGGTTTGCGCAGCAAATCATCGGCTCCAGCATCAAACACCTGCTGGATGTAATCGGGTTCCGTGTGAGCCGTAATCACGAGAATGGGCAGGTCACTATATCGAGTGTCTTGCCGCATCACCCGGCAAAGCTCAATCCCATTGAAGGTGGCCATTTCTACATCTAGCAGCACCAGATCGGGATGGGTTTGGGTCAATACCTGCCAGAATCGCTCCGGTTCCTCTAAACTCAAGACCTCCAATCCCCAGGGCTGCAATAGGCGCGTCAAGATCGGGTGAATGCTGGGGTCATCATCCACAATTAACACCCTTACCTGTTCAGCTTTGGCAGCTTGCATTTGAGGCAATAGCTGCGTGATGGCTTCAAAGAACTGAGCCGGCGTCAGGGGTTTGACCAGGTATCGTTGGCTGCCCACCCGTGAAGCCACAACATGGCTGATCAAATCATCCTGCTCTGCCAGCATGAGCACCGGCACCAAAGGAAACTGCTGCTTGATCTCCCGCAGAACATCCAAGTCATGCTCATCTAAGCGACTGCCTCTCGACTCGATCGCGATCGCCGCCGGAACATCTAAAACATACTGCTGTTGAGCCGGTGACCAATCGGGAACAACCTCGACCCGCAGATCCCAATTACGGACTGCCTGCTGTAACGCCTCTGCCCAATGATCGTTCTCGCTAATCATGAGTACGAGCGGGTTCAATTGAGATGGAGCGGGTTGGCTGACAGGATTGGGCGGTCGGCTCAGTTGCTGCTGCAGTTCCGCTAACCACTGCCCACACTGAGCAGTCTGGCTCTGATCGATAGCTATATCTCCAGCTAACAGGCGATCGAGCGATCGAGCCACGTCAGACGCTCTCTCATATCCGTACATTCCCAAGCTGCCTGCTAACCGATGCACCTCCTGCTTCACCCGCTGCCGCAGTTCCTCGCTCCAGTTACCCGCCAGCAGCATTTGTTCAGCGTCTTTTAAAAGCAACAGTCGCTGTTGGATGGAATCCTGAAACCGTTCTTGAAGGTGCTCGATTGAGAGGGGGTGATCGGGCTGAGCCTTGCCGTCACGCTCTAGGCTTTGGTCTGGTACTGGCTCCTGAGACACAGGCTTCAGCCGATAGCCCAACCCATGGACGGTTTCGATCACATCTTGGGGCAATCCTACCGAGGTTAATCGATGACGCAAGTCTTTGATCAGATTCGTAACGGCTCCTTCGCTAGGAAAGTTATCAACCGTCCAGAGATGGTCAAGAATAGCACTCCGGCTAAAAACCCGCTGCGGATACCGCAGAAATAGTTCCAGCAGCATGTATTCTTTCCGCCGCAGCGTAATGTTCTGCTGGTGATACGTGACTCGACACGATACGAGATCAAGACTCAATGCACCCCAGACAAGGGTTGAAGCAGGGCTATCCGTTTTCCGTCGCAGTAGGGCCCGAATTCTGGCTAACAAATGTTCTGGCTTGCAGGGCTTGATTACATAATCATCGGCTCCAGCGTCTAACCCGGCGATCACATCTTCATCCGCCTCCTGCGCTGTTAACATCAGGATCGGGGTTGTGTCGTCCCTAGAGCGAATTTCTCGACAGACCTGAACCCCATCCAGTTTTGGCAGGTTCACATCCAGCAGGATCAAGTCGTAATCCCAAAGTTCTGCAAACTCTAACGCGATCGCCCCATCAGTTGCCAGGTCAACCACGTGACGATTTTCTGAAAGCGTGGTCGTTAATAAATCACTTGTAAGCTGATCGTCTTCAACAAGTAGAATTTTCATGATCAAAAAATTCAGTTCAAAAACTTATGGCTCTGTAACAGTTTATGTTGATTTTTGAAGCGTGAAGGGAAAAGAAGAAAGAGGGAATCTGGTTAGATAGAGCAAACTATCAGCTTAGGAATACACCATGAATAGAAACAATTTTATGGCATTGTCCGCTGATTGCCGAGGGGTCGCGAAGCAGTACTGGAAGAAGATGGATGGCGATGGCGATCGCAACGTATGTTCTTCCACTTGCTCAACGGTTCCACGTCCTAGGGGCATTGTTGGTGCCAGGTATTTGGCAGTGAAGATAACATGGGTGTGGTTGTTTGGTGAAGTGATCGATAACTTGGAAAAGAACGCGCTTAAACTTGCGCAAACTTTACTGCCTAGCGCAAGATAGGGTAGAACTCTAGAGGTAATGATGCATTGTAGTGGTGAATAAAATTCCACAACAGGCCAATGTGATTACGCAAGCTTTTGGAGAAGGCTGAGCTACGTCTTATATCAAGTCCGGCTAATCGACCTTAGAATGGTGAAGTTGAAAGACGAGGATAAGGGTGATGGGACGTCGTCTTACCCTGGCATCACATTTGAGCACCGAGGAACTCGAACAGCGTTATAAATCGGCTAAGAGCGGGATTGAACGAGGGCATTATCAGCTGATCTGGCTATTGCAATCGGGCAAGGGTACCGCTGAGGTCTCTGAGATGACCGGCTACAGCCGAGCCTGGATTTATGAAGTGGTTAGAAGCTATAACCGTCAAGGCCCGGCGGCGCTTGGCGACCAACGGCAGCACAATCAGGGCAATGGGCAAGTCATTCTTGAAGATGAAATGCAGACTTTACTGTACCAAGCCTTGCAAGAGGAACCCCCAGATGGCGGATTCTGGAATGGAGGTAAGGTAGCCGACTGGCTCAGTGAGCACCTAGGCCGTTCAGTTCATCGCCAACGGGGGTGGGAGATTCTCAAACAAATGGAGTTCTCTCTCAAGGTGCCTCGTCCCGAACATCAGCACGCTGCCACCGAAGAGGAGCAGCGGGTGTGGGAAAAAAAATCTGCACGCTCAACTGACGGAAATCAAAGTCGCCCATCCCGACGCCGACGTGCAGCTCTGGGCTATGGACGAACATCGCTTGGGGCTCCATCCCATCCTGCGTCGGGTGTGGGTCGATAACTGGCTTGGATCGCTCAGTGCTCCCGTCCACTGTCGCTATGACTGGTTTTGGCTCTATGGCTTTGTCCATCCTCGCAGCGGACAAACCTACTGGTGGCTGTTGCCTCGAGTCAATATCGACCTGTTTAATCGGGCCTTGGCTGATTTTGCCGAACACTTTGGCATTGGCCCCAAGCACCGAGTCGTGTTGGTCATAGATCAAGCCGGGTGGCACACGTCAGATCAAGTGGTCGTACCGGAAGGCCTGCACCTGGCCTTTCTGCCGCCTTACTCCCCGCCTATGCAACCGGCAGAGCGACTCTGGCCTATTCTCAACGAAGCCTTAGCCAACCGGGTGTTTGAGACCTTAGATGACCTCTTGGAACGAGTGGAGCAGCGCTGTGTACAACTCCTAAACCTCACCGATTTCATCTCAGGCTTAACCCAGTTCCACTGGTGGAAAGCGTTTCAATGCTAAGTGTGGTTGATTAAGCGGACTTGATATAAGGGTTCATCGGCGAGTCGCCAAAGCCGTTCTGCCGGCTGTAACTCGGGTGAGTAAGGCGGCAATACCTCTAGATGAATGCCGTCGGGTATCACTAGATCTTTGCAGGTGTGCCATCCAGCCCCATCTATCACCAGCAAAATCTGCTTATGCGGGCCAGCCTCAATTTGCTCGGCAAAGGTGGCTAGGGCTTGGTTAAACCAATCGCCATTCACCCGAGGCAGAATCAGCCATTCGGTATCGCCGGTCGTGGGATGAACAAACCCGTAGAGGTACGTCCACTCATAGCGTGGGTCAACTAAGGCCAACGGTCGCTGCCCGACTTTGGCCCACACCTTGCGAATAATCGGTTTTAAGCCGAGGCGATGCTCATCAAACGACCACGCTTCGACGAGAGCTTCAGGATATTGCTGTTCTAGTTCAGCCTTACGCTCCGGGAGTTTCTTTAAAGGCCTCCTGGGCCTCCGGATCGCCTTTGCGATGCCGGGGACGAGGCACTTGCAGGGATTGCTCCAAGCGCTTGAGATAGTCCCACCCCCGCTGGGGCCAGACCTTAGGCACCCCAGTGACTTCAGCGATCACCTGAGCGACCTTAGGCCCACTCCAGACCCCGTCATCGTCGGGTGGGAATTGCAATCGAGCTTCCAAGGCTTCGAACTACTTGGGGTTGAGCAGACTACGAGACTGTTGCGGTCGTTGGGCTTTGCGTCGATTGCGCAGGCCAGCAGCGCCATCACGGTTGTACGCTTTCACCACCTCTCGGGCATAGTCATAGTTCAGCCCAACGGCTTTAGCTGCATCGGTCAGGGTCGTTTGCGTGTGAACTAGCCATAGCAGATGCCAACGTCGAGACTCGACGGGGTCACCGCCAGCCAGATAGCGCGATTTAAGCTCGTCAGCTGAAAAATGAGGTTCGAGATGGAGGGGTCTAGGCATTCCTCAACCCTATACTATTTCGGGGGTATACAAGTCGGATTTTGTATCAGACAGACCCCTGAGAGCTATATCAGCGTGCTAGCCCTCGGGGGCCATCGCCTTTACTAACCGAAACCCCACATGGGTGGTACCGGTATCCACCGCTTGGGATTCGCGGGCGGCGGAGCGGTAGCGGCTGCAATAGTTTTTGGCACAGAGATAAGAGCCCCCTTTGATCACGTGGGTAGCCCCGTCCTGAGGCTTTTTTGGGTCGTAGCTAGCTGCCTGGGTGGGGCCGGTAGGATCGTGCTGGTGGGCCAGGTCGTCGTGGAGCACGGTATACCAACTGGAGGTCAGTTCCCACACGTTGCCCGCCATATCGTACAGGCCATAGCTATTGGGCGGGTAAGACATCACTGACGCTGTGCCCAAGTGACCATCGGCTTTGGTGTTGAAAAAGGGGAACAGCCCCTGCCAGGTGTTGGCCTGTTTGGCGGAATACTGCTCGCCCCAGGTATATGTCCACCCCTCGGCTCCGCCTCGGGCGGCATACTCCCACTGGGCCTCGGTGGGCAGTTGGCGATCGACCCAGGCAGCGTAGGCGGCGGCATCCTCGTAGGCAATATGAACCACGGGATGATTGTCCCTGCCCTGTAGATCGCTGTCGGGGCCGTAGGGGTGTCGCCAGTTGGCTCCCGGTGTCCAGTGCCACCAGCTCAGGTAGGCGACCTGCTGCATGCCCTCGGCGGGGGGTTGAAACACCAGGGAACCCGGTGCCCGTTTTTCCTCTGGCAGGTCGGGAAACTGCGCCTGCGACAGGGGACGTTCTGCCACCGTGACATAGCCGGTGTCGGCGACAAAGGCGGCAAACTGGGCGTTGGTCACCTCATGGGGTTCGATACAAAAGCTGCTGACGGTGACATCCTCAGCGATTTTCTCTTCCACAAAATCGGGATTGTCAGATCCCATAGTGAAGGTGCCACCGGGGATAAAGACCATATCGCTGGGGCAGGGGGAAGCCTCCGCCAGAGCCGGAACGGGTAGACAGAGCAGGAAGAAGAGGATCAGAAGGGGGAGGAGGTAGCGGGGGAGAAGCATGGGTTAGAAGGCAGAAGGGAGAAGGCAGGTGTAGGTTGGGTGGCGCGAAGCAGAACCCAACAAAAACGGCTTGCGGTGAAAGTTTGCGTCACAGATCCCAGGGTTCTGACTGGGGAGGTGCCGCAATTCATCGCCAATGAACCCAAGAACCCTGGGATCTTGGCATCCTAATTCTCTAGGCTGGATTTTCTACGGGTTGCGTTTGTCGCTTGGCCCAGATGTTGTAGGGCAGGGCCGTCAAGGCACCGATCACCACGTAGGCGATCACGGTAGGGATGGCGTTTCCGGCTCCGTTGGCGGCTAGCAGAAAGAGAGCCATGCCAGCATTGCGGGCAATGGTGCCGGTGGCAATCGCAGATCGCGCCCCCATTTCTGGCCCCCCCAGGCTGTGGCCGCAGGCCAACCCAAAGACCACAATCAGCGGGATGGCGACCAGTCCACGCCAGGCGATGGTGGGCAGCACCACAACGCTGATGCCCAGGGCAAACACCAGTAGCACAGCAAACAGAGTGCTGGCTACGGTGGAGAGCAGTTGGCCAATGTTCGCGGCCTGTTCGCCGCTGAACCGCCGGATGGCCAGGCCCAGACCCAGGGGTAAAACCTGAGCGAGGAACACCTGCTTGGCGATCGCTAGATAGTCGGTACTCGCGTCAATCGGGGCAAACAGAAAACTCAGCACCAGCAGCGTCAGCGGCGTGGTGACAATCGCCAGCAGCGCCAGGGTGACCTGCAAGCTAATGGCAACATCTGGATTGCTGCCCGCCATCGCCGCCCGGCGAGACAGCAAAGGAGCCCCTGGCGCTGCCGCCAGCACCCCCAGCCCCACGGCCACCCGGCCCACATTCTGGCCACCGCTGAGTACCAGATACCCAATTACCGCTGCCCCAATGGGAAACAGCACCAGGGTCGCCAACAGCGATCGCCCCAACAGACCCGGCTGCTGCCACAGGGTTGTCAGGCTACTGGGCGCAGTTTGCACCCCCAGGGTGAGCATCAAAATGAAGATCGTCAGGGCAGTCAGAGTGGTGGCGACCCGGCTGTTGAGTGTAAACACCTCTGCCATTTGCACGCCTCCCAGGGCCAGGGGAATAAAGGCCGCCAGCCCCAAAAACAGCAGCACCGTGGCCACCACTAACCCCTGGGACCAGGTGGGGCCGTACTTGTAGTCGCTCGATTCAATGCTCTTAAGGGTGGTCCAGTGGTTGACGATCGCCATCACCAGCGTAAACAGCCCCAGGGTCATCAAACTCAGACCCAGCACCCGCTCCTCCGTCAGCCGGTTCAGCGTCAGTGCCGCTTCCGTGCGCTCCAGGTAGGTGAATAGGCGATCGATGCCAAAGCCAAAGCTAATCATCGATAGGGCGGTGCGAATCCAGGCCATCAGAGTGCGTTCTTCGGCGGCGCGGGTGCGTTCTTTGGCCAGTTCCGTCCGCAATTCGGCCAGGTCGGTACGCTCTATGGAAAGCCCGGTGCGCTGTTCTGCCATTGTCGTGCGGTTTTCGGCCATGGCCGTGCGCTGTTCTGCCATCTCGGTGCGCTGCATGGCCAGCTCATTATTGTTCGGCAGGGAGTCGGGGGGGTGGGGTTCGGGGGTAGACATGGGGGTGGATGGGTGAAGGGGTGGATGAGCTGTAGGGGCAGACCTGTGTGTCTGCCCCCTTAGGTGATCAAGGGGCTGATCAGCACGCCGAGGAAGGCGATCGCCCCTAGCCCGGTAAGAATGTACGCCACCACCAGGGAGGGGGATTGGCGAGATTGGTAAACCAGGTCGTTGCGCTGGATGCGTTTGAGCTGGCGCTGGTGATCGAGGGCGGCGAACAGCATGGCAAAGGTGCCTAGGGCCACAAAGGATAGGCCCAAAATGCGCGACAGCCGCAGCGGGTTAACGGCATCGCCCAGGGCTTGGTAGATGGCGGCCACAATGCGCTCAATCCCAAAGCCAAAACCAATCAGCGCCAGGGACGTGCGAATCCAGGCCATTAGGGTGCGTTCTTCGGCGGCGCGGTTGCGTTCTTTGGCGAGTTCGGTGGCGGGGTTGGGTTGGGTCATGGGGTGGATGGGTGATGGGTGGTAGGGGCAGACCCATGTGTCTGCCCTCGGGGTATGGGGAAAATGGGGTTTCGGGTTTTGGGTAGAGAGAAAAGGGGCTATTTTTAGAGTGAATGGGGGTATAACTGTGTCATCTAATCACCTGTAAGTGAAATGACGGATTCGATGCCTCAAAAATCGATTAATACGACTAATGAATTGGCAAAGGAGCGCAATCGGGCGGCGGCGGAACGTACCATCAATTCCTGGTTGGGAATTTGCCTGAGCTTGATCGGTTTTGGGGTTGCCTTTGACCAAATTTTTCGAAGTTTGCGGCGGCGATTTCCTAATCTGGAACCGGCTATAACTAAGGAGACGGCTACGCTGATTGGGATGGGATTTGTGGGGTTGGGGCTGGTGTTGTTGGGCATTGCCTTAATTCAACATCGGTTAGCCGTAAAAAGTATTGAGCGGCCCGATTATTTAATGCTGTCGGTGGGGGCCTTGAACCGGGTGGTGGTGGTCGGCATTGTGCTCTTGGGGCTGGCTGGTCTGGTGACCACGTTGTTTTTGATCTAAAGGTGCTCGATGCAGGCTGATTGTCGGGAAAGCCCATACTCTCTAGTGGTGGGCAGTGCCCACCCTACAACTGGATCATGGCAGCACCTCATGGTTATAGTTTTAGCCCCAGCCAAAGGAAGGCCAGGGTGCCTACGACCAGCACCGCCAGGCCGGTGGTGCCACCTAAGGTTGGACGGGGGGTATAGCGATATACCGGTGCCCGCAGCCGTTGCAGTTCTCCCTGGTAGTCGCGGATGGCGAGCGCCAGGGTGATAACGCCCAGGCCCACCAGCAGCAGGCTGAGGCCGTAGGCCCAGAGGTCGATAAAGCGACCAACTGGGGCGATGGCGCTGACAACTTGATCAATCCCTACCCCGATGCCGATCAGGGTGAGACTGCTGCGCACAAAGGACAGCAGGGAGCGATCGGCGGCCAGGTGGTTGCGATCGCGGGCGAGTTCGTCTTGGGGGTTGAAATCAGGCATTAGACCGATCAGGGGTGAGAAGAATGGGGTTTAGCATCATCCTGAGGAATTTCCATAAATTCTGTGGGGCTGTCTAGCAAAAACAGTGGGGGGTAGTTGTGGGCGATCGCCCGTTCTCGAAACTCCAATTGGGCCTCAATTTCTTTATTTAAAAAGTAGTTTAAAAAGGTCCGAATCACCGCGATCACCGAGAGGCGAATGAGGGCTTCGTTGGTGGGTGCGATCGCAGTGCTCAAAATATCCGCCCCTAGCTGAAATTCTAGGGCCAGGGCCAGCCAAAGGCCAAATTTCAGCCGGATTTGAATAAAGGGCAGCACCACCCGCTGGCGGTGTCTCAGGATTTTGATCGCCAGTCGGGCCGTGGCAAAGATGCCCGTAAAAATGCAGAGCACCCCCAGCAATTCCAGCAGGGTTTCCCCAAGGGTGGCCAGGGTAAAGGAAACGCTTTCAAGGGCATCTAGCAGCATGGTCTAACCTCCTTGGGAGGGTGGGGTGAGGGATAGCGATCGCTCCCAGTCCTGCACCGCCTCTAGAGATTGGCCCGTGGTTTCAATTCGGAAGCGGTAGGTAAGCACTGCCGCCAGCCCACAGATCACCGCCAACCCCACCAACAAGGGCGAAATCCCGCAGGATTTGGCCACAATGGGCAGCACAAAGGTGCCCAGCACCGCCCCCGCCTTGGCAAAGGCCGCCGCAAACCCGGCCCCCGTGGCCCGCAGGTGAGTCGGAAACACCTCTCCCGACAGCAAAAAGGTGGTGGCATTGGGGCCAGCGTTCATCATCAGGTTAAACACTACAAACCCAGCCAACACCAGCCCTGTTGCGGCCCCCTGATCTGGCGAGACTAACCCCGAAGCGGCCAGCAGCAATAGCCCCACTGCCATGCCCCCAAAGCCGATGATTTGAAGGCGAATGCGCCCCAGGCGATCCACCAGAGCCACGGCACAGAGAAACCCGACGATCAAAAACCCATCCACCAGCGCCGCCCCTTTGGCCGCATTCATCTCCTGCACCATGAAATTAGTTTCCGTAGACAGGGCCAGCATGGCGATAATGGCCGGGGTGAAAATGCCGATGCCGTAGGTGGCAATATCTTGCAAAAACCAGGGCAGGGAGGCCAGCAGCGTACTGCGCCGATGGAGCGGGGTAAACAGCGTGGCCAGGGTTGTGGGCTCGGTCTCTGGAGGCGGTTCACCCTCAGCTGTAATGACGATCGCGTCTCCCAAAAGCTGGCTGGCGGCTGTCGAAGCCTTGTCATACTCACCCCGGCTAATGTAGTACCGGGGGCTTTCTAGCTGAACGCTCAGCCGCACCACCGCCACTAGAATCGCCAAGAGTACCCCTACTCCTAGCATCCAGCGCCAGGCATACTGCACCGCCAGCGGTTCTGGATCGGGATAGAACACCTGGTACAGAGATATGACCACCACTCCGGTGAGCGCTCCCAGCATGGCCCCCACCGCCTGAAAGGTAAAGGCTCCGATCACCAATCGTCCCCGGTAGCGGGCGGGGACATTTTCGGTGATGTAGGCGACGCTGATCGGGTAGTCGGCCCCGATCGCCACCCCCACCAAAAAGCGAAACGCAATCAGTGAAGCGACATTCCAGGCCAGGGCCGTGCCTGCCGTCGCCACCACAAACAGCAGTACATCGACAATCAGCATCGGCTTGCGCCCCACCCGGTCAGTAATTGGCCCCAGGGTGAGCGACCCCACTAGGGATCCGACCACCGCCGCCGTAGCCACTGCCCCAACGGTAGTGGCATCCAGACCAAAATCCCGTTTTAGGAAGGGAAGGGCGATCCCAATGACAAAGAAATCAAACCCGTCTAGAGCAATCAGCCCCGCCGAGAGCACCCAGAGCAACGCCATAGCGCGAGTAAGCGGGGAGTTATCCAACCGCTGTTCAAAGGAACCGGGAGATACCATCGCGGTCATGGGTCGGACTCCTTTCGCTTAGCCGTATCAGTACCTTCAAATTGCAGCAGGCGGGTACTGGCGGCCAGGGCCAAAATCGAGAGAGGAATCACCAAATAGGTCCATTCCAAGCCCCGAAACGACAGTCGCTCCAGCAGTCCTTTCACAAAAACCACCGTCAGCAGCACGATTAGCACCTCCATCAAGGTCTTTTTTAAGGTGCTGATGCCCCCCAGCTTCGTCCAAGTACCCGAATCAGTATCAGTTTTTTCAAGCTGAATAAACAGTGAATAAATTCCATAGGCGAAGTATAAAAATGCGAGTCCGACCAGAAAGCTATCCAGACATTCCAATAGCTCAAGCGTGGCCAATTCGGTGGTGGAAATACGGCTCCCCTCTACCATCGATTCCTCGGCGTTGATCACTAGCAATACCGCCTTCAGGGTATTGACGGTGCCAATCCAAAACATCAGCAACGCCCCGATTAGAGAGGAGATAACGGCCAGTACGCTCACAAAGCGAGTCCAGCGAATGGCCATGACCAATCGAGGCATTGGTGTAGCGGGCTGAGGAACAGGGTAAGGGTCGGGCATAGATGGATTGAGGTTAATGGTCTGTCAATTTGTAGGTTGGGTGGCGCGATCGCAGAACCCAACAAAACCTACGGCCACCGATGGGCTTGCTCTACTAGCCCTGGGTCAGATTGTCGGAGCGGTGGGTGTAGCTTTTCGTCAGAATATGGAGGCTGACCAGCAGCACCCACAGGGGGAACAGCAGCATGACCCAGCCCAGGCTGTTGATGTAGCCAATTCTAAGCAGCATGATGGCGGCAAACCCAAAGCCCAACCAGGCCGTCCAGCGGGGAATAACCCCTGTACGCAGAAACAGGGTGCAGCTAGAAATCATAAACACCCCGGCCATGCGAATGCTGTAGGTGCTGAGGGTTTCGCGGGCGATGAGGCGGCCTAGGTCGTAGACAGCGGGCAGATCGGCTTCGGGGAGGCGGTTGGTGAGCAAAATCAGGCTGCCGGTCACCGCTGAACTAACAAACAGCATGGCCACAAACAGCAGGCCGCTGCCCAAAAACACCGTGGCAAAGAATTGGTCTTCCCGCTCCCCCAGCACGTCGCGCACCACCCCCATAAACCACAGAAAGGCAATGCCGGCAAAGGGCACCAGGTTCAGGGCCAGCAGCACGGCGGGCACTTGGCTCAGCAGCCAGTTCTCATTGTCCAGGGGAGTGGGTGGGGTCGCCACCAAAATCAGCACCGAACTGATGATGAGCAAAACCGAAAACAAAATACCAGCGATGGCAGCAGACTTGGGGGCTCTTAGGCGAGTGCGGGGGGGAAGAGGGGTATCTGAGGTCATGGGGGGAGTGTTGGGATGAATGGCCATCATGGAGGTAGCCAAGATCCCAAGGGGCGGCCAAGATCCCAGGGTTCTTCCTGCGCAGTGGTGCCATGGTTTATGGCTGGGCAAAGAACCCTGGGATCTCTCTTGAGTCTGGGATCTCTTTTTTATGGAACCTCCCGGTTAGCTGCTGCCGGGGGGGATGGATTGCAGTTGCTCTAGCGCCTGATCCACCGTGAAGCTGGCGGCCTTTTGGCGGGGGGGATATTGCTTGAAGGTAGACAGGAATTCGGCCACCTTGCCCTGGGCAGGCACCAGCAGGAAGATGTGATCCAACATCCAGTCCCAGTAGGTGTTTGAGGTTAGGGTGGCCCGTTCGTAGGGGTCCGTCCTCAGGTTAAAGATGTAGGGAAAGCGCAGGGGCCGAAATTCTCGCTGCCAGACATCCAGGGTACCCGGGGCATCTTGCACCTTGAAGTGCAGCTTCCAGTTGTCGTAGCGCATAGCCAGCAGGTCGCCGTCGTCTGAGAAATAGAAGAACTCCTGCCGGGGGCTTTCAGGGGTTTGCCCTGTCAGGTAGGGCAAAGCATTATAGCCGTCTAGATGCACCTTGAAATTTCTGCCAGCGGCCTTGTAGCCGGTGAGGAGTTTGTCTTTTACCTCTGGGGCTCCGGCGGCGGCGAGGAAGGTAGGCATCCAATCTAGGTGAGACATGATGTCGTTAGAGACGGTGCCGGGTTCGATGTGCCCAGGCCAGCGCACCATGGCCGGAATCCGAAAAGCTCCTTCCCAACCGGAGTTTTTCTCGTTGCGGAAGGGGGTCATGGCGGCATCGGGCCAGGAGTTCATGTGGGGGCCGTTGTCGGTGCTGTAGAAGACCAGGGTGTTTTCGGCCAGGCCCAGTTCATCCAATGCATCGAGAATTTGGCCCACGTTTTGGTCGTGGTCAACCATCACGTCGTGGTAGGGCGATTGCCAGCGTCCGGCCTGCCCCACGCTTTCGGCCTTGGGGTGGGTGCGGAAGTGCATGTGGGTAAAGTTCGTCCACAGGAAGAAGGGCTGTCCCGCTTCCGCCTGCTTTTTCAGGTAGCCTACGGAGCGATCGGCGATGTCGTCGTCGATGGTTTCCATCCGCTTTTTGGTCAGCGGGCCGGTGTCTTCAATGCGGCCATCGGCGAAGGTGTGCAGCACCCCACGGGGGCCAAACCGCTTGGCAAAGTTAGGAAAATCTTCGGGGCTGGGGTAGTCGGGCAGTTCTGGCTCCTCCTCGGCATTGAGGTGGTAGAGGTTGCCGTAGAACTCATCAAAGCCGTGGTTGGTGGGCAAAAATTCGTCCTTGTCACCCAGGTGGTTTTTGCCAAACTGGGCGGTGGCGTAGCCCTGGGCCTTGAGCATTTCGGCAATGGTGGGGTCTTCGGGCCGCAGACCCAAATCCGATCCGGGCAGGCCCACTTTGCTCATGCCCGTGCGAAACACGCTTTGCCCCGTAATGAAGGCGGCGCGTCCGGCGGTGCAGCTCTGTTCGCCGTAATAGTCGGTGAAGAGCACGCCTTCCTGGGCGATGCGATCGATATTGGGGGTGTGAAAGCCCATCAGCCCTTTGCTGTAGGCACTGATGTCGCTCTGGCCAATGTCGTCTCCCCAGATCACCACGATGTTGGGCTTGCTGGGGGCCGTTGGAACTGCCGCAGCGGGGGCCGTGTTAGCTGAGGAAAAGGGGGCTGCGATCGCATGACCTGTCCCCAACCCTAGCCAGGTGGAAGGGGCCAGTACCAGAGTTAACGCCAATGCACCAGCGACGAAGCGAGTCAGAATGTGAGGGGGGCAAACGCCCCCCCTGGGCCAATCCTGAAGCCAAGGATTACTCATAGGATTGATCTCTCCATGGTGCTCAAATTAACGATATTGAACGGATTGTAAGCTGAGCGTTTCAGCGCCACTATTCAAAAAATGCAAGTTAATTGCACCCCCAAAATAAAGCTCTATGGCTGGCCTAGAATGAGCTTTATTTTGGTCAATGGCTACTTGATTCAGCGTCACCGTGGCCTCGGCTTAGGGCTAACCGACATATTTTTTAACAGGTCTTAATGGCTCGTACTTCCCTGGCCCGCGCATCTTTGACCAAGACAGAAATACCGTCTGGATTTTTATGGGGCAGGCTTACCAAGTAATCCATAATCGCCTGCCACTCTTTAATTTCTCGGCTCGCCGCATCGATCGCCGCCAGGTCGATATTTAGATGCGCCGTAGTGGGTAAGACGTAGGGACTGGTCGATTCTCTGGGGTCAACGATGGCTTCATCCTTGCGGGTCAGGGGGCTACCATCGACCTTTTTGGGCTGGAGGGGCAACGCGCCTTTACTGAGCTGAGGAATATAAACCAGAATCGAGCCGAGGTACAAACTGGTGGCGAAGCTATAGAGGGTTGAGGCGGCTAGGTCGAGGGGTGCGTAACCGTCGTCCAGATTGCCCAGTTCTAGGCCGGTGACTTGGTCAAATCGGGGGCGGCTGGGGTCGTAGTAAAACCGCAGGCCCGACGTTCTGGGGTAATATTCGCCGGGATGGTTGGGGTCATCAATCAAGAGAAATTCCAGAATATTTTTCAGCTCTGCCGCCGTGAAATAGCCCTTGACCATGGCACTCCCAGCAGTAGGGTCCACAATGCCGTTGCCCAGGGGAGCCATGGCAAAGACGTCATACACCGTTTGCACTCCGGTTTTACCTTTTTTCAGTCCGGCGCGGATCGCACCATTGGCCGTGAAGGCAATTTGGCTATTAGTGGCAAGGCGCAGGGCGTCCGTCACCACGTTGGCCAGGGGCGTCCCCGATTCAATATCGGTGTAGTCCATGGGCCAGTCTTCGGCGATCACCACCAGGGGTTGGGTGGTGGTATAGCCACGGGGGGCAAAGGTGATCTCTCCGGCCTGCTGGAGGAAGCTTTCTACCCTGGCCTGAATGGCAGAATCGCCCTGAATGTGGTCATCCACGGGAATCAGCCGATAGGACTCCACCGTCACTTGGCCATCCTCTAGGCTGAGCACCAGTTCGCCCAGGTGTTCGCCATACTTGCCGGCCTGCACCACGGGGCGGTGATCGACTAAGAGTGGCTGCCGCAATTCACTATGGGTATGGCCGCCAATCACCACATCTAATTCTGGTATAGCTGCGAGCAGGTTCAGGTCTTCCCCCTGGCCAAATTGCCCATCGGGACGTTTAACCACGCCACCGTGGCTGAGGGCGATCGCCACATCGACCTGTTCCTCCTGCTTCAGCCGTTGCACCGCTGCCTTGGCCGTTGCGATCGGGTCGCCCAAGGCCACCTCGCCAACATCGGCGGCGTATTTGAACGCGTCGTAGCCAATGATGCCCACCAGGCCAAACCGCAGGCCACCCCGCTCAATCACCCGGTAGGGCTGAAGCACTCCCCGCTGGGCCATTTCCTGGAGGTCAGCCAAGCGTTCAGACTCCGCACTGACATCGCTATTCGTCACCACAATGGCCGGGATATCGCCAGTCTCAGCCGCTCGCTTGATCACCTGCCCCAGGCCATCTGGCCCCAGGTCAAACTCGTGGTTTCCAAAGGTGGTGGCGTCGTAGCCCATGTTTGCCATCAGTTGCAGTTCGGCCCCCAGTTCGCGACAGGCGGCGGCCACAGCAGTGCCCATGCTAAAGTCCCCCGCATCCAGCACCAGCACGGGGCCGAGGCGCTCTAGTTCAGCCTTGCGCTGGGTAATTAATGCCCCTAGGCGGGCATAGCCACCCCTGGTTTGGTCATCCCCCAAACTCAAAGGCGTGTAGTCTCGCAACGGCCCCACCCCAACCACATTAGAGTGCATGTCGTTGGTGTGGAGAATGGAGAAAACCTGTTTACCTGGGGTGTCCGCCAGGGCCTCTGGAGCATCTTTGGGGTCATCTTTTGGGGCACTGAACGAAAGCATGGCAGGTGCTACAGCCAGAGAGGTTTTCAAAAAGGTGCGGCGATTGAGGTCAGGACTTTGCATCGGGCTCAAACCTAAGGGGATGTTAATTCGACATCCCCCAAACCAGGCGCTAGGGCTGGTCTGGGGGGAGTGAGGGCTAGTTCAGGTCAATGGCCACCTCATCAAGCTTGCCGGTGAAGGCAAAGGGCATTTCGTAGGTCTCGGTGACGGGCGTTCCGGTGTCGAAGCCAATATCCAGGGTTTCGTCGATGGTGAAGCGGTTGGGAATGCTCTTTTCGACCCGGCCCTGGCCGATTTTTTTGTTGTTGGCATACAGCGTCACCATGGCCCCGGCGAAGGGCTGGGCGGCATCGGTCTTGTAGTCCGCCTTGAGGACGACCTTGCCAGTGGGCAGGCGAGTACTCGACTCGACCTCGTAGCGGTCAACCCCCGCCAAGTTGTAGTGGTAGAACAGCTTGCCGTCCTTCACAAACAGTCCGTAGCCGGAGAATCGTCCCCCCAGCGTCACCAGCATCCCCTCTGCGCCCTGGGACGGAATTTCCACATTGGCGGTGATGGTGTGGTTGCGGTACTTGAGATCCGGGGCCGATCCCTCCGGCAGGCGCATCCCACGAGGATAGGCAAAGTGGGTGCGTCCGGCGGTAAGGCTGGGGCGATTGGCCACATTCAGGCGGGCGGTTCTGCGTCCATCCAGGGGCAGCACGTTGTACCGAGCCGCTTCGGCGTAGAACAAATCCTTCATCTCCCGGAGCTTGTCGGGCATCTGGTCAGCTAAATCCACCGCCTGGGTAAAGTCTTCGTCAATGTGGTAAAGCTCCCAGTCCAAATTCAGCAGGTCTTTGTCGGCGGGGGGCTCGGACACCCAGGGCTCAGACCACAGGGCGCTGGCCATCCAGCCGTCGCTATAGATGCCCTGATTGCCCGCCATCTCAAAGTATTGGGTGGTGTGGCGCGTAGGCGCTTTACCGTCCTCAAAGGTGTAGACCAGGCTAGTGCCTTCGATGGGTTTTTGGGTCATGCCGTTCACCTGTACGGGTTGGGGAATCCCCACCGCTTCCAGAATCGTCGGCGCAATGTCGATTACATGGCTGAACTGAAAGCGCTTGCCACCCTTGTCTTTGATGCCCGCCGGCCAGGCCATGGCCAAGCCGTTGCGGGTGCCGCCAAAGTGGGAGGCAATTTGCTTCGTCCACTGGAAGGGGCTATCCATGGCCCAGGCCCAGGCGGAGGGGAAGTGGTTGTAGTACTTTGGCCCACCCAGGTCGTCAATGGCGGCGACCTTAGCCTCCAGGTTTTCGGGCAGGCCGTTGAAGAAGGTCATCTCGTTCAGCAGGCCATTAAAGCCCCCCTCGGCGCTGGAGCCGTTGTCCCCAGCGATGTAGATCACCAGGGTGTTGTCCAGTTCGCCAATTTGGTCGATGGCCTCCACTACGCGCCCCACTTCATGGTCTACATGGGCGGTGAACCCGGCAAACACCTCCATCATCCGGGCATAGACCCGCTGCTCCTCCGGGGAGAGAGAATCCCAAGCTGCCAGCGCTGTCGGTCGGGGTGTGAGCTGAGCATCGGCGGGAATCACGCCCAGCTTTTTCTGCCGCTGGAAGGTGTCTTCGCGATACTGATCCCAGCCCATGTCAAACTGGCCTTTGAATTTGTCGATCCAGGCCTGGGGAGCCTGGTGGGGGGCATGGGTGGCCCCAGGAGCCAGGTACACCAGGAAGGGCTTCTCGGGAGAAACCGCATTCACCTGGCGAATGTAGTTAATGGCGTGGTCGGCGAGGTCGGTGCTGAGGTGGTAGGGGGTGCCGTCGGCATTGGCTTCGGGCGGCTCGATGCGGGTGGTGTTTTCCACCAGGGCGGGGTGGAACTGGTCGGTGTCGCCGCCCACAAAGCCATAGAAGTAGTCGAAACCCAGCCCCTGGGGCCAGCGGTCAAACGGCCCCGCCATGCTGCTTTCCCAGTCGGGCACGTTGTGGTTTTTGCCAAACCAGGCGGTGGCATAGCCGTAGGCCTGCAAAATCTGGGCAAAGGTGCCCGCATTGTCAGGAATCACGCCGGTATAGCCCGGAAAGCCGGTTCCCGCCTCGGTAATCACGCCGTTGCCCACGGAATGGTGGTTGCGTCCGGTCAGCAGGGCCGCCCGCGTGGGGGAACAGAGGGCCGTGGTGTGGAACTGGGTAAATTGCAGCCCGCTCTTTACCACCCGATCCATCGTCGGGGTGGGGATGCTGCCGCCGAAGCTGCTGAACTGCCCAAAACCCACGTCGTCAATCAGCACCAGCAGCACGTTGGGGGCATTTTCAATGCCGAAGGTGCTGGGCAGCTTGAGCTGACTTTTAACGGGTTCCGAGGTTTGATAGGTGAGCCCAATTTTGCCGGAAAAGGGCTGAATCGGATGGGGCAAAATCTCCTGGGCCAGGGCGGGGGGTACGGCGGATTGCAGTGCGATCGCCATTATTGCTACCCAAGCCAGGGTGAATTTCCAGAGGCGTTTGAACATAGTTACCTCGTAAACATGAGATTTAAACGTCGGTCTTAGAATGGTTGAAAGCGGATGGGGTTAAGCACGATGGTCTTTCTGGACAATTTGAACGATTTGGCAAGCCGGATAGCCCTGGATGACCCCGAAGAGCGACGGGTGCTAAGTCGGGTGTCGTGGCCACAGTACGAGGCCCTGCTGGCGGATATGGGGGATAGTTCGGCCTATCGGGTGCATTTTTTAGATGGAGTGTTAGAAATCTTGGCTCCCAGTCGTAACCATGAAGTTGGAAAAACCAAGCTTGGTCAATTGCTGGAACTCTATTTTTTGGAAACCGAAACGGAGTACTTCCCGATGGGTTCCACGACGCTGAAAAAGCCAGAACGACAGGCAGGCGGCGAACCGGATGAAAGCTACTGCATTGGCACAGACAAAGAATTTCCCGATTTGGCGATTGAGGTGATTGTGACCAGCGGCAGCATCAATCGCCTGGAGCTGTACCGACGGCTGGGGGTACGAGAGGTGTGGTTCTGGCAGAAGAATCGTCTTTCCCTGTATCACCAGCGAGAGGAAACCCCGCCTCAATTTGCTGATACCGCTGGCTATGCAGCCATTCAAGAAAGCGAAGTGTTGCCCGATCTGGATCTGGAGTTGCTGACCCGCTGCCTGCAAACCCCGAACCCGTTAGCGGCGGCAAAAGCTTTTCGGCAAGGACTGAAAGACCAGAGGAAAGATGCCTGATGGCTAGATCCCAGGGTTCTTGAAGAACCCTGGGATCTTTGAGGTGAAACTACTTAATGTCGAGCACCACCTTCTCAACGACCCCGGTAAAGGCGAAGGGGGGCTGGTAGGACGGGCTGACGGGGGATTGTAAGTCCTTGCCAAAATCCATCGCCTCGACCCCAAAGCGGCCTGCCACCGTCTTCGGAATCTTGCCCTGGCCCACCTTGCGGTTGTTGACGTACAGCGTGCCGGTGCCGCCTTTTCCTGGCCCGCCGCCATCGTAGGCGAAGTCAAACCGGACATGCACTTGGCCCGTGGGCAGTAGCGTGGAGGCGGTGATGGAGGTGCGCTCTAGGTCAAACCAGTTGTAGTCGTAGGTCAGTTTGTTGTCCTTGACGTAGAGGCTAAAGCCGCTCGTGACGCCGCCTTCAGAGAAAATCACCCCTTCTGCGCCCTGGGGCGGAATCATCAGATCGGCATCGATGGTGTGGGACGCATTTTTGGTGCTGGGGGCGCTGCCCTCGGGGATGGAGGGCATGTTGCCTGCAAACTCGATGTGCTTGCGCCCGGTGAAGAAGCCCGGACGCAGGGTGACATCGGCCCGCTCGGCAATGCGATCATCCAGCGGAAACACGTTGTACTTCTCGGCTTCTGCGAGGAACAAATCCTGAAGTTCCTTGAGTTTTTCCGGTTGTTCAGCGGAGAGATCCTTGGCCTGGGTGAAGTCCTGAGTCAGGTCAAACAGTTCCCACTTATCGGTGTCAAAGGGCACGGTTCCTGCCGTAACCCAGGGCAGGCGGTTGTGGAAAGCCGAGGCCATCAGGCCGTCTTTGTAGAGGGCGCGATGCCCCAACATCTCGAAGTATTGGGTTTCGTGACGTCCGGGAGTGGAGGCGGCACCGCGATCGAAGGTGTAGACCAGGCTGGTGCCTTCTATGGGCTTTTGCGGGATGCCGTTATAGATATCTGGCTCTGGAATGCCAGCGGCTTCCAGGATGGTGGGGGCAATGTCAATCACGTGGCTAAACTGCGATCGCAAACCACCCTTTTCTTTAATTTTTGCGGGCCAGGCGATTACCATACCGTTGCGAATGCCCCCCAGGTAGGAGGCCACCTGTTTTGTCCAGCGGAAGGGGCTATCCATGGCCCAGGCCCAGCTCACCGCATAGTGGGGGGAGGTTTCGGGGCCACCCCAACTGTCGTAGCAGCGGCGATTGTCCTCCATGGTCAAGTTGAGCCCATTGAGGTTGAGGATTTCGTTGCAGGTGCCAATCAGGCTGCCCTCGGCGCTGGCTCCGTTGTCGCCGTTGATGTAGATCACCAGGGTGTTGTCCAGTTCGCCCAGGTCGGCAATGGCGTCTACCACCCGGCCAATTTCGTAGTCGGTGTAGTCGAGGAACCCGGCATAGGTTTCCATCTGGCGAGCCAGAATTTTCTGGTCTTCGGGGCTAAAGCTGTCCCAGGCGGGCATCTGTTCGGGGCGGGGAGTGAGCTGGGCGCTGGCGGGAATCACGCCCAGCTTTTTCTGCCGCTCAAAGGTTTCTTCCCGCAGTTTGTCCCAGCCCTGGTCAAACTGGCCTTTGTACTTGGCCACGTATTCGGCGGGGGGCTGGTGGGGGGCATGGACAGCCCCAGGGGCAAAGTAGGCGAAGAAGGGGCGATCGGGGGCCGTGGTTTTGGCCTGCTTAATCCAGCCGATGGTTTTGTCGGCCAGATCATGGGTGAGGTTATAGCCCTCCTCCGGCAGGGGCAAGGTTTCGACCAGGGTTTGGTTCTCGTACAGGGTGGGATACCACTGGTCGGTTTCGCCGCCGATGAAGCCATAGAAATAGTCAAAGCCAAGCCCGTTGGGCCAGCGATCGAAGGGGCCGACGCTGGTGGTTTGGTTGTCGGGCACATTGTGGTTTTTGCCAAACCAGGCGGTGCTGTAGCCGTTGCGCTGGAGGATTTGCCCAATGGTGGCGGTGCTCTGGGGGATCAGCCCGGTATAGCCAGGGTAAGCCGTGGCCAGTTCCTGAATGGTGCCTGACCCCACCGAGTGGTGGTTGCGCCCGGTGAGGATAGCGGCGCGGGTGGGCGAACACAGGGCCGTCGTATGAAAAGTGTTGTAGCGTAACCCGTTGGCCGCTAATCGATCAAAGGTGGGGGTGGCAATGGGGCCACCAAAGGTGCTGGCTGAGCCAAAGCCAGCATCGTCAATCAGCACCAGCAACACGTTGGGAGCCCCATCGGAGGCTTTTTCGGCCTGCAACAGGGCAGTATCTGGCTGAGAATCTTGGTAGGTGACGCCAATGTGACCTTGGAAGACTGGCTCAGGACGGGGGAGTTTTTCCTGAGCTAGGGCTGGGGGCACAGCGACTTGGAAGACAAGGGCGACGATTATCGTCCAAGTTAGGATAAACGGTCTAATCCAAGAAAGCATGACTCACTTCACTAGTACAGACAACGTACAGAGAAAACAGCTAGAGCGATGATGTTATTTCCCTAGGGCAAGACTCAACAACACCCCAGTACGAAATCCTATTGATCGTAGGTTTGATGCCTCAGTACCACTATTCAAAAAATGCAAGTTTAGGTAGTCTGCGGATTAAGTTTTTAGCGCCGCTATTCAAAAAACGCAATTTTTTTGGGTCCCTACTTTACTTTCCTTCGGTGGTGCTTTATACGTTGAGTGAGCATGTCTAACTACACACCACTCTGGGGCCATCCCTTACTGCGCCGTGCTTTGAGTGCGATTGCGTACTAAACGGATGGCTTTTCTCTCAACCCTTTCTCTAAAAGATGCCTGGAGTGCTGTATTGGTGAACGGCATCCGTGTGTCGATCCACTCAGGTCCCAGGAACTTTTATGGCCTATTACTCGAAGGTGGAAATAAGTTTGCTATTCCTAAAAAGCAGAATCCTTAGCTTTCCTTTCTGTCTTCTGCCTTTATACTTCTGCCTTCTTTTACTAGGCAATTGGCCTTAAATGTCCTGGATGAATATTAATGCGCGATTCTATGGGAGGCCTGATGAATCTCAAACTTGGACAGCGCGAAACCGTGAGCTTGACCTCCGTGCACCGCGATCCCTCACCTCAAGAGATGGATCAAGCGATTCGCGAAGCCACCTTTGCTGCTGACGCCCTTGACTGGCTTCAACCCCGTGACACCGTATTCATCAAGCCGGTGCTGAACTCAGGCAAGCCCTACCCGTCTACGACTAGCCCTCTAGCCATCGCCAGTATGGTTCGTCTACTGAGAGAAAAGGGTGCAGGGCGGGTGATTGTGGGCGACATGAGCGGAGTTGGCCACCTCGATCAGCGCCCGGAGGGGTGTAAAGGCAGCAGCCGCGAGCTGGCTAAGAGTGCAGGGCTACTGGATATCGTTCTAGAGGCCGGGGCGGAGTGGGCTTTCTTCGAAGAGGCAGGCTGGGACAGCTTCTATACCGAACAGCCCGCCCCCGGCTCCCACTGGCGAGAAGGCATCACGCTCCCCAACGTGCTGCGGGAGGTAGATCACATTGTGTCTATGCCCCGCTGTAGCCGCCACGCCCTGCTGGGCAATACCCTCGGGCTCAAGTCTGTGGTGGGCTACATGCGCTACGACACTCGCCTGGAGTACCATCACGCGGCCAAGTCCATCCAAGAAAAAACTGCCGAGGCCAACACCGTTCCTACCCTTTTACAAAAGCAGCGCCTGGTCATCACCGCCGCCGACAAAGTGCTGGCCACCTTTGGCCCAGACCTGGGTCATGTGATTGCACCACCCCGAGGGTTGGTCATTGCCTCCCGTTCCGTGGTCGCCCATGACATGGTCTCCCTGGCCTGGCTGATTGGGCATTGGCGTCAGGTCCCTTGGCGCAACAAACTAGCGTTGAGCGACCCCAGCAGCAACAAAATCGTCGCCAATCTGGCCAACCGCGTGGTAGCCGGTATGTTGGGCGGTTGGAAGTGGGGCTTCAGTGCCGAGGGTATGGAGCATTCAAAGCGACCGGATATCTGGCGCGATCGTACCCTGCAACGTGCCTTTGAACTCATGGGCGGTGTCCCAGCCATCC
Organism: Nodosilinea sp. E11; assembly: GCF_032813545.1. NCBI lineage: Bacteria > Bacillati > Cyanobacteriota > Cyanophyceae > Nodosilineales > Nodosilineaceae > Nodosilinea > Nodosilinea sp. E11. Next base: position 232,375 of record NZ_CP136514.1, read on the forward strand.
AATTGCAACCCACCCAGTCCGGCCTTTCGCCACAGCTTCTAGCCGAGTTGGCCGATCTCGTCGCGTTGCCCGCAGCTACACGAGCGGCTTAAGGAATCAGCATTGAATAAAACCGATTTGAACTCACCCCGGCCTCCGTCCGCCCTCGGGAGGGCGGACAGTTTCCTTCAGATCCTCGTCTTTTCAGGATCAGGCAAAATGGCCTACGAGTTACTCTCTGGCTCAGAGAGAATGGACGGGAACGCAATCTCTGGATCAGGAAACATAGATCGCTGCTCGATCCAGTAGCCAATCGTCCATAGCGAAACGAAGGAATCCACGATCAACACCGGAAAGTAGCCGTAGGTGCTGGGGTTAGCAAACCCACGCGAGGCCCCATAGAGCACCACCATCCAGGCTTTCTCTACAAAGGAGTAAAAGACAACTGGTGCACGCCAGGATTTTTTGAAGGCGGCCACGACCATGACTACCCCCATAAAGCCGACCATGACGCCCCAGTGGTAGTAAAAGAAATAGTGCCCTTGATCGAAATAGTTCGTTGCAAAGGTTTCGTCGTAGGGGAGTCTCAATATGTTCACGATCGCCCAGCTTGGTGCGATCGCATAGATAAAGCAAGACGCCGTAGCCGATCCCATAACGAAGAGCATCTTGGACAGGTGTCGGGTAAAAAACACGGCAAAATCCCTTAGATGAATTAAGTAGGATACGATGACTTAGCAGGGCAGCACCCTACTATTTAAAATCTTGACTTTTAAGCTCCTAAGATCATACACTCAACCTAGACTGCGCAGTCTCTACTCATAAGAATAAAGCAATACAAACAGCAATGTATTTACGTTTAGAAAACACAAATCTTATCGTTTTTTTAGCCAAAATGCTGCCAATTGACACCACGGCAACGGTTTTAAGGCGATAGCTTCGGCACTAGGACTTGCTGAATTGAGACGCCAATTTCGTTTTCTCATACATTCATCCTATGGTTTCGTGCTAAGTCAAAGACATGACTCTATTAACTAGCCAACCTAACTAGCTCAATAATTTCGCTCCAGCTAACAGGGATGTTGTCGCCAGTAAGACTATAGCCATTACCATGGCAAGGTAAGGTAAGGGATGAACGCACAGGCTTTAAACCGAAATACTGTTAAACACCCCACCTCTAATCAATCGGTGGCTGAAAGCCCCAAATACTTAGAGCTCACCTTCAACGATGTCGATCACTTTGGCGAGGTGCTCGCCGCCAGCGGGCTACAGCTGACCCAGCTAAGTCAGGGCGCGTTCCAGGGTCATTTGGCCTCCTGGGCAGTGAGCCCAGGCCTAAATGTGACCCGGCAGCAGGCCAGCCAATCACTTCAAGTAATAAGCGACCAGCGCCCCGATCACCTCGTTTTTGTATTGCCCCTAAAAACACCGTCGCTGCCAGCTTTTGCCCGCGATCGGCCGCTGGTGGCCAACGCAATTTTTGGCTTTGATATTGAACGCCCTATCCACCTGATTACCTCCCCAACCGGTCAAGATCAGTGTCAAATCGACGTTTCCAAGGCGCTGTTTCAGCACTATGCCACCCTCGCCCATCGCTATGATTTAGACAAGGCCTTCTTTCAACTCAATATGGTGGTTCCCACCATTGATCGCTTCTCCCCCCTCTGCGCCTATCTCCACCAACTCTTCCAAGCCGGAGCAGATCGGGTCTGGTGCCATACCCCAAAGGCCACAACCCTGTTGGAGCAGGACTTGATGCCGCTGCTGATTGACGCCTTGCCTCCTCCCAATCAAGCCGATGCCCCCCGCCCCTATCGCCGTGCAGCCCTCGTAGCTGCGGCCAAAGCCTACATCATGGTCCATCTCGACCAACCCTTGACCCTGGCAGAGATTTGCCAAGCGGTTTATGCCAGTGAGCGATCGCTCCACTATGGGTTCCAAGAAATGCTGGGAATGGGGCCAATGGCCTTTGTCAAAGTGCAACGCCTCCACGGTATCCGCCGCGCCTTGCTCTACGCCGACCCCAAACCCGAAACCGTTGCTCACATTGCTCACCAGTGGGGGTTCTTTAGCCTGGGCCACTTTTCTAGAAATTACAAACAGTTATTTGGCGAATCGCCGTCTCAAACGTTACAGCGACGGTAAAGCACTATTGCACCAGACGTTGATACGTTATGCGGGCGCTAACGCATCCTATTAACAATTAAGTTGCTTTCCTTGCCAAGGATAAGGGTTCTTTCGATGACAAAATTGACGGTGCATGAACCACTAGAATATATGCTCCTTGCTCCACGATCCCAATATAAATCAAAGATTCCAAGGCCACTATTCAAAAAGTGCAAGTTTTGCTTTGCTCTGTTTTTCTGGCATCTATTTTGCCGGTCTTGCCTTAATATCAGTACTACGTTCATCAATATAGCGCTCTGGTTCACCTTGTTTGCCCAAATTAGTTTCCTTTGTCAACATCCACTTAAGATACTTCCAGGAAAGAAGATGACCAGCTTCAACCCAGCGACTGTAGCTGCTGTAGTGGGCACTGCCCACCGTTTGGGAAACTGTTTTTCAGAAGTTGCCTGATTAGTTGCTTATGGAGTCAACTCCCCATGCTGTCTGGCTCTATCGTTTATCTAAACAAACAAGTCTCAATGACCCCTGATGCTTCGAAGGAATTTCCTGGTAGGCAAAACCCAATTCTTGGCGGTAAAGCCCATTCTATTTTGAGATCAAGTTACTGGCTGGCGGCGCTGGTTCTGAGTTTGGCCAGTTCTCCAGTGGCTAATGCGGCTCCTTCCCTCAGTGAAGACAGGGGTAAACCCAATGCCATGGGTTTGGTAAAAACGGAGATTCCCAAAACACCAAAGCCTTACCCCGCCAATTTTCCGGCATTGACGGCTGAGGGGCTAGAGGAGTCTCAGATTCAGCAGCCAACCTTAAACTCTGGTGCAGAATCTCCAGCGGTGCCGCCTGAAGCCCATCCATTACAAAACGAAAACCTGAGGACAGATGCAGCTGATTTAAGGCTTGAAACCTTTGAGGTTTCAGTCTCCGATTCACCGACAAGCCCTGCCCTGTCTACAGATGCTACAGGTTCAGAGATAGAGCTTGGCTTCCCTGGTTCTGCCCAGGGGGAAGGGTTCTTGGGCGTAGATCCGGCAGCTCTGTCTCTAGGGGAAGGAGCCGCTGCCGACAGGTTCTCTGGTGCTGTTGCCCAGGCAGATCTGATCACCCAAACTGCCGGTTCAACCGATGACATTCCCTGGCGGTTTAGCTTTGAACCGTTTGTCTACCTACCCTTTAGCGCCAACGGTAATGTCACCGTCAGGAGTATCACCGCACCTATTAATGCCGGTATTGGAGATATTTTCAGTTCCATTGTCAATGACCTCAACTTTGCCGCCTTTGGTCGGGTTGAAGCCTGGAAAGGCACCTGGGGCATGTTTTTTAGTGGAGCCTACGTGAACATGGGCACGGGGCGATCGGCAAACATCCCGCTGCCTCCGGTCCTGCAGCAAGCTGGGTTGCCCCCTCAGGTCTCTATTGCGGCGGCGGCTGGTGCGTCTTTTGTTCAGCTTGATCTAGGGGGTGCCTACCGGTTTGGGGATGGTAATTTGCCTGTGGCCCTCAGAACCGCCGACACCGAGTTTGACCTGGGGCCGTTTATCTTTGATGCCCTGGCCGGAGTGCGGCTCTATAGCTTCAACAACAAGCTGGTGCTGACCGGCGATCTGGGCAATCGGTTTGAGTTTGGCCAGTCACAGACTGTGGTCGAACCCATGATTGGTGGGCGGGCTCGCTGGAATCTATCCCCCAACCTGGCGGCGTTAGTCGGCACCAGCATGTCTGGCTTCAGCCTCGGAAACTTAACCTTTTCCGTTGCGGGCTATGCCGGCATCGACTGGTTGTTTTCAGGAAATACCTCACTGCTAGCCTCCTATGGGTTCACCTACATAGATTACAGCAGCAACAATTCTGGCCTTGACCTGTTTACCCACGGCCCCAACATCGGGGTTAAGTTCAGATTTTAGTAAGTTTTGTTTCACTGATGGAGATCATAAGTATGAAGTCAAAGTTTCTTGTCTATCCTGCTTTGGCTTTTTGTCTGGCGACAGCAATTCCTGTTTCTGTAAAGGCGATGCCAGTTGCCCTCCCAACAGAAGTTGCACAGGCTACGGCCCCTCTGACAGAAGCGAATATTCAGGCTGTCATTAACCTGCTACAAGCTGCACGCAACAACCGAGATGTAGAGGGGACACTTGAGTTGATGGCACCCTTTGCGGTAACGGTCGTAACGGTCGAGGCCGGAAATGGTCTCTCAACGATTACCACTCACCTGGAAGGGGTGGATGCCCACCGCCAAATGCTGGAACAATCCTTCAATCAGGTTCAGACTCGGGAAAGCCTGAGGAATTACGTGACGATTGACATCATTGACGATAATTTTGGCATCGCCAAAATTTATCAGATGGAAAACTTTGAAACCTCAGAAGGGGAAGCCTGGATAGCGGCCAGCCAGACCGTGCTGCGCTTGGGCCGAGTCGATGGCCAGGTGCTGGTCACATCCGCGACCGTCGATGGCTGGATTGCGGCCCGTCCTTCCCAGAACTGATCACCAAGCAGGGTTTCAAGGCTGGTAATGGTTTGAACTTTCAAGTGTGAAATGACGAGGACAATACTATGAAACGATCGATAGCTCTTGGTTTATCTGTTTTTACCGCGTTCGCATCTTTAGCCCCCACTGCCACCGTTGCTCAGGCGAGCTTTGGCAACTTTATGCTGGGGGTGGGCGCAGCCGCAGGGACAAGTGCAGTCATCAATTCCAATCGCAGAGCAACTGAAGCAGAGCGACGAGCTACAGAGGCTGAGCGTCAGCAACCCGTATCCTCTGAAGAGGAGTTCTTTCGCGGACTTCAGAATGCCCTGAATGGTCTGCCCTACGACAATTTTCGTACAACTACTTATTATGACGAAGGCTTCCAAGAAGGTGTGCGACGTACGCAAGAGCGATAAAAGCCTTTTATGATCCCCTTAGAGGCAGATTGCAAACTAAGACCAGATTGCACGAAGCGTTACTACAGCTATAGCCACTCAGGTTAGGAAAAAGCCGTCATTTCCGAGCAGAGCCTGCCTCCGCGAAGGCGTGGGGCGGGAATCCACTAGCTCGTCACTGATCTCAAATGGATTCCCATTTTCACGGGAATGACAGACAGGGATCGTTGCAAGCAAAGGTTCTAATGATGTCGGCTATAGCTATACAATCCTGCTTATGCCAATCGGCTATAAGAATGAGAATAAATCAGAAAATGAAAAGCTTGTTTAGAAGCTTTATCTTATTAAAATGATTGGACTCATATTTTTTATAGTCGCTCTTTGTGGGCTTATTAACTTCTTCAGGCATCACGAAATGCCCTTGAATATGTTAAAATATTTAACACTACTCTCGACACCTAAATGGAGTTATTTTGCTATACTGCTTGATTGGGTAAAGTCGAGCTAAAATCTCAATACGCTAACTCGGGTGTCCGATTTGTAAAAACAGGTTCTAAATGCCGTCATGATAATTTTCAAGGCATGAGGGGATGAGCTAAGACTGCTTATTCACCTAGTTGACTAATACCAATACCCAACGACACAGTCGAAAGTAAGAATAAGTGGATAAATGGATTAAAAATAGCAGTAGAGGTAAGCTGAAAGCTGCCTATTGAGGTCGAGACAGCCATCCAACGCCCCCTTACGAATCGAACTGAGATTAGAGAGGGATCGCAACCTCCCTCAGTACAGGGACAAAGTTTTTAGTGCCTGAGGCGTTGTTACATAAATAGGATGTTATGGACTCGGTACTGCATCGACGTCAGATTTTGGGTGTCCGTAACACCTCATTTATGCAACAACGCCGATCCGAAATAGAAATCGTGCCGTGATAATAGCTGTTTTCAAGCTGCACAGGTGAATTCATTTTTTGAGGTAATTCCATGCTTGCTGTTTTCATAAAGGGCGTTTTTGATTGGTATAAATAAGCTGCCAAGAGGCAAACTATGAATTGGATGACTGCAAATATGAAATATGCTCGGTGTGCAAGAGGCCTGGACCGCATATTGAGCTAAACTACCTCGCTTCAAAATTTTGCGCTCTATAATCTTGCCTTAAAGCAATATGGACTATTATTAATGCTTACCAGGAAGAATATAGCTTTTTGTTTTCTTAGGAATTATACGTAAAACCTGGCTCAATCTAAAGAGCAGTCAACTGAGTGATCAATCAAAATGCTTCAGAGCAATGGCCTAGCCAGCTGGGCTAACTACGGTGCAAAATGTTTCAGGAACGCGATTTTTGGCGATCGCTAGGGAAATAACCATGGGCCAGGCCAGTAGTTCAGCCAGTTTTTCCTACCAAAAGCAGGCACAGCAGCAGCTAGCCGAAATTGAAACCATTTATCAATCGGCCCCCATTGGACTGGGAGTGCTCGATCGCGATCTGCGTTTTGTACGGGTCAACGAGCGGCTAGCAGAGATGAATGGGTTCTCAGTTGAGGCTCACCTAGGCCGTACTGTCCAGGAACTGCTGCCTAATTTGGCTGACCAGGCTGAGGCCATGCTGCGCCCCATTCTCGCAACGGGCAAACCGCTGCTCAAGGTAGAAGTTAGCGGCGAGACTCCGGCCAAGCCCGGTGTGCCGCGGGCTTGGGTCGAGAGCTTTTGGCCGCTCAAGGACGGCGATTGCATCATCGGCATCAGTATTGTGTGTGAAGAGGTGACCGATCGCAAACGCATTGAGGCCGAGCGCCAGCAGGCCCTAGACGACCTGCACCAGGCTAAAATCGAGCTAGAGCAGCGGGTGGCGGACCGCACCGCCGAACTCTCTAAGATCAACGCCGACCTGCGCCAGCGAAAATCGATTCTGCGCAGCTTCTTTAACAGCGCAGCCATGCTCATGGGCATTGTAGAGCTGCATGATAACGATATTCTCCACCTTTCTGACAACTGGGCCACTGCCGAGTTTTTGGGTACCACTCCCCAGGAGATAGAAAATCGATTTGCCAGTGAGCTGGGGGTACCCCCGGCTACCCTTGAGCGCTGGCTGGCGTACTACCGCGAGGCCGCGCGCATCCAGGCTCCGGTGCGGTTTGAATACTGCCCGGACACTGGCCCTGGCCGGGGACGCTGGCTAGCTGGCAGCGTGTGCGCCGTTGCAGGTAGCCCTGATGGGCTCCCCCGCTTTTCATACATTCTTGAAGACATTACCGATCGCAAGCAGGCCGAAGAGACTCTGGCTCGCCGCGAAGAGCAGCTACGGCTTACCTTCGAATTTACCCACATCGGCACCTGGGACTGGGATGTGCGGCAGGACACCGTTATCTGGAATGACAACCACTTTAGGCTGCTAGGGCTCGACCCCAACGCCACCGACGACCCCTACCAGAGCTGGCGGCGTGCTATTCACCCCAACGATTTAGACCGGGTTGAGCAGGCCCTGCAGGATGCCCTGCACCAGCACACTGATTACGAAACCGAGTACCGGGTGTTTTATCCCGATGGCACCATGCGGTGGCTGGTGGGCCGGGGGCGAGGCCTGTATAACGCAGACCAACAACCAATTCGCATGCTGGGGGTAGTGCTTGACATTAGCGAGCGTAAACGTGGCGAAGCCGAACGCGAACGGGCTGAGCAAATGCAAGAATTTCAGGCGGTGATTACCCGCAACATGGCCGAAGGTATCTGTGTGGTCAGGGCTGACAATGGCATGATTTGCTACGCCAACCGCAAGTTTGAGCAGATGTTTGGCTACGACTCTGGTGAACTAGACGGGCAGCATGTGTCGATTGTTAACTATGCCACCAAGGAGGTGAGTGCCGAGTCGGTCAACCAAGCCATTCGCCAGGCAGTTTTAGACAACCTAGAGGCCACCTACGAGGTGCATAACGTCAAAAAAGACGGTACGCCGTTTTGGTGCAGTGCCACCACCTCAGTGTTTGAGCACCCTGAATACGGTATGGTTTTGGTCGCCGTGCAACAAGACATCAGCGATCGCAAAGAATCCCAGGAAAAACTCCAGGCATCTTTGCAAGAGAAAGAGCTACTCCTTAAAGAAATTTACCACCGGGTTAAGAACAACCTTCAGGTGGTTTACAGTCTGCTCAATCTTCAGTCTCGTAATGTACCTGACCCGGTGGCCCTATCGGTACTGCGAGATAGCCAAAGCCGCATCCGAGCCATGGCGCTTGTTCATGAAAAGCTCTACAAATCTTCCGACCTGACCCGCATCGATTTGGCGGACTATATTCACAGTCTGGCCTACAGCCTGCTCGAAACCTATCATTCAAGCAGCAATCACATCTCCCTACATCTAGCAATCGAGCCCTACAGTTTAGACATTGAAACCGCCCTACCCTGCGGTCTATTGCTTACCGAGCTCATGTCTAATTCTCTGAAATATGCTTTTCCGGACGGCCGGCCTGGTGAAATTACGATTTCTTCATCCCTGGGTTCCAATCAACAGGTTTACCTCAGAGTGGGAGACAATGGTATCGGCCTACCCAGCAATTTTGACCTACGGCGGGTATCTTCCTTGGGCCTAAGCCTGGTGCGAAACCTGACTCAACAGATTGGGGGAGAGGTGGCGATCGCCCCCCAGGTTGGCGGTTCTGCCTTTCAGATTGTTTTTCCAGCCTAAGAACTCTATGGACAAGAAGATCATTCTGGTCGTTGAAGATGAAGTCGTAATCGCCATGGACCTGCAGGCGATGCTGATTGAGTTAGGCCATGAGGTTCCTGAAATTGTGATCTCCGGCGAGGCGGCCATTCAAACAGCCTTGGAGCTGCACCCCGATCTCGTTTTGATGGATATTCACCTCAGCGCTGCTCTAGATGGAATTGATGCCGCGGCGGCTATTGTTAAAGCCTTAGACATTCCGGTGATTTACTTAACCGCCTACGCTGACGAAAAAACCCTCCAGCGGGCTAGCCTTACCGCTCCCTTTGGCTATATTCTTAAACCTTTTGAGGCCAAAGAACTGCGCGCCAATCTTGAAATTGCCTTTTACAAACACAGCCTTGAAAAAACAATTAAAGAACACCGTCAGTGGCTACTAGCCGTCTTAAACAGTATTAGCGAAGGTGTCGCCGCCAGCGACCCCAGCGGGCTGATCAAGTTTATGAACCCGGTGGCCGAAGTCCTGACCGGCTGGTCTCAAACCGAAGCCATTGGGCGATCGCCTGCGGAAGTCTTTCGCTTTATGGACGAGGTGACGCGCACCCTGATCGACAGTCCCCTGCTGAGGTCGCTGCACGAAAACCATACTGTGTACTTGCCAGAAAACACGCTGCTGCTTACCAAGCAGGGAGATGAAATTCCGGTTGCCGACAGTGCGGCCCCCATTTACAGCGATCGAGGTCAGCTTGAGGGAGCAGTAATGGTGGTGCGCGACAGCACCGAACAGCGCCGCATGGAGGCCCAGCTAGAGCATAACGCCCTACACGATGCCCTGACCCATCTGCCCAATCGCGCCCTGTTTTTAGATCGTCTACAGCAGGCGATTGATCGGTCGCGGCGATCGCCTGAATTTGGCTTTGCCATTATGCTGCTCGATCTCGATCGATTCAAAAGCATCAACGACACTCTTGGGCACCTGCTTGGCGATCAGTTATTGGTGGCGATTGCCCCTCGCCTACAAACTCACCTACGCAGTATCGATACTGTGGCTCGCTTAGGCGGCGACGAATTTGCCGTCCTTCTAGAAGACATTACCGACGTGGCAGTTGCCTGCCGCACCGCCGAGCGCATTGTAGATGATCTCGCTCCCCCGTTTATGGTTGGCAACCATGAGCTGTTGATCACTGCCAGCATTGGCATTGTGATGAGTTCGATCCCTTACGAGCAGACTACCGATCTCCTGCGCGATGCCGATATTGCCATGTATCGTGCCAAGGCTCGCGGAGGCAGCGATTACGAACTATTCGATCTAGCTATGCACAGGCAGGCACGGCAACTCATGCAGCGGGAGCACGCGCTGCGCCATGCGATCGCCCACAACGAACTCCAGGTTCACTACCAGCCTATTGTCTCGTTAGCTACCTACGAGGTGACCAGCCTCGAAGCCTTGGTGCGCTGGCAAAAGCCCAATGGCGAACTGATTTATCCAGACCAGTTCATCGCCTTGGCCGAAGAGATGGGAATCATCACAAGCATTGATCAGTGGGTGCTGCGAGAAGCCTGCCAACAGTTACAAGCCTGGCAGCAGATGGGGAAAGGGGCCTGGGTTTTGGCCAATGAGCATCTCACCAGACAAATCGACAGCACCGATCCTCCCCCAAGCATATCGATTAATGTCAACCTGTCCAGCCATCACTTTGCCCAAAAAAATTTGTTAGATACGTTTGTCAGCATTCTGCAAGACACCGGCATGGGCGGTCACCAATTAAAGCTAGAGGTTACCGAAAGCATATTTATTAAAAATGCCAAAGAAGCAGCAGCTATACTCAAGCAGCTCAAGCAGCTCAACGTGCAAATTTGCCTAGATGACTTTGGCACCGGCTATTCGTCCTTTAGCTATCTGCATCAGTTCCCCATTGACATTGTCAAAATCGATCGCTCCTTCATTCAAGACATCGACACCGATGCTGAAAAGCTAGAAATTGTGCGGGCCATGGTGGGCCTTTGCCATACTCTGGATATGGCTGTGACTGCCGAGGGCATCGCAACCCCTCAGCAGCGAGACATTTTACAAGACTTGGGCTGTGAGTTTGGCCAGGGCTACCTATTTGCCAGGGCCACCAATGGCACTACCATTACTCGTGGGCTGGCTAGCTCTGACGCTAGAGTTTAGCGACAGTTCAGGGTGCAGAAAATGACGTTGAGAGCCTTGGGAGTACTCGTATAGCTAGTCTGATGGGGTGATCGTCCCCATCAGACTAGCTACTCAAAGGTTATCGCTCTTCATTGGCTCTGGACAAAGAATAGGTGAAACAACGCAGATACGCGAATAGTCATGCTCGGTGCCCAACCAATTCTCGAAGTTTCGGCACTTTAAATTCGAGAATCATTGAAGAGCGATAAAAGCATAAGCGGGGCGGTTATGCTGTTTCTCATCTATTAGGGCTTATATCAAGTCCGGCTAATCGACCTTAGAATAGTAGGGTTGAAAGACGAGGATAAGGGTGATGGGACGTCGTCTTACCCTGGCATCATATTTGAGCACCGAGGAACTCGAACAGCGTTATAAATCGGCTAAGAGCGGGATTGAACGAGGGCATTATCAGCTGATCTGGCTATTGCAATCGGGCAAGAGTACCGCTGAGGTCTCTGAGATGACCGGCTACAGCCGAGCCTGGATTTATGAAATCGTTAGAAGCTATAACCGTCAAGGCCCGGCGGCGCTTGGCGACCAACGGCAGCACAATCAGGGCAATGGGCAAGTCATTCTTGAAGATGAAATGCAAGCCTTACTGTACCAAGCCTTGCAAGAGGAGCCTCCGGATGGCGGCTTTTGGAATGGACGCAAGGTGGCCGACTGGCTCAGTGAGCACCTAGGCCGTTCGGTTCATCGCCAACGGGGGTGGGAGATTCTCAAACAGATGGAGTTCTCTCTCAAGGTACCTCGACCTGAGCATCAGCACGCCGCCACCGAAGAGGAGCAGTGGGTGTGGGAAAAAAAATCTGCACGCTCAACTGACGGAAATCAAAATGGCCCATCCCGACGCCGACGTGCAGCTATGGGCCATGGACGAACATCGCTTGGGGCTCCATCCCATCCTGCGTCGGGTGTGGGTCGATAACTGGCTTGGATCGCTCAGTGCTCCCGTCCACTGTCGCTATGACTGGTTTTGGCTCTATGGCTTTGTCCATCCTCGCAGCGGACAAACCTACTGGTGGCTGTTGCCTCGAGTCACTATCGACCTGTTTAATCGGGCCTTGGCTGATTTTGCCGAACACTTTGGCATTGGCCCCAAGCACCGAGTCGTGCTGGTCATGGATCAAGCTGGGTGGCACACCTCAGAGCAGGTGGTCGTACCCGAAGGTCTACACCTGGCCTTTCTGCCACCGTACTCCCCGCATATGCAACCGGCAGAGCGACTCTGGCCTATCCTCAATGAAGCTTTAGCGAACCGGGTGTTTGAGACCTTAGATGACCTCTTGGAACGGGTGGAGCAGCGCTGTGTACAACTCCTAAACCTCACCGATTTCATCTCGGGCTTGACTCAGTTCCACTGGTGGAAGGCGTTTCAATGCTAAGTGTGGTTCATTAAGCGGACTTGATATTACATAGGGCTTGCTGAATAACTCTACAGTAATTGCTCAACTCAGTAGCCAATCAGACTGCTGTGAGGTAAGGGCACGAGAAATAGCGTCGAAGGCAGAGATACCCTGACGGCGAGCGGTGTTCACCAGCGAGCGCACCTGGGCGAACAACTCTGCGCCCCAGTCGGAGCGAAAGCCATGGGTGACCTTGCGAAAGACCACACTCCATCGCAGCGCTTGTTCACTAGAGTTATTAGTCGGCGGCACTGTCTCATCATCAAGGAACAGCAGCAGATGCTCCCGAATCTTCAAGTAACGTTTGAGCAATTGCTGACCCTCCGGGGACTTGGGCTTCAAGTTAAAGATCTCCCGTAGGCTGCCTCTTAATCGAGACCGATACTGCCCAAGCGTGGATTCAGCCAACTGATGTCGTCGTCGATTCACGGCAATCGCGCGCAGTAACAACCGCTTCATCCGAGGGGCAAACAGGTCATCGCCCGCATCAATGGCATACTGGCAATCCCTGAGTTGATGGGCCAGACAGACTTGCCACTGCTCGGCGGGGTGGGCCTTTTGCGCACTGAATAAATCGGAGACCCAGACCTGGGGGCGGTGCCCGGCCATCGTCTCATCAATCACGGCTTTCCCCCGACTGGGGCGAATCACATGCAGGCACACCTGCTCATTCTGGAACACCCACTCCCACTGATTACGACCATTGAGGCGGGCACTCGTCTCATCGCTGCATACCAGACGCACACGGCGCAGACGTGCGACAATTTGCGCCACTGGTGCGGCCAGTTGGGTTTGAACCCGTTTTAGGAGGTTAGCAATTGCCCCTTCTGATATGGCCACCCCGTACAGGTCTCCCATCAGTTGGCTCAGCCGCTGATAGCTCACGGCATGACCGTATCTCAGATACGTCACCACGCTGGCAATACTCTGTCCAAACGGCGAACCGGGCTCTAACCCTACCGGTACGGGAGCCTCATAGCTCTGCTGACAGCACGGACAGTCTCCCCCATACCGTTCTACTCGGGTCACCTGAGGCTGAACCGGGGGCAGTTCAATCCGCTCATAGACCGCTTTGAGCTGTTGATGAGCACGTTCTACCGCGCTGCCGCAGTGAGGGCAACGGTTCACTCGCGCTACCACCACTGGGTCGGGCGATGCGCTCAGGTCTCGCCCACCTCCCGCTCGACCCACACTCGCCGTTCGCTCGCTTTGGCTTGGCTTAGAACCCTCTGAATTAGGCTGAAATCCTTTCGCCGGTGGCAAACTCGAATTGCGCGACGTTTTCTTGGGGCGTTTGCCTTTTAGCCGCTCGACGTCTGCCTGCAACGCTTGCACCATCTGCCACAGCTCTCGGATTAGAGCATCTTTCTCCTCGGAACTGAGGCCTTCTAAGGGCGGCAGGTCTTTCATGCCAAAAGTCTACCACCCTCCCTCATTCACAGGTACCCGTCAACCTAGTTGAGCAATTACGTTTCGCCATAACAAAATGTTATGGCGAAACTAGGCCCAATTGCATCGCCAGGATGACGGCCTGGGTGCGATCGCGCACCTCCAGCTTACTGCTAAGCCAAACAATGGCCGAATCTTCATCAAGCATTAGATTTAGGGAATAGTGATTATAGGATTAGGGATAATCAGTATGCCAAAAATTATTTCAGTACATTCCTATAGAGGTGGTACAGGCAAATCTAACACAGCCTCTAACTTGGCAGTGATTTTAGCTCAGCAGGGCAATCGAGTTGCAGTTATTGATACTGATATTCAATCCCCTGGAATCCATGTCCTATTTGGCTTTAGGAAAGACAATATAAATTCCTCATTAAATGATTATCTTTGGGGGAAAATCAACATTGAAGATGCTGTTTACAATGTCTCAGACCGTTTACTTGAATCTAACAAAAAAGCAGGAAGCCTATTTTTAATACCGTCAAGCATCAAAATGGGCGATATTGCCAGGGTCCTGAGAGAAGGATACGATGTTGATCGACTAAATGATGGATACAGAAAGTTAATTAAAGACTTTCAGCTCGACTACTTAATCATTGATACCCATCCGGGCTTGAATGAAGAAACGCTTCTTTCGATTACAGTTTCAAATATTTTGTGCATTATTTTACGACCTGATCAACAAGATTATCAGGGAACTGCGGTCACCGTAGACATCGCCCGAAAGCTAAATGTAGAGAAGCTATTTTTAGTAGTCAATAAGACACCAGAAATATTTGACTTCCATGATCTTAAGAAAAAAATAGAAGCAATTTATGATGCTCCTGTAGCCGGAATAATCCCACATTCTGATGACATGATGATCCTCGGCAGCAGTAGTATATTTGCACTAAGCAATCCTAGCCACCCCATTACTAAAATTTTAGAGGAAATAGTACACAATATAATCTGCTAGTGATGCCAATTAATATACATAGCGGTTCTCGTTGGCATGAGGTACGCGAAAAGACCTACAACCCTTATCCAATAAAGCTTATGCTGTACCTCATTCGATCGAGAACCACTATAGCAACCTAGATAAAATGTTGAATATAAGATTTGGCCTGGGAGGATACTGGCTCTAGTCTGTAGTCAACAGTTACTTCCTCCCCGGGAAGGATATCTCTCAGGGCAATAACTTTTCGGGCTTCAAAATCAGTAATAGCATTTGGCTGTCTCGAATGATTAAGCAAAGAATATTTGGTGAACTTTTCCGAAATAACGCATTTTTCTTCGCTAATTCCAGTATACTTTCCGCTTTTGAGACGCCATTGTTCTAGCTCTGAAAATCTTTTTTCGACGTAAAGTTTGCGATCGCTAAAGTCTATAATTACATTTCCCTTCTCAATGGTTGTAACAGCGATCAACCCATAACCATGAATCTGGCTCGTCCCAGGACCACAGTTTGGTGCATTGTCAATCAAATGATCTATGTCACTAAAAGAAAGATCACCAGTTTGTTGGGGATAATTAGGTTGATTAGTCATGACAAATTGTTGAGGGTAAATTCATTTAGATGTTTTGCAACTGATGTAAAGAAGATTATGGAAAGTGATGCTTTTAATTTTCATCATTTCCAATTCAGACTGCACAGCAAAAGATAAACTCTTTGATGTCTCACTTAGAATTTCATAAATTCATAATGCTATTTAGCAACACCTAATCTTCTTGATATTGCTCTCGAATTGCCTTTGCTTTTTCGGTTAGCTCTTTAAAGAAATCATTGTCTGTGATCTCTTTGACTGCTTCTAGACGTTTTTTCCCATCAATCTCTATCTTCAGATCCGAAACCTGCTGCTTCAGCTTGAATTCTCTAGTCCGAACCTTGTCGAGCATGACCTTAAATATATCGGCTAGTTGAGTGATCTCATCCTCGATCACAACTTTTGAGTTTCCCAATAAATCTTGCTCATAATTTCCTTCACTAATTTTATTGGCAGCCTGGGCAAGATTAATAGCACGACGAGTAAATCCATCTGACATTATATAAATGAGAGTAAACAGGATGATATAGCAAATAATAAAAGTCCAGATCATTCGTTGCAAGATGCCACGTTTAATGTCGCTAAGGTATTCTGCAGTTAAATCTGCACCAATACCAACACCTAAAACAACCTGTCCTTTATCGTCACGCAGAGGGCCATAGGCCGTAATCCATCCTCCCCATTTATCCTTAAAAGGTATTTCAGGTCGATATACTAAAATACCTTTTTCTAAAGACTCGATCATTTGAGGCCTGGCTGCATAAGGCTCTAGAAACTTGGCTGCTTTAGAGGAATCGTAAGCAGACCAAAGATCAACCAGAAAGACAACTTCATTATTGGTTAATACCGGTTCCCCAGCGCGCCGAGTATCTGCTTGGTTACCTCGTACGAAAGAATAAGGCCATACATCTGGATTAATATCATGAATCTTTTGAAACAACTCCATTTGCTGACGATAGAGAGGATGGTCAGAAAATCCTTGAGCATTGGGGGTGCCCTCGCGGTAAAGAGCTAGAACATCTTTGACATCAATCTCTTGGGCAGCTGCATTAAGAGCATCATCTAGATTTTTTCGCATCCGTTGCACAGCAATATCTACGGCAAAGTTGTAGAACAGATAAAAGAGCAGGCCGAATGCTCCAGTAAACAAAAGCGTGGAGATAATGAGTAATTTCGCCCTAATGCTGATGAATGCAGCAGGCTTATCTAGCGATTTGTATGCCATAGTTTAAACCTAATGAGTATGGGATAGAAAGATTTTAGAGATCAAGGTTATCTAAAACGCTATTCCCTCGATTTCGGCGATGCAATCTCCAGTCTAACAAGCTAGTATTATAGGTTTTACTCATTTTTCGAGTTGCAAAGATAGCAATCAATGAGGATATTAAAGCGCCAGATAGATATAAGTTGCTCTTAATGATATCAAAGCCTACAGCCCATCCCAGGACCATAAATAGAGCAATGATAAGCGATCCTAGGATTCCACCCAAGCCAATCATATAGCCATCAATAAAGTTGCTAACTCGTCCACGTTTTTCCTGGGGAACTATTCCTTCTAATGCTTTTCTTGCGGGTTCATCAATGCCATACTGAATGCTCTTTTGAAGAAAGATACCCACCAAACCACCCAAAAAAGTAGGGATAAAATACATAATACCTGAGGCCAAAAAAGAAAAAACTGGCTGAATCATGAACACAGATTTGAGTCCGTAGTCTGTGATAACGATTTGAGCTATAAATTGACTTATGACACCCTCAAGAATAGCTCTAATTATTAGATAAATACTTTGGAAAACTTGATACTGGTAAAAGTCAGGAAATGCAGAAAAAGATGTTTGGAAGAAGCAAAAATCTAATATTGTTTCGCAAATAACAATAGCCAACACCGCGGTTGCCAAATATCGAAAAAGATCAATTTCTCGAATAAAATTCCACCCTTCTATCAAGTTTTTTTGAAAGGGCTCTGATACCAAGAGAGTTGGACGAACTTTAAACTGCGATAATTTGAATCGAAGAACTAAAAAAATACAGCTATAGATCCCAGCGTTAACAGCTAAGCAGAGGTTGAGCATCACATCATGGGGAATGCTTAATCTTTGCATAGATAATGATGTGATGCCTACAGCGATGATTCCTAGAGCATACCCAGCAAAGCCAAAGCTTGAAATTTTAGGCATAAACTTTTTGGATTGGGCAATGCCAAGCATGTCATTAGCAAAGACCCAAAACACTAGGGTAAATGTTAGCCATTGCTGCTGGGACAGCAAGAAAAGTAGTGATTGACTTAGCCAATTAGGACCATCTACAGAACGAATGGCCTGCAGTAATATAAAAGAGAAAGTTAATGCCAAGACTATATATTCCATTATTTTGCGACGACTATGGTGATCAATAATTAGAGACTGTAGCCCAGTCACCAATAGCATAAGGAACCCATCTATCATCCAAACCCAAATAATTTGATTGACGCCAACATCACTGAGAAAACTGCTGACAGCAATAATTTCTGATAATTTTTGAGCAAAGGCATTGCCAAACAAAATTAAGCCTAGCCAGATGACAGCACTAGCTTCTCGTGATCGATCTGTAAAATCTGGTGGCATAAATCGGGATTAATGGTGGCAGGAATAGTTATGCCTGGCGGCATCTAAGTTGATCTAGAGCATTCTAGGCTAAATTTGTAAAATCCTCGGCTACATAGTCAGGAGGCTCTTGGTACATAGAAATATCTCCTTTATACGTCCGGAGAAAAACCTGATTTCCTGGCTCTTTGCTGAGCATATTTTGGGGCGAGATGACAACTTTTCCACCCCCGCCAGGAGCATCGACAACATATTTTGGGACAGCATATCCACTGGTATACCCCTGAAGGCTTTTCATGATATCAAGGCCTCTATCGATAGAAGTGCGAAAGTGCCCTGCTCCTTGTACCAGATCACATTGGTACAGATAATAAGGACGAACTCGGTTTTTAACTAGTTTATGAACAAGCTTACGCTGAACCTCGGCACTGTCGTTGATACCTGCTAGTAAAACACTTTGATTTCCAAGGGGGATACCTGCATTGGCCAAGCGCTCTAATGCTTGGCTAACTTCAGTCGTAATTTCCTGAGGATGGTTGGTATGAATATTGATCCATAGGGGATGAAACTGTTGTAAAAGACTGCATAGTTCAGGTGTGATCCTCTGAGGCAGAAAAATTGGTATCCTAGTGCCGATGCGAATGATTTCGATGTGCTTGATGCTTCTGAGCTGACTCAGCAGGTAGTGTATTACCGTGTCTGAAAGTGTCAACGGATCACCGCCGCTGATGAGCACATCGCGAATGCAGCTATTTCGTCTTAAATAGTCAAGCTGACGTTCGAAATCGGCGATATTAGGAGTTTTATTCCAGTCGCCTACCATGCGGCTGCGGGTGCAATATCGGCAGTAGCTAGCACATTGGGTTGTGACTAACATCAATACCCGATCTGGATAGCGATGGACAAGACCAAGGACAGGGCTTTGCTCATCTTCAGCTAGGCTATCAGCCATCATGCCTGTGAAGCTTTGTAGTTCTCTTCCTAAAGGAATGACTTGGCGTCTAATGGGGCAGTTGGGATTAACTGGATCGATCAGACGAGCAAAGTAAGGTGTGATATCTACACGAAAGAGATCTTGAGCGTTGAGCCCAGCACGTTCTTCGGGGGTGAGCTGGATGATTTGAGCTAATTCTTCTGCGGAGCTAACTCGATTTTTAAGCTGCCAGTGCCAGTCATTCCAATCTGTTTCTGCAACATCTCCCCACCTCATCTAATGTATTCCTGTTTCTGTATAAGTTAAGACGGTTGCTGGATGAATCATGGGGCGACTTCTACTAGAGTGAGGTTGACCACGCTTCTGACGGGGGTGCCATCGGGTAAAAACAAGGTGAGCTTGTAGCTGATGGATTGAACAAAACAGCGGAGGTATTCTTGGCTGCCCCAAGTGAAAAGATAGATGGGAGGCCGTCCTTTATTCTGTAAAAAATCCACCGATTTTCGAAATTTACTGATGTATTCGGTATAGACATTTTGACCAGTTTCGTAGGTATCGAAGACGATATTGGTCAGGCTAAGACGCCAGGGCTCGGAGGAGCCAAAGCTAATTTTTGGCAGTCCCGTATCGGTCCGAGAGCCCGTCGAACGATTGAGGTTGAGGCTACGGTCAAAAATTAGCTCGGTGGGGTTGAACATAAACTCGATCGTCTCGAGGATTCGGTTGTCCTCCCGCGCAATGAGCTTGGCTTTGATGGGGTTAGTCATGCCGGCGTCCTTTATCTAAAACGTTTGGTATAAACTCGTCCATGGCGTTCTTGCTCAACAGCTAAACGCTGACGCAGAAGTTGGTAAATTTCCTGGGCTAACCGCTCTAGGGTTTCGGCGTTGAGGACATGAGAGCCTAGCTCAGGATCGGATGTGGCAGAAACTGTGATGAATGGAGTATCGGGGCTGGATTGAATGAGTAGGTCTGTGCCTGTTGAACCTACTGATTTTGTCTGGAAATGACTAGGGTGATTTCCCCTACTGGAGGAGACTTTTTTGTGGGGCACAGAGAGTTTTCGGTGCGGGGAAGACGACTGAATCGTGCCGGATAAAGTTGGCGGCAGCTGGACCGGAGAAGAGAACGATGGAGCTGCGCTGCGCTGGAGGTGCGGCAGTGGGGTGGCCGCAGATGAACCCGATCGCTGAGACGTTACTAAATCGGTCAAGGTGGTCCACTCAGTGGGCAGGGGCGGCTGTGCCAATTCTGATTTCATGCCTATATCCTTTGCTGCCTGCCGGTCAGGCTCGGCGGGTGAACGGGCTACGGTATGGCGCGGTAAAGTTGTGATCAATGGTTGTAGAATACCCATCGGCCGCAAAATTCCTGTGCCCGAATTGGTCGAGGCGGTGGATAGATCGCTAGCCCTCATTAAATGGGTTATGGCCGGGGCAATATCTGGCGATGGTTGTAGTGATGTAGACCGCAAGTCAGTCGAAAAATACGATGAGGTCAGCTGTACAGTTGCTCCAGACTGGCTAAGATCCTCGGCCCGCTGAATCGAGTCGCCCTGAAGCTGCCCTGAGTCTGATGGAATGGGAGATACAGAAGGGTCCAAGGGCGTTGGTTGCAACGACGAGCCAGCCTGATTAGGCTCTAATACCCGTTGAACTGAATCACCTTGAGGCTGGCCTGGGTCTACTGTTCGCTGGATCGAGTCGTCCTGAAGCTGACCTGAGCCCAATTGAACTGGGTAGCCAGAAGGGTACAGGGAGGTTGTCGGTGAAGTCGATCCAGACTGTTCGGACTCTAATACCCGTTGAATCGAGTCGCCCTGAAACTGATCTGAGTCTGATTGAACTGGGGATACAGAAGGGGCCAGATCCATCGGCTGTACCGTTGAGCCAGCCTGGCTAAGATCCGCTGTTCGCTGAATTGGGTTGCCCTGGATCTGGCCTGAGCTTGATTGAACTGGAGACACAGAAGGGGCGAGGGAGGTTGACTGCGAAGTCACTTCAGACTGTTCGGGCTCTAATACCCGTTGAATCGAGTCACCCTGAAGCTGACCTGAGTCTGATTGAACTGGGGATACAGAAGGGTTCAGGGAGGTTGGCTGTACAGTCGATCCAGATTGGCTAAGAGCCTCGGACCGCTGAATCGGGTTGCCCTGAAACTGACCTGAGCCTGATTGAATTGAGGATACAGAAGGGGCCAGGGATGCTGGTTGCGACGTTGAGCTAGCCTGATTGAGCTCTAATACCCGTTGAACTGAATCACCTTGAGGCTGGCCTAGGTCTATTGACCGCTGAATCGAGTCACCCTGACGCTGGCCTGAGTCTAATTGAATAGGGGATACAGAAGAGTCCAGGGAGATTGTCGATGAAGTCGATCCAGACTGGTTAAGAGCCGCTGTTCGCTGAATCGAGTCGCCCTGAAGCTGACCTGAGTCTGATTGAATAGGGGATACAGAAGAGTCCAGGGAGGTTGGCTGTACAGTCGATCCAGATTGGCCAAGATCCACTGTTCGCTGAACCAAGTCGCACTGGGTCTGTCCTAAGTCTGATTGAACTGGGTACCCAGAAGGGGCCAGGGAGGTTGTCGGTGAAGTCGATCCAGACTGGCTAAGATCCGCTGTTCGCTGAATCGAGTCGCCCTGAAGCTGACCTGAGTCTGATTGAACTGGGGATACGGAAAGGTCCAGTTCAATCGGTTGTGCCGTTGAGCCAGACTGGCCAAGATCCGATGTCCGCTGAATCAGGTTGCCCTGAAGCTGACCTGAGCCTGATTGAATTGAGGATACAGAAGGGGCCAGGGACGCTGGTTGCGATGTTGAGCTAGCCTGATTGGGCTCTAATACCCGTTGAACTGAATCACCTTGAGGCTGGCCTAGGTCTATTGACCGCTGAATCGAGTCACCCTGACGCTTGCCTGAGTCTGATTGAACTGGGGATACAGAAGAGGCCAGAGAGGTTGGCTGTGCAGTCGATCCAGACTGGCTAAGATCCGCTGTTCGCTGAACCAAGTCGCCCTGGGTCTGTCCTAAGTCTGATTGAACTGGGGATACAGAAGGGGCCAGGGATGCTAGTTGCGACGTTGAGCCAAACTGATTGAGCTCTAATACCCGTTGAACTGAATCACCTTGAGCCTGGCTAGGATCCGCTGTCTGCTGAATCGAGTCGCCCTGACGCTGGCCTGAGTCTAATTGAATTGGAAGTACAGAAGGGTTCGAGAAGGTTGGCTGTGCAGTTGACGACCGACTAAGATCTGCTGTCCGCTGAATCGAGTCGCCCTGATAACCTGAGTCTGATTGAACTGGGGATACGGAAAGGTCCAGATCCATCGGCTGTGCCGTTGAGCCAGACTGGCCAAGATCCGATGTCCGCTGAATCAGGTTGCCCTGAAGCTGACCTGAGCCTGATTGAATTGAGGATACAGAAGGGGCCAGGGACGCTGGTTGCGACGTTGAGCTAGCCTGATTGGGCTCTAGTACCCGTTGAGCTAAATCACCTTGAGCCTGGCTAAGATCCACGGTCCGCTGAATCGAGTCGCCCTGAGTCTGTCCTAAGTCTGATTGAGCTGGGGATACAGAAGGGGCCAGAGAGGTTGGCTGTGAAGTCGACCCAGACTGGCTAAGATCCGCTGTCCGCTGACTCGGGTTGCCCTGAAACTGACCTGAATCTGATTGAATTGGCGATACGGAAAGGTCCAGGGGCACTGGTTGCGACGTTAAACCAGCCCGATTGGGCTCTAATACCCGTTGAACTAAATCACCTTGAGCCTGGCTAAGATCCACGGTCCGCTGAATCGAGTCGCCCTGAGTCTGTCCTAAGTCTGATTGAGCTGGGGATACAGAAGAGGCCAGGGAGGTTGGCTGTGAAGTCGACTCAGACTGGCTAAGATCCGATGTCCGCTGACTCGGGTTGCCCTGAAACTGACCTGAGCCTGATTGAATTGAGGATACAGAGGGGGCCAGGGACACTGATTGCGACGTTGAGCTAGCCTGATTAGGCTCTAGTACCCGTTGAACTAAATCACCTTGAGCCTGGCTAAGATCCACGGTCCGCTGAATCGAGTCGCCCTGAGTCTGTCCTAAGTCTGATTGAACTGGGGATACAGAAGAGGCCAGGGAGGTTGGCTGTGAAGTCGCTCTAGACTGGCTAAGATCCACTGTTCGCTGAATCGAGTCGCCCTGGGTCTGTCCTAAGTCTGATTGAATTGGCGATACGGAAAGGTCCAGGGGCACTGGTTGCGACGTTAAACCAGCCTGATTGGGCTCTAATACCCGTTGAACTGAATCACCTTGAGCCTGGCTAAGATCCGCTGTCCGCTGAATCGAGTCGTCCTGAAGCTGGCCTGATTGAACTGGGGATATGGAAGGATCCAGATCCATCGGCTGTGCCATTGAGCCAGACTGGCTAAGATCCACTGTCCGCTGACTCGGGTTGCCCTGAAACTGGCCTGAATCTGATTGAATTGGCAATACGGAAAGGTCCAGGGGCATTGGTTGCGACGTTGAACCAGCCTGATTGGGCTCTAATACCCGTTGAACTGAATCGCCTTGAGCCTGGCTAAGATCCGCTGTCCGCTGAATCGAGTCGTCCTGAAGCTGGCCTGATTGAACTGGGGATATGGAAGGATCCAGATCCATCGGCTGTGCCGTTGAGCCAGACTGGCTAAGATCCACTGTCCGCTGACTCGGGTTGCCCTGAAGCTGGCCTGAATCTGATTGAATTGGCGATACGGAAGGGCTCAGGGGCATTGGTTGCGATGTTGAACCAGCCTGATTGGGCTCTAATACCCGTTGAACTGAATCACCTTGAGCCTGGCTAAGATCCGCTGTCCGCTGAATCGAGTCGTCCTGAAGCTGGCCTGATTGAACTGGGGATATGGAAAGGTCCAGATCTATCGGCTGTGCCGTTGAGCCAGACTGGCCAAGATCCGATGTTCGCTGACTCGGGTTGCCCTGAAGCTGACCTAAGCCTGATTGAATGGGGGATACAGAAGAGTCTAGGAAGGTTGGCTGTGAAGTCGATCCAGACTGGCTAAGAGCCACTGTCCGCTGAATCGGGTTGCCCTGAAACTGACCTGAGCCTGATTGAATTAAGGATACAGAAGGGGCCAGGGACGCTGATTGCGACGTTGAGCTAGCCTGATTGGGCTCTAGTACCCGTTGAACTAAATCACCTTGAGCCTGGCTAAGATCCACGGTCCGCTGAATCGAGTCGCCCTGAGTCTGTCCTAAGTCTGATTGAACTGGGGATACAGAAGAGGCCAGGGAGGTTGGCTGTGAAGTCGACTCAGACTGGCTAAGATCCGATGTCCGCTGACTCGGGTTGCCCTGAAGCTGGCCTGAATCTGATTGAATTGGCGATACGGAAAGGTCCAGGGGCATTGGTTGCGACCTTGAGCCAGTCTGACTGGACTCTCTCCCCCGCTGAATCGAGTCGCCTTGCAATGGCCCAGATATTGCAATATCTGGCTGAAGCCTTAGGGGTTGGGGAGATAAGGGAAGGTTATCGTTTCGTGCTACATCAGCAGGGGTCGCCCCTGACAGAGGCAGCAGTGACGCTGGTGGCATAGTGCCTGGGGCTACGTCCAGCGATCGCTCATTGCGATCAGTAAAGGGGGCGGAGAAAGCGGTGGTTGGAGGTAACTGGTTAAGGTTAACGGATCGTTGAACCGGCCTAGCTAAAGGCAAAACTGCCGGATCGGCGATCGCGGTACTTTGGCGCTGGTTAGTCAACTCGGGCTGCTGGTCAGCACCATCGGGAAAACCGGTGGGAAAAAAAATTGTCAAATCAAGAATGCCCAGGGAGCGTGCTCCTAACGGCTGCCGCCAATGATTTGCCCCGAGGGGATGGTGGTGTCCCAGGGGTCGATCGGCGGCATTGGTAGGGAGTTGAGCCATGGGCGCATCCGGGGCGAGGGGTTAGTTGCTGGAAAAGTAGCCTGATTGGTCGCGGCGCAAATTAGTCGATGCCCCACCGCCGTTGCTCTTAAAGGCGACTTTAACTCCCTCATAGGCCAGGGTCAGTTCTTCAATGGCCACCGTTGCGCCATCAGCCTGCAGATCGGGGGCTTTCCAGCCTACGGGTACCGCGCCGATTAGCGTCCAGCACTGCATGGTTTCGCCAGCTTGGTTAAACACCAAAATGTTGAGATTGCGGCGATGGTTTTTGGGTGGCTTCCCGGCAGAGTGCTGGGCCAGCAGCGGCGCAATCCAGTTCCAAAAGGCGGGGTCGTCACTGAGACCACGGCGTAGGGTAACATCAGAAAACTCGGCCTGCCCGAGGAGAATGCGCTGCTGTTCGTTAACGCCCCCTTCCATCAAAACCTCTTTTTTAATCTGCACCCCTAGTCCAGCGCATTCGGTAAACGATGCTGTAATCTGGCTGTCGATTTCGACATAGAAGCGATTGGTGGTGACGTAGTTGAGTCCGTGGGTAACGTTGCCGTTTTTGCTCATAGCAGCAGAATCTGGGGAATAGGGACGTCTATCGGGGGCGGGTGCGTTCGCGCTGGCGCTGGAGGTCTTGCTGCATCAGGGCATAAACTCGATCGCATAGATGTCTCAGGGCTACAGGATCTTCAAAAATTTTGTCGGCTAAGCGACTGAGGTCGGCGATGTCTTGGGAGCCGAGAGCCCTGCTGTCCAAGGCCTGAACCAGCGGTGGCGAAGCATCAGTAAGATCAGACAGATCGGCCATGGGGTTACTCGGTAAGGCGGTTAATCTGGTCAATCCAGCGGTTGCGATCGCGGTGCTCTAGGCTCAAAATTTCGTCTAGGGTCCAGTGCACCTGCATCGACAAAAACGCTACCTCCGCCTGCAGGTCATCGGCGGGGTAGGTCAAAACTCCCCCGCCAGGGCAAGCTCCACGACGAAGGCATGGCAGCATTGGGGACACTCCGCCGGAATATGGGCCTGGTTAGATTGGTTAATGCGGTTATAAAACTCCCGCAAATAGGCCAAGTCTACGGTAAATAGCTCTTCGAGCAGCGTGGGTGTCAGGGTAGACCATTCTCCTAAGCGGGTAATCACGCGGGCGAACATGACCAGGTCGGCGTAGCCCGGTTGGGCCTGGGCGGCGCGATCGCGCTCCACCGTCAACTCGTCCCGCGCGGTGGCCAACCGCATGACTCCATGACGGTGCACAGTTCCGTCGCTGCCCAGCAAGCCCCGAGGCAGGGTAAAGGCAAATTCGGTAGGGGGAAGTAACGCAGTCATGGGCGCGGGTGGGTAAACGGTATTAGGCGATCGCGGGCTCTGGGCTGTCTAGCTCGTTGATGTGGCGGTAAAACTTTTGCAAATAGTCTAGGTCACAGGCAAATAGTCCTTCGATTACCAGAGGCGAAACCGCACCGAGGGCTCCCAATTGGGTAATCACCCGCGATAAAATAATTACCGTGGCATAGGCCGGGTTGGACTGCACTCGGGGGTCTCGCATAGGCACAATTTCATCAATCGCCTTGGCTAACCGCATGATGCCTTTGCGATGGAGATTGCCGTCGCTATCGAGATAGCCCTTGGGCAACTCAAAGGCAAATTCCATTTGCAACCTGTTAGCAACTATGGGTCCTCGGTCGCCTTCGGGTGTTGGTGCGATCGCAACTCCAGACTGTTTTACGATTGGTGGTAACCCAAGCTCATTACTAAACTGCATCGACATAGCTCACCATTCCCTCTAGCCCTAATATTTGATTTTGATTGCGTTACACAAGACAATAGTAATGCGCCCCTAGCCCTGCTCCATCGATATTTATTT
The DNA here is from genome assembly GCF_032813545.1 of Nodosilinea sp. E11. NCBI lineage: Bacteria > Bacillati > Cyanobacteriota > Cyanophyceae > Nodosilineales > Nodosilineaceae > Nodosilinea > Nodosilinea sp. E11. Next base: position 258,834 of record NZ_CP136514.1, read on the forward strand.
AGGCTCGACCCGATTGAGATATTCCACCACTACCTCCATTTCTTCAACATTAAAATCGCCGCTATTAACGTCTAAATCAGAAATTTTATAGCGCACAGGCCAGGCTCCCTGAAACTCAAACCGAAACTGTTCCTCCGCAGCTTGGTTGTAGATCACTAAAGCACCATCCCGACGCTGCTCGGCCCAGTGGCCCTGCTGAATTTGTTGCAGCCAGTTCCACAAGGTCATGGAAGAAGTTAACCCCCGGCGCAAGGACAAATTAGTATAAGTCACATTCCCCGGCAACTTAGTTCGAACCACGCGTCCCTTAGTGTCACCTTTTTTACCCCATAACTGGGGTGTTACCTCACTGATCTCAATCACATCTTGGGATTGTTGAAAGCCACTACAGTCCATAAAAATGCCGTCAACGCTATCGTTGCTGCCTTCTAATTTGAGCTCTAAATAGAAGCGAGCATTGCTGAGTAGTTCAGGAAAGCCAGTCATAGGTTATAGCTTGCGAATAACCTGAGTAAAGTAGAGTTCAAGGGTGTCTTCAGCCAGCTGACCACCGCTGTCTACGGAGAGAGAACTAATCTGGGTTATAGAGCCTGGATACAGATCGGTAAAGTTAAACCGCATCGCTTCTTTACCATCTGGATCGTAGATTACTAGGGAGCCTGTCTTACGGCTTGCTATAGCTTCGGCTCCTCCCCCAGAATAGGCATCTGGGTGGCACTTATTGTACCAATCAAATAACTTTTCCTGATCGCCTTCATTGCCCCCCACATAGGTGAGGGTAATGGCTGAATCGTACTCTACTCCGCCAATGATGGCCTGAGTCTGGGTCTTGGCACCTTTAGTAACGCCAATGGCAGAGTCGCCTCCGGCAACGGTCATCGAAATTGAAGGCCCAGAGACGGTCTTGACCAAGAGGGCCGTAACGCCATCAATTTCAAAGTAGAATTTGGAACTGGTTAGATACTGAACCATTGTGGATTATTCCTACTTGGTACGGTTAAATTTTTCACAGGTGAGGGTATAAGTTTCTTCAATGTAAGCATCGGCAGTAACATCGAGGTCTGCACATTTGTATTTGGAAGGCCAGGCCTCTAAAAAATCCCAACGGGCAATTTCTTTACCGTCACTGTCGTAGGCGGTGATAGCGCCCTCCTTGGTATTGCTGCGCCACTTCCCTTTACCGCCATTGGAAGCAGGCAGACACTCTTCAAACCACTTATACATTTTGACGCTAGTGCTTTTGCTATCGCCGCTGGCAATACAAACACAGTCAATGGTAAAGAGCCCCTCAAAACCAGCAGAGTTTACCTGCATAATGGACTTGCCACCCTTGGTGGTGCCTATAGCTTTCTGGCCGCCCTGCACCTTGGGTTTGTATTGGGGTAGGCTGACGCTTTTAAAAATAGATTCTTCCCCTTCAGCAATGCCTTTGATTTCTAAATAGAAACTACTAGGGGCTAGGGGTTTATTCAGATCGGCCATGGCATTATTTCCTCAACATTGTCAGGTTTTAGCGAATAGAATGAATGGGCTAGATTGATGCAGTTAGGCAAAGCGCCGATGGAGTTTGACCACAATAGACTGGGTTAACAGTCCTCAGCGTTTTGCCTAACCTCTGATGTGCTTAGAACACTTACTTATTGATTAGGAGCCCATTGGCTAATGCGGAAGATGACAAATTCTGCCGGGCGTACCGGACAGACGCCAACTTCTACATAGAGACGCCCTAGCATCATCGTTTCGTGGGTGTTGAGCTCACCATCGCACTTCACAAAAAAGGCTTCTGCTGGGGATGAGCCAAAGAGCGCTCCTTCTCTCCAGAGTCGTTCTAGAAAATTGCTGACGGTGCGCGTGACTCTAGCCCAAAGGTCTTGATCGTTAGGCTCAAAGACAACCCACTGAGTGCCAATTTCAATCGATTTTTCGATGTAGCTGAGCAGACGACGAACGCTAATATAACGCCACTGCACATTGTCGGGTTCTACCAGGGTGCGCGCGCCCCACACCTTGAGGCCGCGATTGTAATTGGCGAAGTTGCGGATGCAGTTGATGCCCATGGGGTTGAGTAACTCCTGTTCGCGCATATTAGTCTCATAGGAGAGGCCGATAACACCGCGAGGGGTTTCGTTGGCGGGGGCTTTAAACACACCGCGCGATTCGTCGGTACGGCACCAAATGCCCATCATGTGGCCACAGGGGGGCACCATAATCGGTCGACCGGCATTGCGGGGGTTAGCAACTTTAATCCAGGGATAGTAGAGTGCGCCAAACATTGAGCGGCGGTTGAATAGGCTCAGCCACTGAGCCACGTCCTGGGGTTTTTGCTGCTCGGGTGCTACGGCTTCCATGCCTTTGCCGGGTTTGATCGGTGGGGTGTCGATCACCGCCATGCGGTAGGCTGGCCCGGGGAAGGAGTTTTCACACATGCTCAGCATCGATTCCATGACGCCGTGCACCTGATCGATATCCATTAACCCTTCCTGGTAGACCCGCATCAGGTCGGGGAAGGCGATCATGGCGGCTTCGTCCACTTCAAACATGCCCTGCATGCCGGTGCGATCGTCCCGTTGACCCTGGACATCGCGCGAAAAGCGGTCTTCAGGAGAAATGTAGGGCGGTGGCGATAGCTCGTAGACTCCGTTGGCTGGACGACGGGAGAGAGGCTGCCCAGCAAGAGAAATATCGGCGAGCGACACGTATTGGGACTCAGCCAGGGCGGCGATCGCATAGTCAGCCACCGCCGCCTGGGGTTCGGGGTTCATGGTCAGGTGGGGATAGCGCTCCACTTCTTCGCCGTCTTGGGTGACAAAAACAGTGAAGAACTCGCCTGTATTCATCGGTGGTTCGGCGTCGTCGGGGGCGTCATCGGCCAGGGGTTTGGGTTCACCATCGCGGATCACCACCCGAATTCGGCCCCCGCTACCCGCTGCCGGTAGAGCTGGCGTATCGTCGGCAGCCTGAAGGTTAAACCGCAGGGAGGGCTTACCGCTGGAGGTGGGCAATTTGTGGCCAGTATCCTCGGGGGGAGGCATGGGGGAACCGGGCAGACGGGTACCAATGCTGGTTACCCAGCAGCGGCCACCACCGTTGAGAAACCAGCCGTTGACAGCAAAGGGTAGGTAGGCATTGAAGTCGGTAAAGCCGTCGGAACCCGGTTTGCCGAAGGCCTCTAAATACTGATCCCACGTGGTCACCAGCATGGGTTTAAAGAGTTCGGCATCGCCGCGCACGTCTTCGGTGAAGCCGATAAAGCCACCCACGCTGAGGCTGACGCCTTCAATGGGGCGACTGCCCCGATCCACTTCTTCGACGTAAACACCTGGAGCAAAATAATCAAGGGCCATTGGACGCCATCCTTACCGTAAGAATATAGAGATTGAGTTATTGAGCTATGGGGAGCGATCGCCAGCTACCCCTGCGATCGCCGATCAACCAACGATCGCCTATCGCCATAGGGCGGAGCATGGGGCGGGGGCGTTTCGAGCAGCGATCCCCGCTCGAGGCTAGGAATTTCAAAGGGTGTGGTTACCATAATTTGCAGGGCCGGCCGCAAGGGAATGCCGATCGCGCTCCAAAAGGTGGGCTGGGCCATTAGCGTCATCGGCACAACGCTTAGGGGTAGTGCTTCGTAAGCCTGCAGGGGTGGAGAGAGAAATCGAGCCGGAATGTAGGGGTATTGCAGCAGCAGGGTAAGGCTCTCCGACAGCATGTGCTGTTCCCCTAGTGCAGTATGGTCCTGCACCATCAACGCAAAGAACAGATCAAACCAGAGCGGTGATCGGGCCTGGCTCCGGCCGTCTGCATTAACCTCATGGCTAGTCTCAGAGTAGTGGCCCTGGGCGGACTGGATCTCGTAGTGATAAAGATTCAGGCAGGGCTTATGGTCGCGGCCCAAGCGCCCCGGATAACCAAAGTCAATCTGCTCGGTACTCGTTAGACATGTGCCTGAAGCGAGAATATTAGCTACCGCCTGAGCGATCGCAGAGATCATAGACCTAGACCGATGAGGTTCGCAGATTTAGCTTAAGGGCGGACAGGTTGCGACACGATTAGACTTAGGTCGAAACTTTGCAGCTAACAGCTAGATCTATGGTCTAAGTAGAGCGGCTTAATTAAACTGAGCTAGGTTTTACCGCAGAACAAGGGTTTCAGACGTTTTTAAACCCATTTAGTTGTGACACTCTACTGAGAAGCTTGAACCTTATCACCTTCACTCTTGTTAAAGAGCAAATATTTCATGTCAAGAGCTTTACTTGAATTCTGTAGCTACTCCAACTTTCTCAACATTAATTAACCTAAGCAGCTGGTTTTAATTCGGTTTTCAAATAATTGCTGGCCCGTTTGTCACCGTAAATTTAATTTACATTAGGCCAAGATAGTTGCCACAGAAGGATTTAATGCTTGAATATCAATAGTTGAATCGGGATTATTTTGGGGTATTATTGAGCTAGAAATTTATGGCTTTGCGGTATAAAGCTTTAGATTTTCTTTAGAATCTAGCGGTTAATCAAATAGGCATACAGGGCATTTTTACTCTTGAGGTCCTTAAGATTTACGAGTAATGAATCAAGCTGCGCCAACGCTTACAGGGCTACTTTCTACTGAGGTAGATGATTGTGCTTCAGCTGGTCAGCTACAGTTAATGCAGTTGGTACGTCAGTTTTCGGCAATTGCCGGTTGGTTGACCTATTACAATCCCCTAGCTAAGCAGCGTCAGTATTTCCGCACAGCTTTGCCGACCTCCGAGCATCATCAGTTTGCCAGTCAAGTCAAGGTTGAATCAGAAGAATTTCTACACCGCCTCACCCACCAAGCCCGAGAAGTGCAGCCCAACGTTTGGGAGTTTTCTTATCAATCTCCGACGGTTCCGGCTACTATTTATGGCCTCAAGTTTCAAGATGGGCTTAGTCCAGAGTGGGCCTATCTACTGCTCTGGGTCGAACGACCTCTTGTCCAACCTCAGCCGCTATTGCTGGGACTAGATATTGTCAGACGGTCTCTTGTCTTAGACCAACAGCAGGCCCGGCACCGTCAGCAAGCCGAGCAGTGCCAGCAAATTCTGCGGCGCATCGAGCATCAGCTACGCAACCCCCTGGCGGTGATTCATCTCTATGCCGCCAACCTGCACGAAAGCCTTCAGAGCGAGCAAGATCGCCTTCAGGCTGACGCCATTCAAACGGCGGTCCAGCACCTGAGCGATCATCTAACTGAGCTGATCGCGGGTTGCCAACGTATCCAGGTGAGCGTAGAACGGTGTGACGTACAGGACTTGTTTGCGGAGGTTTGGCAGGGGTTGCAGTTGTCCGCCCAGGCTAAACAGGTGCACCTAACTCTACCGTCTCAGCCCCTGCACATTATGGCCGATCGGGCCCAACTACTCCAGGGGTTTGAAAACCTGTTGAGCAATGCTCTGAGTTTTAGCCCTCCCCAGGGGAACGTTAACGTCCAATGGCAGCTATTCCGGCAGGAAGTGCTGATTACTATTGCTGACCAGGGACCGGGGCTGACCCCTGCCGACATGCAGCATATGTTTCGGCCCTACTACTCCAATCGGCCCCAGGGCAGCGGGTTGGGGTTGACCATCGCCCGGCAAATCGTGCAAGACCACGGCGGCAAGATTTGGGCCGACAATTTGCCGACCGGGGGCGCGCAGTTTTCCCTGGTGTTACCTCGCCACCCACCATTGGGGGTGCGTGACGCCTAGCTCTAGATCCCGGCGGATGCCCCCCATGGTCAGAAATGTTTAGCTCACCTTACTCAGCCCACTTTTCTCAGCACACCTATGAACCATGCTGCTCCGGTTTCTCTCTTGCTGGTTGAAGACTCTCAGCTGTTTCGTCAGGGCCTGCGCACCCTGCTCAATTTTTATAATGCCAGTGGGGCTACCCCCCTGGCCATTGTGGGGGAGGCGGTAACCGAAGATCAGGCCCTGAAGCTCACCCAAACCCAGCACCCCAATCTCATGCTGCTCGATATGGAACTGGCCCAGGGCAGTGGGCTATCGGTGATGGAGGAGCTGCGGGGGGTGGCACATCCGCCGCGGGTGCTGGTGCTGTCGGCTCATCGGGAAGACGAGTCGGTGTTTCGGGCCATGCAGGCCGGTGCCCAGGGCTATGTCTGCAAAGATCGGGTGGCCGATCAGCTGGTGGAGGCGATCGCCACGGTATTGCGAGACGAAGTTTACCTTTCGCCTGAAATCGCAGCCAGCTTTTTTCGCCTGTTTCGGTTCTACGGTGGACAGTCGCTCCAGGGAAGCCAAGACCTGCATTTAACCGAGCGCGAACAGGAAGTACTGCACTGGCTGGTGCAGGGATCCTCTAACAACGCCATTGCTGAGCACCTGCATGTCACCGTAGCCACGGTTAAAGCACACCTGACCGGTATTTTTGAAAAACTCGGCGTCACCAGTCGCACCCAGGCCATTGTCAAAGCCCTTAAAGCAGGCCTAGTGACTGTATGAGCAACCACCTGGCCGTCGCTACCGTGACGGCAGTTTTGCAGCGAACGCTCCAGGCCAGCGTCCAGCGCCATATCGAGGCCGTGCGAATTTCAACGGTGGCCCCCCATCGCATTGGCCAGGGCACCCCTGAAACCGGCATTAACCTATTTCTCTACCAGGTCACCCGCAACAACGCCCTGAAAAACTCTGATGCCCTGCCCCAGCGATCGCGCAATAAGCGCACCCCCTGGCGACAGACCGCCCTGGAACTCCACTACCTGCTGAGCTTTTACGGCAACGAGGTCGAACTCGAACCCCAGCGCCTGCTGGGCAGCGTGGTGCGCACCTTCAACGACCGCACCACCCTGTCGAGCCAGCTGGTTCAAGACACCCTGCGCGACTCCAGCTTTGCCTTTTTGGCCAACTCCGATCTGGCGAACCAGGTGCAAGAACTTCAAATTACGGCCGAAGATCTGACCCTAGAAGATCTGGGCAAAATCTGGTCGGTATTCTTTCAAACCCCTTACTCGCTCTCCATCGCCTATAAGGTCATGGCCGTGGTGATCGACGGCGAAGACTCGGCCGAGCGGGCCTTACCGGTACGCGAGCGGCCAATCCAGGGGGTGTCGGCCTTCCCCATTCGCCCCCTGATTGAGCAGGTGCTGGCTCTGGAAGGTCCTCTTCAGCCCATTCTGCCCAGCAGTTGTCTGCAAATTCAGGGTCAACACCTGCAAGGGCAGCACACCTACATTCGTCTGGGTAACTGCGATGTCGCCTCCCTCGATCCTAGCCCCACCCAGGTCATGCTGTCGCTAACCACCGTGCCCCCCGAGGCGCTGCGGGCTGGGGTGCAAAGCCTGCAAATTGTGCACCGTCAGGTGCACCCCAACGACGGACCCATCGCACCGCAGGCGGGGATGAGTTCTAACCCGATGCCCTTTACCCTGTGCCCGGTGCTCAAATCGGTGCAGGTGAGGGATCTAGACGTCGGGGATGAAGATCACTGCTCTGCCACGGTGGAGATGGAGGTCAACCCTCGCATCGGCGCGACCCAGGGTGTGCTGCTGTCACTCTACGAATGGTCGACCCAGCAGCCCGCCACCTACCTGATCGAGGTGCCCCCTCGGCCCCAGGACAGCGATCGCCTGACCGTTGCGATCGCCGCCGTCAAACCCGGTGATTACCTGGTGCGCCTGATCGTCGATGGGGCCGAAAGCCCCTTAGATAGTGACGAAGACCCTAACAGCCCCACCTTTCAGTGGTACAACCGACCTCGCATTCACCTCGACAACGCGCCCGAGAGCTAGCCGTCCCCGACAAACTCGACTTTAGTGGAATATCCCTGGGGTGGGGGAGTCGTTAGGATTGGCCCATGCTATTGGCTCCGACCTCCTTGCCATTGAACTGAGGATATTGAGTACGGTTGCGTTTTTTGGCGTCCAAGTCCCTCTCCTGCTGACCCCATGCCCGCCATTTCTTACATTGCCAAACCGATTATCAAAATCGATGGAGCAGCCGTCGGGGCAGCCTTCCTGGAGGATATTTTGCAGATTTCGGTGGAAGAGAGCCTGCATTTGCCGGGGATGTTTACCCTGATGCTGCGCAATGACTATCTGCCGGGAGCAGCGCAGGATAAAGCTTGGAAGCATCAGTCACTGCTGGCCATTGGTAAATCCGTAGAACTGGGGTTTATTTCTAGCGCCATTGAGGCCGATGAATTTGACCAGGCGGCAGAAGGGCTGCTTTTAAAGGGAGAAATCACGGCGATTGAAACCCACTTTACCCACGATGCCCAGGCCCCCATTTTGGTGCGGGGCTACGATGTGTCGCACCGATTGCACCGGGGGCGACACAGCCGGTCGTTTCAAAACAAAACTGACGCCGATATCGTTAGGCAGATTGCCTCAGAGGTGGGCATTCCCACCGGCGCCGTAGACGCCACCGGCGGGCCCTACGGCTACGGCGATATCGGCGGGGCCAGCGGCTACATCTTCCAAGAAAACCAGACCAATATGGAGTTTTTGCGATCGCGCGCTGCCCGTCACGGCTACGAGTTGTTTGTGCAGGATGGCACACTTCACTTTCGCAAGCCCAAAAAAGATGGCACCCTCAAGCTAGCCTGGCTAAAAGAACTCCAAAGCTTTAGGGTGCAGGTGACCAGCGCCGAGCAGGTCAGCAGTGTAGAAGTGCGCGGCTGGGACTACAGCCAAAAAAAGGCGATCGTCGAAACCAGCACCAGCACCAGCGCCGTCCTGACCGCTACCGACCAGGGCAAAGGCAACAAGCATACAACCTTTCAAGGCAAACCTTCCCAGCCCAAGCTGATCGTCGTCGACCAGGTCACCGCCCAGGCACCCGAGGCTAAAACCATGGCCGACGCCCTCTGCAACGAACTGGGGGGCGAGTTTGTGCAGGCCGATGCCCGCAGCGACGGCAACCCGTTGATTCGCCCCGGCAAGGTGGTCGAACTCACCAACATGGACAAGTACAGCGGCACCTACTACGTCACCGCCACCCGGCATGTGTTCTCTGAGCGGGTCTATACCACCGAATTTAGCGTGCGGGGGCTGCGGGGCGGCGACCTGCTGCAAATTTTGACGCCCGCCGTGCAGCTGATGCCGGGGCAAACTTGCCTGATCGGCATTGTGGCCGATAACAAAGACCCCAAGGGTTGGGGCCGGGTGCGGGTCAAATTTCCCACCCTCACCGAAGAGCATATGAGCAACTGGGCGCGGATGGTGGCGGTTGGGGCCGGGGTCAGTCGAGGGTTCGACTGTTTGCCCGAAATTAACGATGAGGTGCTGGTGGCCTTTGAGCACGGCGATATTCACCGCCCCTACGTACTTGGCGGCGTGTGGAACGGCAAAGACGCCCCGCCGGAGAAGGTTGAGGAGAGCATTGGTCAAGATGGCAAGGTAAGGCTGCGTACCTTCAAAACTCGCCTGGGGCACCAGCTTCAGTTTGTCGAAGAAGATAAGGGCGACAGCAAACAGGGGGTATATCTCACTACCAAAGGCTCCCACCACCTGGACTTGAACGACACCGAAAAGCACATCGAAATTAAAAGCACAGACGGCCACCAGGCCCTGCTCGACGACAAAAATAAAAAGCTGGAATTAAAAAGTAAAGGCGGTCACCTAGTGTGCCTCAACGACAGCGGCACCAAGATCGATATGACCTCCACAGGCGACCTCAACCTGAAATCGGGCACCAGCGGTGCAAGCCGAGCCATTGACGTGAAGGGCGGCACCATTACCCTGACCGGAACGACCAAAATCACTCTGAAAGTGGGCAGCAGCTCTATTACTCTGAGCAACGCCGGGATTGAAATTAAAGGCATCCAGATCACAGCCCAGGCCACAGCTCAGGCCAAATTGCAGGGCATGACGGTCGATGTGCAGGGCAGTGCCCTCACCAAGATCCAGGGTGCTGTGGTGAAAATTAATTAGGGCGGAGGCATTAGCGATGGCAATTCAAGTGGTGTTGGGGGCCACCCTGCAGTGCAGCTTTGGGGTGGCCCCCAGCACGTTGGTCGTGCTTCCTAAGGGGCTGCCAGTCATGGATGGTGGCCCCTTAGCGGCAACTATTATGGACTTTGCCCCGATCGCCAATATTCCACCCTTTGGCCTGTGTACCTCGATCGCTAACCCCACCGTGGCCGCCGCCACCGCCGCCGCCCTGGGTGTGCTCACCCCCATGCCCTGCATTCCCGTCACCATGGCCCCCTGGTTCCCCGGTTCGCCAGCGGTGTTAATCAACAATTTCCCCGCCTTGAACAACAGCTGCAAATGCATGTGTGCCTGGGCGGGGGTAATTTCAATTCTCAATCCGGGCCAGTTTACGGTGCAAATTCCTTAGCTAAACCCATGAGCCTATCGTCGTCTGCTACGGACTGGTATGAGGCCAACCATCGCTACCTGATCGCAGCGATCGCCCAGCTGCACCAGCGGCTCAGCCACCAGGCCGACCCCACCACCCCTACGCCCGACCCACCTCCCAAGCAAGAGCAGGACTTAGCGGTGGACTTTAGCGATCGCCCACCCGCCCTAGATCAGCTCTGTCAACAGTTTGGCTTGTCGGCCTTTGAGCGCGAGGTGCTGCTGCTGAGCGCAGGTATGGAGCTTGACCCCCAGTGGAAAACGCTCTGCGCCGCCGCCCAGCACGACTCCCAGCGCAGTTACCCCACCTGGGGGCTGGCCCTGGCGATTAGCCCCCAGGCCCACTGGACGGCGCTACAGCCCGATGCCCCCCTGCGGCGCTGGCGGCTAGTCGATATTGGCCCTGGCAACGCCCTGGTCGATAGCCCCCTGCGGCTAGATGAACAGGTCATGCATTACCTGATGGGCCACTGCCCCCTGAGTGAGCGCCTGCTGGGGCTGGGCGCGGAGCGGGCGGCGGGCGGCCCACTGGTCGAGTCGCACTGCACCCTGGCTGAAGCCATGGCTCAGGCCTGGGTAGCGGCGTCTCAAAGTCAGCGATCGCTGCCCGTGCTTCAGCTCTGGGGCCGCGATGAGGTGAGCATGCGGGCGATCGCGGCCACGACTAGCGATCTGCTAGGTCTAGAGCTATGGGCCATGACCGCCGAAACCCTACCTACCGACCCGACTCAGCTACAGGCCCTGCTCGACCTGTGGGAGCGCGAGTGGCAGCTCAACCGCCGGGTGCTGCTGCTGAACTGCGATCGCGCCGAAGGACACAGCCCCGACCGCGACTGGGCGATCGCCCACCTCAGCGACACCCTCACCGCGCCGCCTCTGCTGGTGAGTGCCACCCGCCGCCGCCCCAGCCGCCGCCCCCAGATCACCCATGAGGTTCCCCTGCCCAACCCCCAGGAGCAGCGCCAGGTGTGGACCCACGCCCTGGGCGATAGCGTCGCTGCCCTCAATGGCCACCTCGACAGTTTGGTCTCTCACTTCAACCTCAGCCGCTCAGCGATCGAGACCATCTGCTGCACCGCCCAGGGCCAGACCGCCCAGGGCGCAGACCTCTTCCCCAGCCTGTGGCAGGCCTGTAGCACCCAGGCCCGGCCCCAGCTCGATGCTCTGGCCCAGCGCATTGCCCCCGCCGCCACCTGGGACGATCTGGTTTTGCCCGACAAAGAGATGGGCATTTTGAAGGAGGTCGCGGCCCATGTGCGCCAGCGGGCCAAGGTCTACGAGCAGTGGGGCTTTGCGGGCAAAGGGCAGCGGGGGCTGGGCATTAGCGCCCTGTTTGCCGGGGCCAGCGGCACGGGCAAAACCCTGGCGGCCGAAATTTTGGGCAACGCCCTGAAGCTCGATGTCTATCGCATTGACCTAAGTGCGGTGGTGAGCAAGTATATTGGCGAAACGGAGAAAAACCTACGCCTGGTGTTTGATGCGGCTGAGGGCAGTGGGGTGGTGCTGCTGTTTGACGAAGCCGATGCCCTGTTTGGCAAACGCACTGAGGTGAAAGATTCTCACGATCGCCATGCCAACCTGGAGGTGAGCTACCTGCTGCAACGGATGGAGGCCTACCGGGGATTGGCCATTCTCACCACCAACCTAAAGGCGTCGCTCGACCAGGCCTTTCTGCGCCGGATTCGGTTTGTGGTGCAATTTCCGTTTCCCGATGCGGCCCAGCGGGCGGAGATTTGGCGGCAGGTGTTTCCGGCGCAGACGCCGCTGGCCACGCTAGACTATGGCAAATTGGGCCGACTGAATGTGCCGGGGGGCAACATTCGCAATATTGCACTCAACGCCGCGTTTTTGGCGGCGGATGCCGACCAGGAGATCGCTATGCCCCACCTGCTGCAAGCGGCCCGCAGCGAATACCTTAAGCTGGAGCGGCCGCTGACCGATACTGAAGTGAAGGGCTGGGTGTAGCGATCGCCTCTCCCCGGCTAAGGTCTAAAACCGTTTTTCTTATGGCATGAGACAATAAGCTATCTCGCCGAACTACTCGGAGCTTTGCCATGCCGCGCCAACCTCAGCGATCGCTGCAAACCCGTTCCGCAAAGACCCATCCAAGCTCCGAGGCATTAGCCCCTCGACCCTTCGCTACCCCAACACCGGGAGAGGTAGAGGCGCGATCGCCTGAAACCCAGCCTTTAGAGGGGAGCCTACCCACGTTTTCCATATTTGCTGAGGGGGGGCGATTGCTCCCCCTTCAACCCAAGCTCACCATTGGCGCACCCAACGATAAATATGAGCAGGAAGCCGATCGCGTTGCCAAAGAGGTCGTACAGCGGTTGAGTTTTAGCGGTGGGAGCCCGTCAGCCCAGGATCCCGATCAACCGCCCCACCCCAACCAAACCCTGCAACGGGAAACCTGCCCGACGAAGAAGACGAGCTTCAGATGAAACCCCTGACCGAGCAGATTCAGCGCGTGGAACTGCCCGAAGAAGACGAACTCCAAATGAAACCGTTACTCCAACGGGAAATGGAGCCGAACGAAGAAGACGAACTTCAGATGAAACCCGATTCCCTGCAACGGGAGGTGGAGCCTGACGAAGAAGACGAGTTACAAATGAAGCCATTACTGCAACGACAAGGGAGCGAGGCTGTTGCCGCCAGTGATGACCTCGAATCCGCCATCCAACAATCTCGCGGGAGTGGGCAACCGCTGGCCGACTCGATCCGAGAACCGATGGAACAGGCGTTTGGTGGCGTTGATTTTAGTAGGGTGAAGGTACATACGGATGAGCGAGCAGACGCGTTGAACCGTACAGTGGGAGCTAGGGCCTTTACAACAAAGCAGGATTTGTTTTTTAGACGGGGGGAGTATCAGCCAGGGAGCCAAGGGGGACAGGAATTGATTGCTCATGAGTTAACCCATGCCGTACAGCAATCGATGGCATTCCATCAGGATAGAGAGGATTATACCCCTCCCCCTGTTATCAACGCTCAACTTGTCGATACCCCCTTCATTCAATGCAAGTCTACAATTACAAATAACGCGAATTTGGGCAATAAAGATACACCACTAAAAACGCTACACGATGTATTTGGGAAGTACTTTAATAAGGCTTTGGTAAACGAGACATATAATTTTCACCCTCTCCAAGTGTTCTACCTCGGTGCCACCCCCTACAATGGTTCCAAAGCTTATAAGAACCAATACTTAAAAGCAGAAAAAGTAGAAGCAAGTATTGATCCTGCATCCTCTAGTAAAACAGATAGTAAAAATCGTAATGATAACGTGATTCAACCTTATGGACACTTTGGTGTCATGGAGCGTGCTATTTTTGATCGCAAGAACATCGGCAATATTTACGATGGAGGACATTTGGTTGAACATACCCTGATGGAAGGACAAGACGCTGATGCAGAGGGGAATCTTGCGCCCCAACAGAATAAGCAATTTAATCAGGGACTTATGCGAGGCTGGGAGGATGTTCCTGAAAAATATATGCACAACTATAATACTGCGTTTAATTACACCGTTCAGGTTGGATATGATCAACAGACCTATCAGCGAACTGGAAAGCAAATTCGTGATGCTGGGGTACTCGGAAGTATTGATAAAGCTTTACCAGGCTCTGAACTAAACAATTTAGATGCAGAAATGGTTACCTTTGAACGGTGGATTCCCAGCCAATGGAAAGCGACCGTTGCTGATCCTAGCGGTATGAATAATCTCCCCCAACTTACTTTAACGAAGGGTGCCCACTGGAATGCTGTAGTCCCTAGTCAAGCGCAAGCAGAAGGTTTAGTCTTTAATTCCCAGCCAGCACCTTACACGGGAACGCTGAAACGCACAAACTCAGGGATGCTCGGTGGCTTCATCGAAACGGCCCAAGTTCCCACTAACATTCTAAATGCGGTGACTGTCGGAAATCAGCCTTCCTTTAGTGCCTATATGTTTCAACCGATCCCTGAAGATACAAGGGATCAACCTGTTCATAATCCCAGTACTGGCGCGTATGGTGGGCAAACTCCAGCAACACTACCGTCTTATACCCCCAACTTTGATTCGTTCCCTAGCACCGTCGATTTCTCTCAAATGGTTGAAGACATCTACGATAACGTTCCTCAACTAACCCTACAAGCCATCATACCTGGTTATTCTGCTCCAACTAGCTCCCCCAGTCCATCAGGATCAATATCAATCGCTAGCCGACTCAAGAAAAGAAAGCCAAAAGCAGCTACGCTAATAAAAGGTCTTGATGGGATTGGCAAAAAACATTCAAAGTCATACTCTGTTGTCCGGCAATTCTATTTCAAGAATGCAGATCAAGGAGGAGCTTTTATCAAAGCTCTGATTCAGACTAGGTATGACAAAAATAGTAAGTTAACCAAGACGGATCTAATCTCCACCATCCATAAGACCAATAAGCATCAAGCATTTAGCAGAAAAAATCGCAAGTTTAAGCTGCTAAGATTGCCTTACGAGAAGAAGTTGCAGTGAGTGTGATCGCCCCTCACCATAGCTTGGGTTGACCCTAGAAACCCAACGCTCATAATCCTTCTACTCACCGCAATGCAAATTTAACCAATGGCTTTGTTGGATTTTGCTACGCGCAACCCAACCTACGTTCTGCTCATCGGTGCCTCTGCCATCTCGTCTCCTGTAGCCGTAGCCGTAGTTTGGGTTGAGGACCGTAGCTTGCTTCCCGCAGGGTAACCCAACACCCACAACCCACGGCGATATCCCCAACACCCACTATTACCTTCGCTGTTGTGGGTTGGGCGATCGCCCCATCCTCGACCATCTGCCAATGGTGGTTGTTCTGTTCCAATGCGAAAATAAGATACCCTGCCGAAAAAATCGGAGCTTTGCCATGCCGCGCCACCGTTCTCGCTTGCAGCAATCCGACCACTCCACCTCACGGCCCAGCCAGATTGGATTCGCCTCCCGTCCCTTTGCTACCCCACCAAAAAGCGAGGCAGAACCGCGCACCCCTCAAACCGATAGTGAGCCAGCCCCAAAAGCCGGATATACGCTCTTTGCTGAGGGAGGGCGCACTCTCCCCATCCAACCCAAGCTCACCATCGGCGCACCCAACGACAAATACGAGCAAGAAGCCGATCGCGTCGCCAAAGAAGTTGTGCAGCGATTGAGTTTTAGCGGTGGTAGATCGTCTGGCAAGGATTCCGATCAACCATCCCACCCCAACCGAACCCTGCAACGGGAAACCCTGCCTGACGAAGAAGACGAGCTTCAAATGAAACCCCTGGCCGAGCAGATTCAGCGCATGGATCTGCCCGAAGAGGACGAGTTGCAAATGAAACCATTACTGCAACGTCAAGGGAACGGGGCTGTCGCCGCCAGTGATGGCCTCGAAGCCGCCATCCAACAATCTCGCAGTAGTGGGCAACCCCTAGCCGACTCAATCCGAGAACCGATGGAACAGGCGTTTGGTGGCGTTGATTTTGGTGGGGTGAACGTGCATACGGATGGGCGATCGGATCAACTCAATCGCTCGATTCAGGCAAAAGCGTTTACAACCGGGCAGGATATCTACTTTCGACAAGGAGCCTATGAGCCGGGGAGTCGTAGTGGGCAGGAATTGATTGCCCATGAACTGACCCATGTAGTGCAGCAGAAAGGTGCTAGTGAGAAAATCAGACCGAAGGTATACGGTGCTCAGAAGCATGTGGTAGGTATCAGCCCTGAAAATCAAATCCAGCGAGATAAACACGACAACCCAAGCGATTTTATAAAGTGGATAGAACAGGACAAAACATACTTAAAATGGAATACTAAAAATGAAGGCGACTGTGCCCCCGCCGCAAAAGAGATAGGCGCATTACTGGCGAACAATAATTTTACTGTGTTTTACCGTGGAATTTTAGCTTTTGGCAAAACACGTAGGGATGGTAACCGAAATCATTTTGTTATTGTTGTGCTAGTCAATGGGAAAAAGATCGTAGTTGATCCAACCCAGGGGCAATTTATAGGGGGTGAACCCACTGTTACCTACGACGAGTTGTGGCGAAAAAACTTCCAAAATGTAAAAATACGATGGTTAAACCTTGATACAGAAAAATTTGAAGAAGTGCAGCGCGGCATGAAGTTTATAGATTGTGCCACATTTGCAGAAGCTAACAGTTATGCTAGGGACTGGAAAACAGGGTATGACGCAGCGAGCGGAATTGTTCTAAGAGGAGAAGATCATTAGTGCGATCGCCTGCGCCATAGGTTAGGTTAAGGAACGAAACCCAACACCCACAGACCTTCTAGCCCCACCGTAATGCCAATTTGACCGACGGTTTTGTGGGGTTTTGCGATCGCACCACCCCACTTGCAGGCATCGACCATGGTCTAAGGCGTATTGTGAGCAGCTATGAGACGATCGTGAACATCCGCTGCGATCGGAACGTATGCTATGACACGCCACACCTCACCTCAAAAGCAAGAGTCTACTAAGGCTGCGATCGCACCATCATCCAACCCGTTGGCACCTCGCCCTTTTGCACAGCCAGCAGACGCCGTAGAAGCCGTTTCGGAACCCCAGTCGGTGGGCAGCCCCACCGTCGAGTTTTCTGTCTTTAGTGCCGATAGCGGGTTTCCACCGTCCGTGCAACCCAAGCTCACTATCGGTGCTCCCAACGACCCCTACGAACAAGAAGCTGATCGCGTCGCCAAGCAAGTCGTGCAGCGCATCCATGCGCCTCAATCTGATCCACCCCCCATTCAACGGGCCACCGGCCACGCTAACGCAATTACAGGAACAGCTTCCCCAGACCTGGAGACCTCTATCCACCGGGCGAGGGGGCTGGGGCAGCCGCTAGCCCCCTCACTGCAACAGCAGATGGGCCAGGCCATGGGGGCCGACTTTAGCAGCGTGCGGGTGCATACCGATACCCAAGCAGACCAGCTCAATCGCTCCATTCAGGCCAAAGCCTTTACCACCGGACAGGATGTGTTTTTCCGCCAGGGGGCTTACCAGCCGGGAAGCCAGGGCGGCCAAGAGCTGATTGCCCACGAGTTGACCCATGTGGTGCAGCAGAATCGGGATACTCAGATCGGCAGCGATCTTCCGATCAATCGTCAGCCGATCGCCATTGCGCAGACTACCTCCGACGCAGTCGTGCAGCCTGCCAGGGGCAAAGTTGGCCGGATCATGTCAGACTTGGCCTTCTTGCCGTTGTTGGGGGTCGGGGCGATCGGCGCAGAGGTGGCGGCAAGAATGACCTTTGGCTGGGAGAAAGATCGCAAAAAGATTCAAACCCCAACCAATCAGCTCGACCATCAGGGCACCAAATCCTATGTCGCTCAAGATATCGCGATCGCTGGGGGTGGCTTTGGCAACAAATATATTCTTAGGGGACGGCGATACGACCCCAAACCCGCCTATACCGGCAATCCATCGGCAGGCAAAGCGGTGATTCTCTTTTCAGGCAGTGGTGGCCCTAATGAAGACATGATGGAACCCGTAGCTGAGTTCTATTGTCGGCAAGGCGCTGTCGCCTTTGGAGTCAATTATCGGGGCTATGGCAACAGCCGCGATGTCGGCATATTCGGCGGGGAAAGTACGCCATTTATGAGTGAACAGGGCCTCTACGACGACGCCAGAAAAATTTTCAACTACGTCAACCAGACAGCTGGATTTGCTGCGACAGACATTACGCTCCATGGTTTTTCGCTGGGGGGAGCGGTGGCGTCACACTTGGCCAAAAAGCTGGCCAAGCCTGGCCCTGGGGGACAACCTGGAGTGCAGCTAGGGGGTCTAGTCCTCCACAGTTCTATCAAATCGGCCTACAAGGCGGCGAGGGATGAAACGGGTATCCCTGGGCTTGCGCAAATTGCCGGACTCGGGACTAAGGGCAGTGCCGGTAACTTTGATACCGAGGCTCACTTAGAACAACTGGCGGCTCGAGATCCCAATTTGCCGATTCACTTTATGGGGGGAAACTATGGTGCCGGGGATCAGCTGGCCTTGAGCCATACCCAACTTGAGCAAACTGGCCATGGGACGTTTACTAATGTCAGCTCTCATTCCGGGCAGGGAGGGCACCTAGCTGACAACATCACCATGCCTCAATTGACCGATCCGTTGGGTAATCCCATGACCGATGAAAATGGCGCACCGATGTATCCGCAGGCAGTGCCCTCTAATCACTTATCTCCACAAATGAAAGACAAAATGGCAACCCTCGTGGCCCAGGGACGCACTCGCAATGCGGCTCTACCCATGAATGTAGCGGCACTGTAAAACATGCGAAGCGATCGCCCACAATGTAGCTTTCCCCTGCCCCCTTCTGGCCCTGCAGGTCTCAACGGTAGATTTACCCCACCAACATCTCGACCTTTGGCAAATATCGATCGGCCCCCAGCCTCGGTATCGTAGCCACAGCATGAGGAAAATAGTAGGTTGGGTTGAGGAACGAAACCCAACACTCACAAGCCTTCTGGCTCTACCGTAATGCCAATTTAACCGATGGTTTTGTTGGGTTTTGCTAGCGCGCAACTCAACCTACCAGTGCCACTAGCGAGCCTAGATTAGTGACATTTGGAGATCAGACACATTTCGACCATAGTCTGAAGGGGATTCTAAAATCCTATGGGAAAATAAGGCATCCACCGCTGCGATCGCAGGTACACTATGCCGCGCTATCAATCTTCTCATCGGAAAGAGTTACCTAAGTCTTCCCCCAAAGCTAATGCGGATGCCCTACGATCGCGCCCCTTTGCCCCGGTCTTACAGCGCCAGGATCAAACCCCCGCCAGCCCAGCCCATGAGAGTCAACCGGCAGAGTTTTCGGTATTGGAGCCGGGTGGCAGCTGCCCCCAGCCCATTCAGGCCAAGCTGACCATCGGCGCACCGGGCGATAAGTATGAGCAAGAGGCCGATCGAGTGGCTGTTCAGATGGTACAGCATATCAATTCGCCCACCGCAAACCAACCCCAAGCGGACCAGGTTCAGCGCATGGAACTGACCGAGGAAGGTGAGCTTCAGATGAAACCCGATTTCCTGCAACGGGAAGTGGAGCCGGATGAAGAAGACGAGTTGCAAATGAAACCGTTATTGCAACGCCAAGGGAGCGGAGCTGTTGCCGCCAGTGACGACCTTGACTTCGCCATTCAGCAATCTCGCGGTAGTGGGCAACCGCTGGCCGACTCGATCCGAGAACCGATGGAACAGGCGTTTGGTGGCGTTGATTTTAGCGGGGTGAAAGTTCATACAGATGGGCGATCGGATCAACTCAATCGCTCAATTCAAGCAAAGGCTTTCACCACCGGGCAAGATATCTTCTTTCGGCAGGGAGAATATACTCCTGGGAGTAGCGGAGGGCAGGAATTGATCGCCCATGAGTTGACGCATGTAGTGCAGCAGAACGGGAAAGCAGTGCAGCCGATGATGCTGATGCCGGGATTAAACCAAGTAATCCAGGCACGGAAACTAACCAACGACGCGGATCTGATACAAGACGTAGAGGATGCACAGAAGAAAGTTGATGGGGCCGAACACCTTACGGTATTGGCAGTACTACAGACAATAGCAGGCTACTTCGAAACAGATGTAAGCGGCGCGACAAAGGCAAGCGAAGCATTTACGATCTTATCAAATGATACAAATCGAATTATGGACACGGAGGATCGTGAAGTCATAGCGCAAATCGTGCAGAACCGAATGAGAGCGGTGGCAAAAGACGCATTACGCAGAGAGAAGGCGTATCTGTACGAAGTTATGCCAGAGAGCTTATACGACCATAAGCAGCTCCAAGGCAAAACCAAATGGAATTCGGAGATGGATAATTACCTCAAAGCAGAGATAGATGTTCTGTGTGGCACATCATGGCACATCGACCAAGCCAGTGTCACGGAGGAGATAGTAGCAAGACGCGAACAGCGTCAAACAGAATGGTTAAATCATGCTTGGAAGAAAGTAGGAGAATTGAAGCCGATTGATAAGTCTTCCATACCAGTAAAGACAAAATTTTGGGAGTTCCTAGGATGGAAAATTCAAGGATTAGAATGGAAAATGAAAACCGTTGAGGCTGGTCCCACAGGTACAAAACTCCACTTAACCGTAAGCGGAGACTCTATGTTAGCACCGTCTACCCTGGTAAATGAAGACGCCAATATCCTTAATAAGAGTCCAGACCTGATCTATTCAAAACTTTTTGAGAGTGTAACTGTGAGCAAGCGAGTCCATGTCACTCGGGAGTCTACACCGAAGAAACATCTCTACATCGGAGATACGAACGGCGAAGGAGTAGCAATCAAAGACGACGCATGGGAAGACGATGCGAAGACGATGAAAGAGCATCTGAACTCATTCAGGACCGACGTGATCCAAAAAATAATAGCTGCAAAGTTGAAAAGATGGGACCTTAAGTAAAGGTAAAGGTAGTGCGATCGCCCCTCGCTGTAGGTTGGGTTTCGGCGTAGTGCCAGGAGGGTGGTGGTGGTGTACCGATCGCACCTCGTCAGGCCAAACCTAGCTTTCCGAGGGTTAAATTGTGCTGGGCTAGGGTTGGCCGCTGGTGGGGGTTTGTGGGGTTGGGCAGGGTTGCACCTGCATGGCGGGGGCGGGGCGAGTGAGGCCCATTACGGGTCTTTGGAGCAGGTACAGGCTGTAGAAGTAGAGTTCTCGCCACAGAAAGGGGGCTTGGCTTTTTAGGCTGATGTATCGGGTGGTGGGGGTGGGCGAGGAGTAGGCTACTAGGCCAAGATCGCGGGCCATCAGCAGCGATCGCCGCATGTGGAGGGGATCGCTGACGATCAAAACGCGAGTGAACCCCTGGCGATCGCTAATCTGCTTGGCCCCCTGCAAATTTTCCTGGGTGATGCGGGAGGTGGTTTCGCACCAGGTGTGGTTGGGGCTAACGCCGTGGGCGATCGCATAGCGGCTAGCCACGACAGACTCGGCTAGTTGGTCTTGGGCACCTACCCCGCCGGTAAAAATGAGATAGCGAACTGTGCCGGTCTGGTAGAGATCAATGGCATGGTTGATGCGTTCTTGAAACACGGGGGAGGGGGCTTCGCCCCAGACTGCGGCACCTAGGACGATGGCGGCATCGGCGGGGGCATGGTCGCGGGTGAGGCCAAAGCGGTAAATATCGAGGGCGATCGCAACCATTCCTGCCATCAGGCCGCTACCGATCGCCAGGGCGAGTCTAAGGTGGTGCTTCTGGCTCATGGGGGGTGGGGGGTAGGCGGCTTTGAGGGTTTCGGCGTAGTGCTAGGAGGGGGGGATGTGCCGATCGAATATTACCAGGCCAAACCATTCCAGGCGTTCGAGGTTTTCGGCGATCGCATCCAGTTTCTTCTTGGTATTCTTGCCGGTAAATTGGGCAGCGATTTGGGGGATGGTCCAGTTGCTGGGGGTGGTGCGGAGCAGGTCGCGGATGGCGGTAAAGCTTACATCGATTTATAGATTGCGCTCTGATCAACCAGAATTCGACCTTTGGCGAATATCGATCGCGCCCTAGCCCCAGTATCGTAGCCACAGCATGAGGCTAAAACTGCGATGCCAGAGGCGATGAATTACCTCAACCCCGAGGCCCACCTAGGACAGGGGCTTGCTTTCCCGATCCGCACCAGTGTGCAGGGCGGCCTGCAACTGAGCGCGGCCGGGCAAAACCTGACCGAATCGATCCGGGTGCTATTGCGCACCCGAGTCGGGGAGCGAGTCTACCGACCCGACTACGGCAGCCGCCTGGCAGAACTCACCTTTGCCCCCATGAACACCGATACCCTGCTGCTAATTCGCCTCAACGTGCAGGAGGCGATCGAGCGCTGGGAGCCGCGCATTGTGCTAGAGCAGGTGCTCACCGACCCCGACCCGGCCCAGGGGCGAGTCGATATCATCATCCACTACCGGGCTAAAGACAGCCACCAGCGCCGCAGCCTGGTTTATCCCTTTTACCTCATGCCGCCGGAGTAGCCGTGGACTTTGACTTTCTGTCTAAACTACCGACCTCAGACCTCGACGATCGCGCCTTTCAAGACCTGGTCGATGAATGTCTGCTGCGCATTCCCCGCTACTGCCCCGAGTGGACCAACTACAACCCCGGCGACCCCGGGGTAACCATGGTTGAGCTATTTGCCTGGCTCACCGACCAAATGCTGATGCGGTTTAACCAGGTGCCCCGCCGCAACTACGTGGCGTTTTTAGAATTGTTGGGCATTCGCCTACAGCCCCCCGCCCCGGCCCACACCGAGGTCACCTTTTACCTGGCCGCCAGCCTGCCCACGGTGTATCAAATTGCGGCGGGGGTCGAGGTGGCTACCGAGCGCACCGAAACCGATGAGGCGGTGATCTTTAGCACCGATCGCCCCCTGGCCATTGGGCTGCCCCTGGTGAACCATCTGCTGACCGCCGATCAGGCCGAGTCGACTCCGACAGTGCTAACCAACCCCTTCGCTAACCTCTGGTCACGGCGTTCGGATGGTCGCTGGGAAGGGCGAGAGCAGAGTATTTTTAACGAACAGCCCCAGCCTGGCAACAGCTTTTACCTGGTGTTCGATGGCCAGCAGCCCCTGGAGGGCAACGTCGTCGCCCTCTCCCTCTCCGGCGAAGCTGCTACCTCGACGGGCATTAACCCAGATCATCCGCCCCGCCAGTGGGAAGCCTGGACAGGCCACCAATGGGTGCCGGTATTGCTGGCAGAAGGGGACGACCAGACTCGGGGGTTCAGCTTTCACGAGTTGGGCGGTGGGGCCGATAGGCTGCACACCGCTGATGTAATTTTGCATCTGCCCCAGCAGTTTCCGCTGGCCCTCTTTGGCACCTACCAGGGCCGCTGGATTCGCTGTGTCTGCACCGTGCCGCACCACTACCAAAGTCGCTACAGTAGTTCGCCCCGGCTGGTGCGGGTGGCGGCACGCTCCATTGGCGGCACCATCGATGCCAGCCAGTGCCTGGTGATTCACGAAGAGCTGCTGGGGGAAAGCAGCGGCCTACCGGGGCAGAGTTTTCAGGTTCATAGCCCGCCGGTGCTGCCTCGCCGAGAGGGAGAGCGGCTGCTGGTATTGCCCCCCGATGGCTTGCCTCAGCTATGGCAGGAGGTCAACGATTTTGCCGATTCTGGCCCAGCCGACTACCACTACACCCTCGATTCCCTCAGTGGTCGAATTCAGCTGGGGCCGTTAATTCGTGAACCTAACCAGCTGAAGGAGCAGGTTTATAGGCGATCGCGCTCCCAAACCCGCGACTCTGCTCTGACCATCGAGCCCACCACTACGGCCACTGCCCTGGAGCGCCAGTACGGCGCGGTGCCCCCTCGGGGAGCGGTGCTGCGCATGGTGGCCTATCGCACCGGGGGCGGCCAGCAGGGCAATGTGCAGCGCCACACCTTGCAGATTGTGAAATCGGCGGTGCCTTACGTGGCCCAAGTAACCAATCATGTGCCAGCGCGCAACGGGGCCAATGCCGAGTCTTTGGATGACGCGGTACTGCGGGTACCCCGGCTGCTGCGCACCCGCGATCGCGCTGTCACCCCTGAAGACTTTGAGGCCCTAACCCAGCAGGCGGGGCAGGGGGCCGTGGCCCGTGCCCTCTGCCCGCTCAACCTGGCCCCCACTCCTGGTCTGGTGGAAGTCGTAGTGGTGCCCCAGGCTAATCTCCAGGGCATTGAGCGGGAGGTGGGCATGGCCCCCAGCGAGGTGGCGATTACACTACCCCTGCGGCAGCAAATTCTCGCCTTTTTGGATGAACGCCGTTTGCTGGGCGTACAGGTGGCCCTACGGGAGCCCGACTATATCGGGGTAGCCGTGCAAATGGAGGTGGGGTTAGCCCCAGAGTTTCAAAGTCCCCAGGCCCAGCAGATCGTGCTGCAGCGTCTGCGGCGATCGCTCTATCGGTTTCTGAACCCCCTAACCGGTGGCAATGAGGGCCAAGGTTGGCCCTTTGACACACCGCTCTACGCCTCCGACATTATTAGTCTGGTGCAGGGTAGCGAGGGAGTGCGCTACCTGGGCACAGTGCTGCTGTTTGAGCTGCGGCGGCAGGAGGCGGGCTGGATGCGATCGCTGGCCCCCAATAATATCGTCTACCCCGGTCCCCTAGGGCTGATTTGCTCTTGGGCAGACGCGACTCTGCGCTCCGGCCACGTGATTAGTCTGATTTGACCATTCCTGATTCATCACTCTAAACCCGTATTGTCTAACTTATGTTGAGCCCTGTTGCTGCTGCCCCCACCCCAAATCCCGCTCTATTAGCGAGCAGGACTTTGACTACGGGTTCTTTAAGCGCCGATCAGCTGAAACCCAGGGTAGGGGGTTAGGGGCCGATGACCCAGGCCCGCTCTACCGTAGCCTTTAGCTTGGTGCTCACCCCTATGCAGGTGCCCGAGGCGGTACCCAGCGAGTCTGAGCTGGTGCAGGCGCTCACCGGCAGCCGCACCACCGGGGCTAAGGGGCCAACTCTGCCCAGCCTGGTGCTGCACCCTGGCGAACCCAGCGAGCTGATGGTGCAGATTCGCAACCAGTCGGCCGCTGCGCTACAGCTTGAGTACCAGGTACAGGGTGATTTTCCGCCAGAGTGGTGTCAGTTTCGGACCGAGGGGGCTGACCTGCGATCGGGGCAGCAAATTGAGGGGGTGCTGTACTTTGCGATCGCCCCTGACTACCTTGAGCAAACCTACCCCGCCGAGGCCTTGCCCCTGCGCCTCGACTACCGGGGGCGGCTGACGGTTTTGAGCATCAACCCCACCACCGGCAGCCGCTACCTCGAAAATCGCGACTTTCAGATCTATCTGCGACCCCGCAGTCTCTATCTAGACTTTCTCCCCGACCTATACCGCGAGGTTGACTTCATCGGGCGCTTTTTGAAGGTGTTTGAGCAAACCTTTGAGCCTGCCGTTAACACCCTCGATAGTCTCTGGGCCTACCTCGACCCGCTAACGGCCCCCAATGCGCTGCTGCCCTTTTTAGCCCACTGGGTCGGGTGGGACTTTAATGCTCCCCTGCATCCCCAGCGCCAGCGGTTTTTGATTCGCCACGCCCTGGAGATCTATCGCTGGCGGGGCACCCGACGAGGGCTGCGGTTCTACCTGCACCTGGCTACCGGCCTGCCCCTCGGCGACGATATCGAAGCTGAATCAGCCAAGCCCATTGGTATCCACGAAGCC
Source organism: Nodosilinea sp. E11 (assembly GCF_032813545.1). Lineage (NCBI taxonomy): Bacteria > Bacillati > Cyanobacteriota > Cyanophyceae > Nodosilineales > Nodosilineaceae > Nodosilinea > Nodosilinea sp. E11. The sequence continues at coordinate 284,256 of NZ_CP136514.1, forward strand.
TTTAGCCAGGGTCTGGTGCTGGGGGCCACCCACCTCGGGGAAGACGCCCGCCTGGGCGGCGGGCGACCCTACCACTTCACCATTTGCTTGAGGCCCGGGCCTGACCATCCCATTGATGAAGCCCTAGTGCGCCACATTGTTGACCAGGAAAAGCCAGCGTTTTGCACCTACGAGCTGGAAATCCACCGTCCTCAGCTGGCCCCCAGCTAGCCCCCAGCCACTATCTGATCACGCCACGACCCCGCCTCCCCTTACCACTGCCCTTCCCTGCCATGGTTCTGCTACCGCCGACTCGCCCCCTCGAACGTCTCCAGGTTACTGATGGGCTGCTGCTGACCGCCGATCGCTGGCGCGTGGCTCACCGCTATCATCGACAGCGGCAAGACCTGCACTTTCAGGCCCTCTACCAGCCGGGCATTGTCCACGGGCTGGAAGTATGGCCCACGGTGGCTCCCCCCCAGGTTAGCCACCAGTACCAAGATGGCCGCTGGATCCAAGTGCAGCCGGGGCTGGCCATCGATCGCCAGGGCAACCCGATTGTGGTGTCGCGTCCGGTGGAGTATCACATCGCGGCCCAGCCCGGACCCCAGCCGCTGCAAGTCTATCTGGTGTTGAGCTTTGTCGACCCCGATCAGCTCGAAGGGCAGGCGGGTACCCATGTGGTGCAGGAAACCTTTCGGCTTGAGGAAAAGGTATCTCCACCGGACTCCAGCGAAATTGAGCTGTGCCGGATTTTGCTCGGGCCAGGGAATGAGGCACTGCGATCGCCGCGCAACAGCTTTGCCCCCGTCGCCCAAGACCTCGATCTACGCCAGCGCCCTCGGGTACAGCGACGACCCCAGGGCCAGCTGCGGCTGGGTTATCTGGCCCCTGTTTCTGGCCCTGTCTCTGGCCCCGCCATCGCCACGGCTCTCCAGGGCATAGTCGATGCACTGCCCGGCCTCTATCCGGCGCTACAGGGCCATGCCACCATCGATCCCCTGCCCCTCGATCGGCCCATGGCCCCAGCGACCGACCCAGCTGCCTACGACTTGTTGTATGTGGCCTACGGCGACAGCCAGCGGTTGCCCCAAACCAGCCTTGCGCCGCTGCAAACTCACTTGGCTCAGGGGGGCGTGCTGCTGCTGGAAGTGCCCGCTACCGGCACCCCCCTCGATGACCTGCTCCAGATCTGGAGCGATGTGGTGAAGGTGCTGGCCGCCTCTACCCCAACCGTCGCCAACCAGGCGAAGTACGCTCAGCTGCACACAGAACGAGCCGAGCTAGAACGCTGTATGGCCCTAGAACTGACCCAGATGATTCCATCTTTGGCCAGTCTAGTCGATGTCGACACCACCACCGGAGCCACCTGGGCACAGTTGGGAACGCTATCAGCCCAGCATCCTCTCCAGGTGCACCCCTTCCGGTTTGGCATGCTGCCTTTGATCTACGATCGCCCCCTGGCCCTGTTTAACTGGGGTGGTGTCGTAGTGGTGGTCGGCGACCTGATAAGTGCCTGGGGCGGCGAGCAGGCCTATTTTCTGCCCCGCGAAACCATTCGTAGTGCACAGGAACTGGGTATTAACCTGCTGCACTTCGCCTGGCAACGCCGCCTATGGGCTACCGACCAGCGGCTCCCGTTGGCACCGCCGCCCATCCTGGAGTCTATCTAAAACCGACTGGATCTATCGCGACCGATTTAGGCTGCGATCCTTCCTCCACCCCTCTTCTTTGAATTAATGTCCAAATTGCTCGCCACCCATCTCTCCACCTCAGTTGTGCATTTCAAACCGGGGCAAGTGCCGCCGACCTTTGATGTCAAGGTGAGCAACCACAGCGATGACTTTGCCACCTTTCAGCTGGAGGTGCTGGCGGCTGGGGTCGCCGCCGGGGCCGATACCCACTGGTACCGCCAGGCTCCCGACCTGTCCGCCAAAATTCCGCCGGGCGATCGCACGCAGTTTTCCATTGCGATTTTGGATGTGCCCCCAGTCCCAGGCGGTTTTGTGGGAGCAATGACCCTGACGGTGCGGGTGTTTTCTGTAGAGCTGCGGCAGGAAGACCGGCAGGTGCTCAATCTGGTAATCGAGGGCAGTGGCATTATGCCCCCGCGTCTGGAGTTGCTGCTGCTTACCCTGACGGCGCAACCTCTGCAGGCACTAGAAATTCCGGTGCGGCTCTACAACCCCAACCGGAGCCCCCTACGCGTTAGCCTGAGCCTTCAAGGGCTGCCCGTTGAGTGGCTGAGCGATGGCTATGAGCGCCGTTTGGAGGTACCTCCACTGGGCGAGACAGAGGCTGTCTTTCTAGGCCAGCTGGGGGCCCCGATCGCCACGCCCAGCCAGATTTATCCCTTTACCCTGGTGGCGCAGAGCGGTCACGGGGTTGGCACTCAGCTGCGAAGCCAGCTCACGGTGCTACCAACCGGGCATTTGGGTTTTGATTTGGTCACTCCGGTGGTCATGTATCCGCCGTCGCCAGTTACCCAGTTACCAGACCCGTTACCAGCGCCCCAGTCACCAGCGCTCACTGTGCCAGAGCCCACAATTCCTCTGCCGACCACCGCTCATATCACCCTCCAGTGGCGCAACCAGAGCAATCTACCCCAGGTCATTACGCCGGTAGTTCAGCGGGTCAGTGTCGAGTTTATGGGCGACGGCATTGAGGAAGTTGTGCCGATGCGATCGCGCGATCGCATTACCCTGCCCGAGCGGCCCTTAGACTTACCCATCGGCGCAGACTTGCCGATAGTGCTGCCCATTGCAGTACAGCGGGCCTGGCTGGGCTGGGTACGCACCCAACGCTTTCAAATCACAGCCCTGCGCGCCGATGAGCAAATTCCGCTTCAGCCTGAGCGGCACACGGTGATGGTTCGGGTGCGGCCCCGGGTGAGCATCTGGCTACAGCTAGCAGCAGTGGCCTTGCTGACCGGAATGGCGCTGCTGGGAGTGCTGAAGTCTGCCGGGCATCGCAGCACGGTCAATACCGTACGCTTCGATGGGCGAGCCTCGGAAGTGCTGAGCGCCTCGGAAGACCAGACCGTGCGCCGCTGGTCAATCAGTGGTCGGCGGCTGCGCCTGCTGCAACGGTCTGTGCAAGCTGATAAAGCGGTACGAGTGGCCCGCTATCGACCGGTGGGCAACGATGCCGTTGCCGTAGGCTACGAAAATGGTGCCGTTGAAATTATTAGTTTACGGGTGCGGCAGCCGCCGCTGGTCTTGCAACACCCCCTCGACGACCGGGTGTTTGACCTGCAGTTCGCCCCCGATGCCCAATCGCTATTCACGGCCTATGGCAGTGGCGAGGTGCGGCGCTGGGATTTGTCTGGCCTACCCAGCGGCGTACTGCAACCCGTTCAGACCGAAACCGTTGGGTTTGCGGTACAGGCCCTGGCCCTAGTCGGCACTCCGATGGCTCAGGTGGCCGTAGGCGGGCGCTTTAACCGTCTCACCCTGTGGAATTGGCAGCAGCAAACGCTGACCCAGATCCCCTACTCCTCTAAAGGCGGAGACCAGGACTATATCACCAGCCTGGCCACCACCGATCGGCTGCCTGAACGGCTGGCGGTAGCGGATAACCAAGGCCGCATTAGCCTATGGGATCTGCGCCCCTGCCTGACGGGAGGTGTTTGTCGCCCTCTGGACGACTGGCTCGATGGCCACGGTGGGCAGCCAGTGAAGGCGATCGCCCTCAGCGACGATGGCTGTTATCTGGTCAGCGGCGGCGACGATGGTCAGACGATGCTTTGGGAGCTGCGGGCCGATGGGGAGATGGTGCAGGGGCAAAAACTGGGGCGATCGCGCCAGGCGATTACAGCGGTGGATGTGACCCGGCGGGGCGATCGCCTGGCGGTGGTCAGCGGCGGTAACGACCACCGAGTGAGGCTCTATACCGTAGCTAAGCCCCTCTCCTGTCAGCCCTAAAGGCCTAATGTTCAGACTATAATGCCCCTCACCATGGAAAGGGTGTGATGACAAGTTCAGGGTTTAGCAGCGAATCAGCAGCAGACAGCCTCAGCATGGCCGATATGCTCGTCCTGCCGACCGAACAACGGCAGCTGATGGCCTGGCTCATGGGTCAGCAAGCCGCGACCCTAGCCGAGGTCGCTCGTCACCTGGGCTGCTCTGAGGCCGACGCTCAGGTGGTATTAGAGTCGCTACTAGAGCAGGGCCATGTGCAGATGATTGCACCAGCGCTCGGTTCAGGACCCGTGCAGTATCGGGCTCAGTTCAGCCAGCGCCAGCGCACTGACAACCTTGTCCTAGCCGACGCGCTGATGTCGGCCCCCCTGGCGGTTATGCTCAGTGGCTCGGGGGATGGCACCGTTGCCCCCGATGGCGCGCTGGACTTCAGCGTGACCATCACTAATAAAGGCGACGTCAGCGCCATCATCGATATCTTTTTAGACGATCTACCCGCCCCCCTTTACCGGTGGGTGTCATCGACCCAAAAGCGGTTAGCCCTGGGGCCAGCCCAGAGCGGCGAGGCGGTGTTTACCTTTCAAATACCAGCGGCGGCGATGCCAGGCCACTATACCTACACCCTGGCAGTCGATGCCCCCCAGCACTATCCCCACAATCCGCCCCTGCGCTTTGAGCAACGATTACAGGTGCTCCCCGCCGCCCAAGATATTGAGCAAGTCAACGATCCGACCTTTTTCCTGATACCGGCTACCCGCACCTCCAGCCCCGCAGCCCTAGCTCCAGGCTCTACCCTGGATGTGCAGGTGCTGGTCCATAACCGGGGGAATCGGGTCGATCGCTTTCGGCTACGCTGCATCGACTTGCCGCCCGCCTGGGTGACTATTGCTTACCCCCAAGGCTTTGAACAACCCGGTCTCTCCATTGTCGAGCAGTATTTAGACCTCAACCCCGGCGAGCAGGGCACGATTTTGCTACTGGTGGCGATACCGCCCAATACCCTGGCTGGGAGCTACGTGGGCACCCTGCAACTGCTATCAGAAAATCAGCCTGAGCTAACCCTGCTCGATCTGCTCTATCTCAACGTGTTGCCGGTTTATCAAGTCACCTTGAGTTTTCGCACCCTGGTCGGTCGGGTGCAAAATCAGCCGGGGGTGTTTATGGTGCAGGCCAGCAACCAGGGCAATACGGCGCGATCGCTACAGTTACAGGCCCTCCCACTCGATGGCGGCGACCTCTGCCGCTTTACCCTAGAGCCGCCGCAGCTGCACCTGGCCGCCTACCAAACCCAGACCGCTCGCCTGCTGGTGCAGCCCCACCCCCCGCGCAAGCGCCCCTGGGTCGGGGGTGGTCGGGTGCTCAATTTTGCCGTCGAGGCCCAAGATTTAGACCAGCATCCTCTGCCCGATTTCCCCATGCCGGGGTTTCTCCTGTGGGAGTCACGGCCCTGGTGGCAGCTTCTGCCCCTATTGCTGCTAGGGGTCGGTACCCTGGCGGTGCTTGTCTGGCTGCTGTGGTGGACGCTGATTCGTCGTCCGGTCGCGCCTCAGGTGATTCGCCTGGCCCCTGCCGATGCTGAGTACACCGCCGCCAACGACGATGCCGTGCGGCTCGATTTTCAGGTCAGTCAGCCCCATCGGCTGCAAACCCTGGAGCTGATGGGCCAGTCCCCTGAGGGCGAGATCATCAGTGCCCCAGTGACCTACGATCTCAGCCAGGGGTTACCCGCCGAACTAGAGCCGTTTTGTACCCTTGCCCGCCGTCAGCTCACCTGCCGCAACCTGCTCACCGATGCCCGCCAGCCGGGGCGGTACCAGTTCACCCTAACGGTGTTCCCAAGGGCGGGGCGGGGCAACCTTGCCCCCCACAGCGCGACCTCGGCGGCGATCGCCATTGCCCCCTTTCCCCAGCCCGAAATTCTTGCGTTTACCTCCACCCAGCCGGTCTACCCAGAACCACCACCGGCCCCCGCTCGCACCCCGGCGACAGCGACTCAAGTTGACAGCGACCCCTACGGCATTCGGCTCAACTGGACGATCGCTCACCCCGAACGCGTCGCCGCCCTAGAACTCGTAGGTCGCGATCCTGATGGCACCATTGTCTTTCCTAGCGTGCGGATCGATCTGCAAAAGAGTCTGCCCGCCGCCCTAGCGTCCTCCTGCACCCTGGATATAGAACTGGTCTGCGAAGACCTCCAGACCGGCATTCGCCAGGCAGGGCAATACCTTTTTGAACTCACCGTCATTCCCCTCGACGGCCCCACTACGCCCCCCATTACCCAAGCCACGCCACCCATTCGCATCGCCGCTCGCCCACCGCAAATCCTCAGTTTTTTGGTGAATGGCAAACCGATGCAGCCTAACTATACCGTGGCGCTCCAGGGGGGGCAGCTGCCGCCTAAGTTTGTGATGTCGTGGCAGGTGGAAGCCAACCCCGGCACGACCGTAGTCCTGTTGCCTGTACCCGGTAATGTGCCGCTGATAGGCAGCCTGCCGCTGCCCATCAGCCCTGAAACCAGCCCTACGGTCGTTACCCTACAGGTCACCAACAGCGCCGGTATCCAAGTGCAGCGATCCTTTACCCTGACCACCCTGGCACCGCCCGATGCGGTGTCTGGCGGCGAGGCCGGGTCTGGGGGAGCCGCTAGTGCGGCTGGGGCCGCTGGGGAGGGGGATGGCCAAGATCTAACCACCCCGCGATCCTCGGAGCCCGACCGCCTAGCCCCCGCCGAATTGCCGCCGCAGTTTGACTAAGGTAGGGGTGTCAGGTACAGGGTGTCAGGTTCACGGTAAGCCTCAAACCTTGTACCTTGAACCCTGTACCGTGACCCCCCGCTAACCGGCCACCTTTGGCTCAACAGACTCTTCTCTATGCTTAGGGGCAAGCGTGAATCCGTCCGTCGGGCATGATCGCTTCGCAGAAGTTGGTATTCAACACCGTGATGCGCTGTAGATTGGTGCCGTAAAGGTTAGCTCGGGTGAAGTTGGCCCGCTGCAGCTGGGTCATGGCCAGGTTGGCACCCAGCAAGTTGGTCTGCTGTAGGTTGGCCCCCTGCAAATCAGCCCCCTGCAAGCTCGCGCCTTCCAGGTTGGCCCCCTGCAAGTTGGCCCGGCTCAGGTTGGTTCCTTCCAGGTTAGCCCCGGCCAGATTGGCCCCGGCCAGGTTGGCCCCAGAGAGATCACTCTGGCTCAAGTTTGTGCCGCTGAGGTCGGCCCCGTGCAGATCTCGACGGCGCAGGTTGACCCCGCTGAGGTCGGCATCTTGTAGCCGTACCCCCGCTAAGTGGCTGCTCTGCAAATCGGCAAGGCTCAGGTTGGCGCCGCTCAATTCTGCGCCTTCTAGGCGGGTGCCTTGTAGATTGGCCCCCTCCAGTTGGGCATTGTGCAAATTGGCGACAAATAGATTGGCATCGGTCAGATTGCTCTGGCGCAGATCGGCCCCGGTCAGCTCGGCTCTGGAGAGATTGGCCCGAGACAGATCGCTGTGGTTGAGGCTAGCCTGGTCGAGGTAGGCCAGGGCCAAATCGGCCTGAGACAGGTCGGTATCGCTGAAGTCGCTGCGGCGCCCGTCGGCAGCGCGCAGGCTGGCCTGGCTCAAATTGGCCTGGGAGACTTGGGCCCGACGCAGATCGCTTAGAAACAGGCTGGCCTCGGCTAAATTGGCCTGGGCCAAAGTGCTATCGGAGAGCAATGCCGCCTCCAGGGTGGCCCCGGCCAAATTGGCTTCGGTGAGGTCTACACCGCGCAGATCAACGCCATCCAAGTTGGCCCCCTGTAAATCGGCCTGGCGCAGGTCGCGATCGCCCACCCCGTCGGTGACCAGGTCACGCACCAGCCGCCAGCGGGGGGCAATGAGAGTGCGATCGCCCATCACGGCAGCGTGCAACCGGGCATTGTCAAGGCGGGCACCCATCAGGTTGGCCCCATCCAGATTGGCGTTGCGCAGATCAGCACCCCGCAGATCGGCCCCCAACAGAAAGGCATTCTGCAAGTCGGCCCCATTCAGGTCGGCTCCCCGCAGGTTGGCCCCGCTCAGGTGGGCCTGGCGCAGAAACGCCTGGCGTAGGTCAGCCTCTGCCAGGTTGCAGCGCTCACAGCGACGCGTTTCGAGCAGCCGAACCCAATGGAGTGGGTTGGCCGCCTGGGCCGCGGTGGCGGTGAGGATGGGAACCAGCACCACCAGGGCACCCCAGCCTTTGATTGTTCCGTTTACCATGGTGCTATTTCTTGTGAATACATTGAAGGTGTGGAACTGCTGGCGGCCATGTTTTAAAGGAGATTCCGGGTCGGTTGCTACCCAGCGTACACCCCTGATATCCAATCTCCCCCTAGACCTTTGGTGACTGTCAAGGCGGGCCTTAGGAATGCTTAAATTAGGGCTGTCCCCCCTCTTGGGATGGGGAATTCCACCCCAATCTTTGTTATGCGGATTATCCCTCAGGTCTGGCTCATTCCTATCGGTGTGCGGGCTTTAGGTTGGGGAGCGATGGCCCTGCTCACGCTGGGAGGGGGGGGATGGGCACCGGGGGCGATCGCAACCCCTAACCCCCAAACTAAAGCCGAAGGCTTTAATGCCCTAGAAGATGTCGACTACTGGGCGGGTCTATGCCGGTTGCAGATCAATGCTGGAGCCTACGATAAGGCGCTGGTGGCCTGCGAGCAAGCCATTGCCCTAGCGCCAGCAGATGCCAACCTCTGGACGCTGCGCAGTAACGTATTGCTGCAATTGCAGAACTATCCCGATGCGATCGCATCCGCCGATCGAGCCTTGTTTTTTGACCAACAGTCTTCTTTGGCCATCACCTATCGCTGCATCGGCTATGCTGCCCTCAACGACAACGAAGCCGCTTTGGATGCCTGTAACAATGCCCTGCGGGTCGATGGCAACTGGGGCAGTACCTCTCCTGCCTTAGCCTGGCTGCACCGGGGCATTATTCTCAGCCAGGCGGGGCAGCTGGAGCAGGCCACCGTTGCCCTAGAGCGTACCCTGCTGCTAGAGCCCAATTATTCGCTGGCTCTGGCCTACCAGTGCCGCATTCGGAACGATTTGGGGCTGGCCCAAACCGCCATTCCCAGCTGTGAGGCAGCGCTGGCGGGCGATGGTCAGTGGGGCAACGAATCGGCGGCGATGGCCTGGGCCGAACAGGGCCGGGCCTACAGCCAGCTGCGCGACTATGGGGCCGCGATCGCCGCCTACGACCAGGCCATTAACCTCGATCCCAATAATGCCACCACCTGGACCGCCCAGGGGCAGGTATTGCAGCAGCTTCAGCGGCCCATCGAAGCCCTTACCTCCTTTACCCGCGCCACTGAACTAGAGGCCCCCTACTCCCAGGCTCAGCTGGGCCGCTGCGGGACGCTAAATCGGCTCAACCAGCACGAAGCCGCCCTCGAAGCTTGTAACTTGGCCCTGCAGGGGGATGGCCGCTGGGGCGACCGGGGCATAGTCGAAGTGTTTAATCAGCGCAGTATTGCCCTCACTGGCCTAAGCCGCTATGACGAGGCACTGGCCTCGATTAACCGAGCGGTGGGCATAACTCCCGACTACGCCGAAGCCCACCACCACCGGGCGGTGATTCTCTGGTATCTGGAACGCTACGACGATGCCCTGGCCGCCAACCAGCGATCGCTCGAACTGGCCCCTAACCATGCTCGCACCTGGCTCAATCGAGGCATCATTCTACGATCAATGCAGCGTCACGATGACGCCCTGGAGGCCTACGATCAGGGTCTGCAAATTGCACCCTATGACGATGCCCTATGGGCCAACCGCAGCGTGGTGCTGTGGCACCTTCAGCGCTACGACGAGGCTCTAGCCTCGGCAGATCAGGCCATTGCATTTAACCCCGACTCGGCCCAGGGATGGTACAACCGCGCCATTGCCCTGACCGCCCAAAAACAATGGCAGAACGCCTTAGATGCCTATGCCCAGGGGCTGGTACTCATGCCCCCAAATTCGCCCCAGCGCGCCAATGCCCTGACCGGGCAAGGGGTGGCGCTGATCAATTTGGGCCGCTACCAGGCTGCGATCGCCATCCTGCAAGCCGCGATCGCCCTCAACCCTAACCAACCGCTGGCCCAGCAAAGCCTGCAAACAGCCCAGCAAAACCTACAGCCCCCGCCGCCGTAGCCGGAGGTCTTTCCGTCCCTTGGGGGTTCGACTTTTGGCTAATACTTTCGGGTTATCAACCATGACAGACTGTAGCCGACTGGAGTGGGATACGTTCCTGCCCAGTTAAGTCATGTAAGTCATGCCCCATAGCGAGGATTTTGTCATGTCAAAAGATCAGGTTGTTCGCTTATTCCGTGAGACCCAGACCAACCCGTCCCTCAAAGAGCAGTTTAACGCATCGCCATCGCCCGAGCACTTTGTGGCCCTAGCCCAGCAGCAAGGCTACGACTTCACCCTAGAAGAATGGCAGGCATCGACTCGGTTTTCGGTGGAAGAGCTGGTATGTGAGCTGTCTGAAATTCCCGGCATTTAAGCTTTAAAGCCCCAGGGCCTAAACCCGTAGGGCATGGCCACCGCCAGAGCTGATCGGCTGTGTGCATCGGCTAGGGCCTTAACCTCACCGTCGCTCCCTGTGCTCAATACCAAGTTTACTCAACATCTGCTCCAGCGCTATCTGGTGCGATACCCCGTGCCCCTAAGGCTGCAGCGCTACGATGCCCTAGCCCGGTGGTCGTGGCTACAACCTAGCCTAGAGCAGATAAAACCTGTAATTTTGCCTGCTGATGGTCGCGATCGCAGCACCCCGCCGACAGATCCGATCGCGTTGACCATTGCGCCCCCTGGCTTGGTAGCCTTTCCCTCCTACTATCAGCAATATCGGTGTATAGCGGGTAACCCGCTCAACTGCGCCCAGGCTCAGCGTAGCGTTGAGGCCGATCCGCAAGCTACGGCTTGCTCACTCTGCGGCTTTTTAAGCCCGCTTCCGGTAGGCTCCCTGGTGATCGGGGAGCAGGGCACTTATCGGATCGAGCAAAGCCTGGGGCAGAGAGGCATCAGCCGGGGATACAGAGCCACCCTGAGTGTGTTAGATATCCCCATTACCCTACGAGAATATGTGCTGCCAGAGCGATACTTCACCCCTAGCGATCGACGGCAGCGGCAGGATATATTCCTGAATCAGGTGGGGCTGGCCCTGGCCGATGGGCGCTCCCAGGATCTGCGCATTGTAGTTCCCATAGAGGCTATTGCCCCGGTGGGGGAAGATCGCGCCTACCTGCTGCTGCCCATCGAAGACCAATGCCCTACCCTCAACGATTTGCTCCGCTTGCGGGGGCCGTTTACCGCCGCTGAAGTCTACCAGATGCTGCGCCAGGTGCTGCAAACCCTGGTCGGGCTGCATCAGCAGCGTTATGCCCTATCGCCAGGACATATTCAAACCGGCATTGTCCACGGCAATATCCAGCTCTCTAGCCTGCTGTGGGTAGAGCAGGGGGCGGAATGGTTCATCTATCTAACCGATTTTGCCCGGTGGGAAGAGTCGTTTAACCCCCTTGTGATGACGGTACCTGAGCATGCCCCCCAGGAAGATTTGGCCGCTCTAGGAGCCGTAGCCTTTGAGCTGTTAACCAGTAACCTGGTGGATGCTAGTGGTCAGACGCTGAACCCTAGGGTGGCCCGCCATTGGCCTGGGGTTGACCCGCTGTTCAAAGCGTTTATTCAGCGGTTGCTGGGGCTTACTCTCCCCTTTGCCACTGCTCAAGAGGCCTACCAGGCGCTGTTGCAGCTGCCGCCCAAGCCGGTGATCAGCGCGCTGGCCCCACCGAATGTAGTCGCTGTGCCTCCCCGGCGACGGTGGTGGCTGAGAATACTGCTGCTGCTGCTGGGCCTGGGGGCAGTGGTGTTGGTTAGCCGTCTGCTCTGGGTGCTCCTGCGTCCCCAGCCAGTGGGAGAGACGCCTCCGCTCTGCTGTTTTGAGGCCGTCGGGGCGGTACCCGAGGGGGCTTTTACCTACACTGCCCTGACCGGAGACGTGTGGGGCCAGGTGCTCAATGCTCCTGGCCCAGAAGCGACGCTGCCCTTGATGGAGCAGATGGCCGTGGATCAGCCCAACCTTCAGCTCACCTATCTGGCCTCTGGTTCTGTCGAAGCCGCCTTAGAGAATGTGCGATCGCGTCAAGCCGATTTTGCCCTATTGCCCCTCTTACAACCCCTGCCCATTGATATGGCTGCCGAAACTGTCGCCTACGATGGGCTAGCGGTAGTCGTGGCCTTTAGCTACCAGGGGCGGTCTCAAGGGTTGCCCGATCAGCTGCAGGGGCAACTGAGCCTGGCTAATGTCCGAGACCTATACCAGGGGGAAATTACCACGTGGCACCAGGTAAAACCTGCCCTTAGCCAGCCTATAAAGCTTTATGTCAACCCTAGTCCGACGACCCAGGCCGCCATTCAGCATCTGATTGAGCCATCAGACGAACCCAGCCGCGTCGCCCCTATGAGCCTAGATACTTTGCGGATGATGCGGCGCATCATCCGCGATTTTGAAACAGCGGGGATAGGCAGCATTGGTATTACACCGCTGAGTTCTATCGTTGGGCAGTGCTCGGTCTATCCTCTGGCTATTGCAGGGGCTGCTCCAGAGGCCAGTCAACCCTTCCGCCGCGCCGATGGGCAGACGCTAAAGCCCAGTATCGATCTGTGCAACACCAAAGGTGTTTACCAGATCAATCCAGAAGTATTGCACACCTCAACTTATCCTCTAGCCTATCCCCTGGCTGTAGTCTACCGACGGGATAATCGCCTGCCGCCCATCGGGGCTAAGTTTGCGGCTCTCTTGCTTACTGATGAAGGTCAAATCTACCTGCAACAGGCTAATTTAACTACCGTTACCCACCTCGAACTAATCCAAAGTACCCCCTAAAATAGGTCTGAGTAGCTCTTCCGCCTTCACTGCTCTCAACCCTAAACGCTGACTGCCTGACACATCTTTAAGCGACCTCCCATGGTGGCAGTTGACAGCGCAAGGCCTAGATCCTAGAAAACTATAAGCGCAATCAGGCTGCTAGCTTGGCTTTCAGGACTAATTCTAGAGCCGTTACAGCGGCGATCACTGGAGCAGCGGCTGGAGCGGCTGGACAGCCACCCACTGTTTACGGGTCGGTGCCCACAGTGCGAGAGGGGCATTCAAGCGATCACTGGCCAAATCCATTACGACTGTGAGAATTGCGGTTGGGTAGATGATTCGGTGTAGATCGTATTCTTAGCCCTGGGCATCGACGTTCTCTAGCCTGAGCCAATAAAGCAGCACAAATAATTCTTCATCGAATAGTTCGGCCATGCATGAGCGTCCAAATTTTTCAGACAAGAATCCTTTGAGCCGCTTCATAGACCATCCCAGCTGTCTCACATTCGACTGTATGGCGGCATAGCATTCATCAAAAGGGATTGGGATAGGGTTGTTTTTAAGGGCCAGGGGTTGGGGAAAACTAGAATCTCCCCCCCGCACCCCCCCATCCGGAGAAAAAGAATTTTTCAAGCCAGCCTCAGGGATCCCACACTTCATATCCCCCCCTGAGGTCTGTAACACTGGCTGATTGCAAGGGTTTTCAGCTTCGGCGATCGCGTTACTGATGCTCTCTCGATCAACGTCTGCTGACTCTACGCCTTGGCCTGCAACCGTTACAGGTGATTTCTTGGGATGCCATAAGTCGGCATTTCGATAGAGGGTTTGTAAGCTGCTACGAGCGGCATTGGCGATCGCAGCAGCCAGGCTTCTGATGCTAGGAAATTCGATGCCTTTCAGGGCGGCCACGGCCTGGGCGATGCGATCACGGGCGTCGAGCTGGCGCAGGGTATTCTCACCCCCTGGAATCCGCTGACCACGACGGGTACCGATCGGCCAGTAGTAGCCCTCGACCGACTTGGCCCAGTGCTGTGCCTTTGAGCGAATCTCGTTTTGATGTCGGCAATGCTCTTGAAATCCTGGTGATGCGATCGCCAGTTCAACGATGCGATCGACTAATGCTGTGCCGGAGAGCCCTTCAAACACATGGCTCCGGGTAGCGATCGACTTCAGTAGCCGATTCGTCTGCCCGGAGCCTGTCCAACCCTCCCGGATTTCGATGTCGAGGTCGTCTTTCCACTCTTGGGCTTGAGGAGATAGCGATCGCCGATTGGATTCCTGCTTGCGCGACTCCCTGGCATGAGGGGCTGAGAGCAATAGCATCTCCAGGTCTTGCCCTTGGGCCGCCCAGTCCCATTGCTGAAAGAATGTCGCGAGCGAATCACCCATAGGTTCGAGGTTGTCGGTCAGCAGCCAGCTGCCCGACTGAGGTTGCAGCGGCAGCCGGTGGCCGTTGTACTCTACAAACTGCAAGTTTCGGCAATATTGTGGAATCTTAAAAGATTTCCGTGTATTTTCGGAATACTCCCCTTTAGCACACGTAGATGGCCGATCAGAATGATTCCTCATCCCCCCCTGCCCCGGAGGCGGAACCGAGCCATGGCCCCCATCGCGTGAGCATCCGCGAAGCCCTGCGAATGACGCTAGATAAGTTTGACGTCAATGCCAGGGATCTGGCTCAGCGATCTCAAGTCACCCAGGGTACGCTCTCGGGGTTTCGTAACGGCAGGCGGGAGATTAACACCTCCTCGCTTCAGCGGGTGCTGGATGAACTTGAACCCGAAGCATTTGTCTATATGCTTTCGCTCATGCTGCAATCTGAGCAGGCGATGATCGCCAGTCGTAGCGACCAAGCCTCTGGCAGCAATTCCCTAGAAACCGATGCGTTGTTTGCGCTGATTGACACGTACTGTCGGCAGTGCAGCACCGAGGAACAACTTGCCCTGCTCCGGGTCGTGTATAGGGCATCTCAAGCTAACCCAAACCTTGACAGCATGTAGTGCGATCGCAAGTTAAGTGCTGTGGCCAAGGGCTTCAGTTCGCCCTCGTGTAACGGCCCCCAAAATTCGTAGATAATCCCGATCGCTGCATTGGCGAACAAAGTCCTGAATTGCAGATTCCATCAAGAGAGCACGGTCTTGGCCATCAGCTGCCAACAGTTCAAGTTGGGGCAACCCTAGCAGGCGTAGCAGGTGCTCATGGGCTGCTGGGGTCAAGGCTTGTCGAATTCTGTCGGTGTCGCTAGTTCTCAAGTCGAAGGTGCCGCTCAGGTACTTTGAGAGGCTGCTTTCTGATATGCCAGCCGAGCGGGCCACGACGCTGGCTTGCGCCCCGTGCACAGCCATAACTTCTCTAAGAGCATCCCTAAACGAGACCACCCCAATACCTGAAGCCATGAACCCTTCCTATTGCTAAGTTTTCATTATTTTGAATACCGTCAGTCCCTCGACCAAACCAGAATGACTGCTCAAGCAACGATCAGGCCTGGCGACAGCTTCAGGGGTATAGTTTCGCTCTTCTTTTACTAAGAAGACGCTAGCAGATCGAGGTGAATTTTTTGGTTGAGCTGAAGAATCGTAAGTTCTCTGGCGTAGTCTGCGGCTGCACGGGCTGCTTCAGCTAGCACAACAGCTACCGTCGGCAAATCGGGTTTAGACTTGGCCGAGATGAGGTAGCCCAGCGATCGCACGTAGTGGTCATCCAGGTTAGTAGCCGCCAACAGCCGCAGCAGACCTGCATCGCCCCGCTGAAAAGCATCGAGAGCTTTTGATCGGGTGTCTGTGGTGGGTTCACCCAAGACAGCGAGGACGGTATCGACGGCCTTGAGAACTTGCTCGGGGAGGGGTTGGGACATCGTTAAACCTTTCTTTCTGGTAGTGAACATGTGGCATCAAACTCAAGCTGGGGAGCATAGTTTGTTGCCCAATAGCGGTCAAAATGCTGAGCCACAATGCGACTAACGACCTGAGACATGGGGCCAAGGTCAACCAACTTA